>JAUXFT010000100.1 GCA_030622755.1 Aestuariirhabdus sp. | reverse complement strand
CGGCTGGCTTTAAAAAAGCGTAACCGATTGGCGTTGCTAACCACTGTCACCGATGATAGCGACATCGCCACCCCGGCAATAACCGGACTCAGTAGCATTCCGGTCACCGGGAAAAGCACACCCGCAGCGATCGGAATACCCAATGAGTTATAAGCAAATGCCCCCCACAAATTCTGTTTGATATTTTTAAGAGTGGCCCGGCTCAATTCGATCGCGTCGGCAATGCCATGCAGAGAACCGCGCATAAGGGTTATGTCGGCACTTTCGATTGCTACATCGGTGCCCGAACCAATGGCAAAACCCACATCGGCTTGTGAAAGAGCAGGCGCATCGTTGATACCATCCCCTGCCATTCCAACGCTTTCGCCTTGTGCCTGCAGCTTGCGAATTTCGGCCAGTTTATCTTCGGGTAACAGCTGTGCTCGAAAGTCGTCAATACCGGTCGCCCTGGCTACCGCTGCAGCGGTCGACGGATTGTCCCCGGTCAGCATCAGCACTTTAACGCCATCGTGTTTCAGCCGTTGGATAGCGGCCAAAGCATCGGGTTTGATCGGGTCAGCGATACCAAAAACAGCCCCCAACTGGCCATCGATAGCCATATATACCACGGTTCTGGCCTGTTCCTCCCAGCCTTGTGCCAGTGATTTCGCCGGCCCGATATCGATCTTTTGCTGCATCATCAAACGCGGGTTGCCGATCATGACAGCCCGGCCAGAGATATTCGCCTGGAGCCCCAGTCCGGACAGGGACTGAAAATCACTCAGATTCTCTGCTGCCGCTGCGGACCTGGTGTAATCGACCAGGGCTTCACCGAGCGGATGCTCAGAGCGGCTTTCCAGGGCATGCACCAAGGCCAAAGTATGCTGTTCGTCAAGTGAACCGAAGAATTGGACGTTGGTTACCTCGGGCTGTCCGGCGGTGAGTGTGCCGGTCTTATCGACCACCACAGTGGTCAAACGGCTGGCCTTTTGAAGCGCTTCACCATTGCGGATTAGAATGCCATGTTCGGCTGCCTTGCCGACGCCGATCATAGTGGAGATCGGGGTGGCCAAACCCAGAGCGCAAGGGCAAGCGATGATAAGGATTGTGGTGGCGGTGACCAGCATATGAACAACCTGAGGCTCGGGCCCGAAGTTGTACCAGATCAATGCGGTCACCACCGCAATCAGCAGCACCACCGGTACAAAAATCGAAGAAACCTGATCAGCCAAACGACTGATCGGTGGTTTACTGTTCTGGGCTTTGCGAACCATCTCGATAATCTGCGCCAGCACGGTTGCCTTGCCTACCCGGGTAGCCTTAAAGGTCAGAGCGCCCGTGCGATTGAGCGTGCCAGCGGAAAGTTCGTCGCCAGATGTTTTTTTCACTGGCATCGGCTCGCCGGTCAGCATCGATTCATCCAGTGTGCTGTTGCCTTCGGTTACTTCACCATCGACTGGAATTTTTTCACCGGGACGTACCTGAATCAGGTCATCTTGTTGCACCTGATCAATCGGCAGTTTCTGGAATTCGCCATCCCGCAAGACGCGTGCGGTCTTGGTGCGCAGATCCAGCAACCGCTTGATCGCCTGACTGGTGCGACCGCGTGCTTTAAGTTCCAGTGCCTGGCCAAAGTTTATCAGGCCGATAATCATCGCCGCGGCTTCAAAATACAGGCCTCTAGCGGTTTCAGGTAGAATCTCGGGCACTAGCACTACCACCATTGAATAGAGCCATGCGGCTCCGGTACCGGTAGCGATCAGGGTATCCATGTTGGCGTTATGATGCTTAAAGCCTTTCCAGGCACCGATATAGAAACTACGTCCGGCTGTCAGTAATACTACCAGGGTTAGCAATCCCACCATCCCCCACAGGGTGCGCTCCCCGGCCGAAGATACGTTCATCTCGTGCACCAGACTTATCACCATCAAAGGAACACCCAAGCCAAGCCCGATAACGGTATTAAAAATCTTACCTTTATACTCGGCAGCCTCGTTTGCTTCTTTCTGTTGTTCGGCCTGCTCTGGATCGACAACTTCGGTGGCACCATAACCCGCATCTTCGATGGCCTTAACCAGCGATTCTGTATTTTCACCTCCGACAACAAAAGCGCTACGACTACCAAAGTTGACATCCACACGGGTAACACCAGGCGCCAATTTCAGTGCATCCTCAATACTTTTAACACAGCCAGCGCAGGTTATTCCTTCCAAAGACAGATGAACCTGTTGTCCCTCTGCTTTAGCTTCCTGGACAGATGACATGCCGCTAGTGGATATTTCAGATACCGCCTCTTCAGCTGTTCTGGACGGTTGCTGATTAATCGGTAACGAGTCTGCAGGAGTAATGCTCTTTGGCTTAACGTTTTCAGGCTGAACGTCAGAAGAATGTGCATGTTCAGAAGCGACTATGGGCTCGATACCGTAACCCAACTCCGATATTACTTCGATCAGCCGCGGCGAACCCAACTGACTGGTTACAGAGAGTATTTTCGTCTCGAAATCGGCTTCGGCTTCAGCCTGAGGATCGATTTCGGTCAGAGCTTTACGCACCTTGCTGAGACAACCGTTGCACTTGATCCCTTCCGTTTTAAACTTAAGCTGAACCGATTTTGCCTGCTGTGCCTGGTAACCCAGACTCTGTATTCGAGCGATGACTTGTTCAGTAGTCAGCAAAGATCTAATCCGAGCGATTTTACTTTCCAGGTCTACCTCAACTTTTGCTTCAGGATCAAACTCCTGTAGTAGTTTTCGGATTTTGTTAACACAGCCGTTACAGGTCACTCCGTCCAAAACCAGAGAAATTGATGAGCGTTCCAAACTAAACTCAACCATGATCCCGTTCCTCCCAGTTGTTCCAATGTTCAATCAACGGGCAGATGGAACTGCCATCCGGCAGACCGTCTGGCATCGCCTCCCATGCATCCATGGCTTGCTGCATGCGCGTCAATTGTTGCTGAAGTTCGGCGATCTGACTTTCAACCTTTGGTAGGCGGCTTGCCATCAGTGTACGAACCATAGGGCAAGGAGACGATCCACTATGTTTGTGGTGCACAATCTTTTCTATGTCATGGAGACTGAAACCCAATAGCCGGGCTTTCTGGATGAAACGCAAATACTTGAGGGCAGTACTATCGTAGATTTGATAGCCATTATCCGGGTTTCGTGCAGGCTCAAGCAGTCCGATTTTAGTATAATGGCGGACCGTATCTGCCGTTACGGTTGCCTTCCTTGCCAGTTCGCTAACCTTCATTGCCCTGTACCTTTATTTTCGATTTATCCACGCTGGATAAAGTGTACAACCTGGGTGTTACACCTAGGTCAAGTGCAGCCTCGAAGTTATTTTTGGCTTTAGAGGCAGGTATTCATATTGCTGATTAGCAAAAGATGTTGCGATTAAAGCGAAACCATTTCAGGTTTTCTGTTGTTTTAGATGCTCTTTAGCCAATCGACAAAGTCACCAACCTCAGGCACACCAATCAACATATTGTCAGACTGAAGCACTCCCTGCTGGTCATATAATATCAACGCAGGCGGTCCGATAATTCCGTAAGCTTTGTTCAATGCGATCGCTTCTTCATCGTTGGCGGTTACATCGACCTTTATTAATGTAAATCGCCTGAATTGCTCTTGAACCTCTTCGTCAACAAATACAAAAGCTTCCAACTCTTTACAGGTAATGCACCAGTCCGCATAAAAATCCAGCATCACAGGTTGATTAGCCGCTTGGGCAGACGTCAGTATCGGCTGTAATTGTTCCAGAGATGTCACTTTGGTAAACACAGCCAAAGGTTGGCTGGTAGATTTCTCTCCCAGCACACCTGCTAAAGGCCTAACCACGCTACTATTTCCAGCAGCCGCACCAAGTAACAAGCTGACCCCATAAACAAGCAAAAGAATGCCTATGCCTTTTCCAAATGATGACCAACCACTGGAGCCAGTGGGCAAACGATCAAGAGCCTTTAGATAGACAGCAGTCATCACGAGAACACTACCGAGCAAAACCATCGTAACCACCGCCGGAACAATTCGGTCAAGCATCCAGATAGCCATCAAAAGCATCACTACACCAAAGGCCGCCTTGATCGTCACCATCCAATGACCCGCTTTAGGCAGTAATTTTCCAGCCGAAGTACCAATAGCAATAAGTGGCAGCCCCATCCCTAAACTCAAGCTAAACAACGCAGCACCACCAAGGATGGGGTCCCCCGTCTGACCAATATAAACCAAGGCACCAGCAAGCGGCGCCGCAACACAGGGACCGACTATCAGTGCTGACAGCACGCCCATAATCGCAACACCTGCCACGCGGCCGCCCTTTTGACGTCTGCTCAACCGGTCAAGTTGATGCTGAACCGCTGTGGGCATTTGAATCTCAAAAAAACCAAACATCGACAATGCGAAAGCGACAAACATTAGACTGAATGCGCTGATAATCCAGGGGTTTTGGAAGGCTGCCTGTATATTCGCGCCAAACAATCCGGCAGCAACACCAGCCAACGTGTAGGTTAGAGCCATAAACAAAACGTAAACACAGGAATAGGCAAATGCCTGTCGAGTCGTAGCGTGGCCATGATGGCCAACAATAACCGACGACAAGATCGGGATCATCGGAAACACACAGGGAGTAAAGGATAACGCCAGGCCTGCAATAAAAAACATCATCAGGGTAAGCAGGTAACCCCCTGAACTTAGTGCCGAAGCAAATTGCTGCTGGTCTGTTAATGACAGTTCAAAATAGCTCGTACTTGCTGTGGAGGCTGTAGAATTGCTTGAGATTTCTGGTCTTGCCACTCCTGTTTCAGGAACGTCATATAAGCTGACAGGTTTGATTTCAGGGGGGTAACAGAGGCCTCCTTCCCAGCACCCTTGATATTCAACCTGGATATCGGAGTTTGCCTCTCCATTTTGAATTTGTTGAATCGCCACCCTGACTTCAGCACTGTTAAAATAAACCCAACTGCGACCGTAGATCGCGTCCTCTTTTTCGACTGCAGCTCCTTTTTGTATATCAAGAATTGTGACCTTATCAGAAGTATGTAATTTAATTTTGTCACGGTAGAGGTAATAACCATCAGGCATCTGCCAATTAAGTAACAGCAGATCAGGTTCAGGTTGACTGTAACTAAACTGATAAGCTTCATCGACCGTCAGGGGAGTTTCGCTGGTTGCTGTGAGCGACTCCCACAGAGCTGCATTGGCCGGACTCACAGCCAATACAGACATTAACCAGCATGCTAACAGCAGTTTTTTCTGTAAAAATCCGAGCCATTTCAAAGCCAAACGAAAACACTGATACATCTTTAAAGCCTCAGCACTCTGAACTATATTAGGTGTTTAGATTCTAACTAAGTTCAATAATGGTCGCCATGGAAAATACTCTATGAAAAATACTATTATAATTATCCTGGCGGGAATGTTGTGGAGCGTATTTTCCCAGGCTGGTGAGCTTGAGGATCGCATCGCTGAAAACCTTAAAAAGGTTAGCCCTCAACTGCAGACCCGCAGCGTTCAGCCGGCACCTGTCGATGGATTCTATGTAGTGGTGCTAAATGGAGGCCAGATAATCTACACCGATAAAGAGGCGAGTTTTTTCTTTACTGGAGAACTCTATCAGACAACTCCGGCCGGGGTTGTCAACCTGACAGAAAATAGCAAGAAAGCACTTCGTGTATCCCTGCTTGACGATATTTCTCTTAACGAAACTATTAACTTCACACCAAAGGGCAAAGTCAAAGCTTCGATCTACGCGTTCACAGATATTACTTGTGGTTACTGCCGAAAGTTACATAGCGAAATAGCCGATATTAATGCCTTCGGTATCGAAGTGCGTTACTTGGCCTTCCCTCGCGCAGGCATCAATTCTCAAACTTACCGGGATATGGTTTCGGTCTGGTGCGCTGACAACCCTCAGCAAGCTATGACCAACGCTAAACTGGGAAAAACGGTAGAGCCAAAAAAATGTGACACCCCCGTTGCTCAACAGTATCAGTTGGGACAACAGTTAAATGTCACGGGCACCCCTACACTTATTTTCCCCGACGGTTCTGTTGCTCCCGGTTATCTCCCGGCAGGTCGTCTTGCTGCCAAGCTTGGGCTTTAAAAGTCGCGTCTGCTGTTAGTTCCAGGCTCATGGGAAGGAATTATTTAGCACCGTTTTATTACCCTGCCAACTTGATTCACATTCTGTGAGCTTTTTTTACAATACCATTTTGTTTCTGAACCTCTCTGACAAAATAAACAATTCCGATCATGTCTGATAATCCAACATGTGGCTGTGGTGGCATATTTCCGTAAGTCCAGTGGTGCTGTTGAACGCCCTTGCTTACCGCTCTGGAAAAAGAACCATTGCTGTGATGCCCCGGGTTATAGATATCATGAATTAACGGTGGGCCCGCGCGAGTCCCTTGTCCATTTATGCCGTGGCAAGACCCACAGTTTTCATTAAAAACTTCCTGACCAGCTATAGCACGAGGCGACAATTCCTCGACTTTAACGCTGACATCAACATGACCGTTTAAATGCGCCGCCCAAGCAGGCAAAATGCTCATGGTAGAAATTAATACTAAAAAAATAATTTTATTCATCATCTGATCCTTTATTCACAGCCTGCCCGGTTGAAATTCTACTCACAGTGAATGATTCCATCAACCAACTATAAACAAGCACCTGATAGTAATTTCAAAGGTAGGTATAAGACTTGATTCTCACAAATCTCTAATACCATTTCGAAGCTAACAAGCTATATTTATGCATCTGTTTTGATTGTCTGGATTGAAAAGAACCATGTCATGATGTCCCTGTTTATAGGTGAACCCGCTTAACCGGCCAAACGGAGCAAAATAATGTATGTCGTACTGAAGTATATTGCGTTAATCACCATACCAACCATCCTTGGCGGCTGTGACATGGGAATGGATCATCACAATAACCGCAATAACGGACCGGCAACTTTCGCCGATAATGGTGAGCGTATCTACTTCACGGGGGTTGGTCGTGATGGTCTTGCTATTGATGCTTATGGAGGCAATATGCATCAAAGCATGCACTCCAGGGGGTGTGCGGGATGCCACGGACCGGATCGCCAGGGCGGCATAAGAATGTACCCGTTTTTCTGGATTCAATCACCACCGTTGACGCCCGAAGCCCTATTTGGGCAGCATGAAGACGGTCATGGAGATCACGGGAATTACTCACCAACTTCACTCCAGCGCGCTATCAGGGAAGGCATTGATCCTGGCGGTGAAGCACTTGATAGTTCAATGCCCCGCTGGGCAATCAGAGCGCAAGATATGAAAGACTTGATTGATTATCTGGCGAAAAGCAGTAGTTCTTTGCATTAGTACTATTAGATCCTATAGCTTGGTAGCCAACGTCTACATCCTATCTTGCTCCTATCTTGCTAAAGGTTAAGTTAAAATCACGCATAAGAACTTTATTGACCAAATACACTCACAAGGTTTAGGCTTATCAGGAATCGTTCAGGCTCTGAGAAATGTTCAACCAAACCATAAAGCAACCCATATACGTAGCGTTACTTCTAGTAATAGCAGTAACTTTCGCTATGCCGGGTGACTTTATCGGCTCTATTCAGACTTCATCAGTAACTATGGTTGATACTGTTGAAATGCAGTCAGATCAACCACAAGAAAACTGCATGGCAACGCATTACTCCAGTTCTTCACAACAATGCTCCAGTATGCAAGGCTGTTTTTCCGGACACTTGCAATGTACAGGCATTCCAGTGAATCAAGCGATAAGCCTTTCAGAAAATACAACTGAAATCTCTTTCACAGAAAGCACCTACCGTTCACCCTTCTCCCCTATCAGCATTAGACCCCCCATCGTTTAAAACCATCGTAATCCAGTGATGAACAAGCACCTGTTTCAATAAGGCACCAGCATCACATAGACAGCATTCGATTTGGTGCTATGGAAAACCAAACTACAAAACACGCCATGCGACTACAGATACTAACGACTGCAGCATCAGTGATGCGTGGTGTTGGCATAGGCGCGGCTACAATTTTGCCTATCAAGAAGGAAAATTCGATGACACATACAAACGACCCAAACACTGAAATCCAAAATATTAACGTTAAACAAATTAAAGTTGAGACCACTCTTAACAGTGACCGAGCGGCTCGTAACATAAAAAACAAGAGAAGCTTAATGAGTAAAAAAATCACATACCCTGGTGGAAAAACACCCACCACATGATGATGCTCGGTTGCGTTATGTTGATGGGGTATTACGTATTGGGAAATAACTCTATCAGTGGGATCAGTCTGCTGTTTTTGATTGCCTGCCCGCTGATGCATCTATTCATGATGAAAGGCATGCATGGGCAAGACTGCAACGAACAATCTACGAAAAACAGGGGTTCTGAACAGACTTTAGATGTTAATCAAAAACCTGAATTAGCTCAGAAAGAATTCTGAGCGATAAATTAAAGGGAATATTGCCATGCGTATTCAACTCTTAAGCAAACTAGCTGCTTTATATGGTGCCGTTCTATCGCTGTCACTTCAAGCCGCACTAACAGTTTACATCCCTTTAGGTTCTGGTAATGGAGTCGTCGAAGTAGACGCGGAAAATGACAAAATCATCAATCACTATCAAGGTGTTGTAAATTCTCATGGGCTAGACATTAGCGATGATGGTACGCGTTTGTTTATTACCAGCAAGTCGGAGGGTAAACTGGTAGCTCTGGACTACAAATCAGGTAAGCAACGGGTGCTACCGCTATCTCCCAATCCATACCACCTTAATACCATTACCGACACAGGAAAAGTCTATATCTCTAGCCGTTCAACACCTTCTGTCTGGGTTGTTGATCAAAATTCACTAGGTAATAGATACCATTGATCTACCCGCAGGAGAAGGACACCAAATGACATCGTTCAATAACAGCTGCATTGGAGATACATAAACATGAGATTTTATTCAGTTATTGCGCTTGTAATGGGCCTGTTTTTCAGTAACCTGGTTTTTGCAGAAAGTCGCGAGTCAGTGGCATGGAAGATGATCGATCAAGGAGCGCTTCTTATTGATGTCAGGACTGACCGGGAATATGCTGATGGACATCTGGAGGATGCATTTTTAATTCCCCACCCAGACATTGTAGAGCAGTTTACCAAGCTGGAAATTCGCAAAGATCGACAGATTGTGCTCTATTGCAGGAGTGGCAGGAGATCAGCAGTGGCAGAAACGGCATTACGCAAAGCAGGCTATAAAAATCTGTTTAACGGTGGAGGATACCCTGCGTTAGTAAGGCATAAAACTGATACCAATTGAACATAGGTTCAGGCCCGTAAATTAAAGCAGGGGGTCAATTAAATCCTGCTTTAATTTACGAGCAAGTTAAATTTAATTGTCAGGATCTGACGAAAAGAAGCGTGATCCAATATACGGTGATAAGAAAGCACTACGAAGAGATGTTATTCGAGGTTGGTGGGATCTCTATTTTGCTGAACAATCTCTGGCGGTAATCGATGAAAACCTGCAACGTCTGCGTGAGTTCAACCTGATAGCACAAAGCCGCTATCGTGTTGGTGAAGGGTTACAACAAGACATTCTGCAAGCCCAAATGGCTCTTTCTACGCAGTTGGAAAATCAACTCCGGATAAATAACCAAAAGCGTAAAAAAATAATCGGTGGACTCTTTTTTGATATAGCCGGGATCGTAGACCATTACGATGGTGAGGTTCATCGCTACATAGGTGATGGGATGGTCATTAACTGGGACCTGTCGAAAACACCAGCAACACCAGACATTCTATCCTGTCTGGCCGCGATCTATGACACAGTTGAACAGCACCGACTACGTAACGAGCCAATCTATAATGTATACGTGGATCTACGCGCCGGGCTCCATGATGGTCCTGTTTTCATCTGCGAATTTGGTGACCAAAAGCGTGAGCTGGTTTATTTTGGTGATGCAATCAATATTGCTGCCGCGCTGGAGTCTTACTGTAAAACAGCAGGCGTTCGCGCGGCCATATCCAGCAAACTGTATAAAAAGTTGAATGCCTCTCCCCTATTCTATTTATCCAAACTTGGAGAGGTCATCATGAAGGATAAGCTAGAGCCGGTTGAATGCTTTGCTCTCCACCCAATTACAACGCAACCGTCAATCACAACAAATGGCAGTGAATCAAAAATACTCAGTTCTATAAATAATTTTCCAATAATTCTTCGAAAAGCATGGAGAAAATCCTGATGAATAAATTGATGATTGCAATTCCTTTCACGTTACTTCTGGCAGGATGTGAACTTCCGAATGAAGAAAAGCGACTTGCCGAACAAGGACTGCCTCCCAGCGACTTTGTCGCCATACCCTCTGAAGGGCAAGGACTTTACCAAAAAAACTGTTCACAATGTCACGGCAGACAGATGCGAGGCGTTGACTTGAAAGGACCTCCGCTATTACACGCTTACTATGAGCCTGGACACCATAGCGATTATGCATTTTATCGTGCCATAAAATCTGGAACTCAAGCTCATCACTGGCAGTTTGGAGACATGCCTGCACAACCTCAGGTCGATCCAAAACAAGCCGCACACATCGTTGCATTTGTACGGAAACATCAACAACGTGTCGGTATTAAGTAAGCGGGAGGATCGAATATGATCCGTCAGAAACACACTGTTTGGTTAATTACGCTCGGTTTGATTTCCGGAGGAATTTTAATTTCATACACTCCCGATCCGGACGTACTCCATAAAGACGAAACCACCGACCGCTGGTTTACTCAGCAACAGGTACAGCAAGGTGGTGCGACATATGCTCAATATTGCGCCAGCTGTCATGGAGTGCAAGCTGAAGCTACGCCAGCATGGAGAAAACCAGACGATCAGGGACGTTATCCACCCCCGCCTCTCAACGGTACCGCTCACGCATGGCATCACCCTCTCCCACAATTAACGGATGTCATTCTTGAAGGAACCGAAGGGGGAATGCCTGCATGGAAAAACACACTGGAGAATCATCAAGTCATAGAGGTGATAGCCTGGTTCCAGAGCCACTGGCCCGACCAGGGCTACCAGGCATGGATACAAACAAATAAACGTTAGGCATAGAAAGGTATATTAATTCTATGGAGCAAGACTACAAGGACGAAAATCATGTACACCGCATCCTCTATTCAGAGTTGTAGTTTACTTATGGCCGCTATGTCACCTCAACGTATGTGGCGTTGCCTGACTTATTTAAGGGAAGAAAAAAATAAGTACACTCTAGCAGCAGCCTTGGAGATGGTTTGAAATGACCATAATGCTTAAACTTATTTTAAATTCATGCCTTAAAGGGGTGAGGGATCGGACCTACGAATCAGCTAGAACTTTGGTTGCTGTAGCAATTGCGCTTTTGATAACGTTCGTTCAGCCGGTACTCTCGGCAGGCCATGTCGCGCATATGCCTTCAGAAACAACAAAAGTGCATTCGCATGATCATTCAGCTGACGTTCAAACACATTTCCACCAACACCACCAATTGATTCATATCGATCTCACTTTATCACCAACCAGTGATTCGCTAATTTCTTCCCCTGAGTTAACACCAGTAATACCGACTGACTTTGTGTCGAGCATTTATCAAAGATCGGTGCTGCCCGAAACACCCCCTCCTATTTATTGAATCCTCTTTGAGCAAAAAATAAGCATTAATGATCAATAAATTTATAAGGAATATGTATGTCTACCAAATTGCACTCTGGGTGGGTCACTGCAACCTGCTTTATGGTTCTGTTTTCTGGCTTTGTTCTAGCGCACGGTGGCGCAACTGGCATTGTTAAAGAAAGAATGAACGTGATGTCCGATATGTCTAAATCTATGAAAAAGCTCAAAACCATGATGCGCGGTCAAGTTGAATATGATGAGGTACTGGTACGTGTAGAGGCGCAAAGTATTGCTGACCATGCAGGTGAACACATACTGAAAATGTTTCCTGAAGGAAGCG
>JAUXFT010000008.1 GCA_030622755.1 Aestuariirhabdus sp. | reverse complement strand
TGGATGGTCATGATCTGGTTAAACTGGAAGAGCTGGCGGGCGCCGGTGTTGGCACAGCCTCGGATGCGGCGATTGCGATGGAGCCGGGTTGTGATGCGGTACTCATGAATACGGCCATCGCTCATGCCGGCAATCCAGTTCTTATGGCGTCAGCCATGCGCAAAGCCATTGAGGCGGGTCGAGAAGCCTATTTAGCCGGGCGTATGCCAAAACGTCAGTATGCCTCAGCATCTTCACCGCTGGATGGGGCGTTTTTCTGATGAGCGAAGAGTTTAACAACCCGCAGGAAATAGTGACCGCTGAGCAGAAAAAGGTTGAACACCGACGTCGTATTCGAAGCTTCGTGGTGCGCGCCAGCCGAATGACCGGGCGCCAGCGTAAAGGCTGGGATGAAAGCATGCCTAAATTTGGCCTGGCACGTGCTCAGGGTGTACTGGACTCAGAACAGGTTTTTGGTCGTCGGGCTCCATTGGTGCTGGAGATAGGTTTCGGTATGGGAACCTCGTTACGGGAAATGGCGCAGGCTGATGCTTCCCGTGATTATATTGGCATCGAAGTGCACCGTCCCGGAGTCGGTAATCTGTTTAACGAGGTACTCGAAGAGGGTGTCACCAATCTGCGGGTTTATTGTGATGATGCGGTAGAAGTGCTGAAGCAGTGTATTACCGATACCAGCTTGCAGCGTGTACAGCTGTTTTTTCCCGACCCCTGGCACAAAAAACGTCACCATAAACGCCGTCTGGTGCAGCCAGAATTTGTGCAATTACTACGCAGTAAATTAGCAGTTGGTGGACAGTTTCATATGGCCACTGACTGGGAGCACTATGCCGAGCAGATGATGGAAGTCATGGAGTCTGCAGAGGGTTTCAAAAATTGCAGCGGCCCTGAACAATATACGCCTCGCCCGGATTATCGCCCGTTGACCAAGTTTGAACGTCGTGGTGAACGCCTCGGGCATGCAGTTTGGGATCTGGTTTTTGAGCGTTATGATTAATCGTTGAATTGATTGAATTGATTGAATTGATTGAAATAAGAGCCGCCCGGCAATTAAGCCCGCAGATGCGGGCTTAATTATTTAGGTCAGTACATTATCCTAGAAACCTAATTATGCGCTGAACATTTCGATGATATTCAATTTTCTTCCTCCAAAAGATCTTCGGCATCGAATACCTGTTTGCTCAATTGATCCCATGGTTCATCAACATCTTCGTTGTGGCAGCTTTCACATTTGAGTGATGTATCCGCTGGTCCAACCATATGATTGACCGGTATGGGGTAAGAGGTTTCGATAAATTCGACTGTACCACTGAAGTCCACGCCACTTGCCTTTTGGCCTGCTGCTGATGCCTTCTGCCAGTCGTAAGACTTCCAGTAGGCGGCCTTGTCCTTGCCGAACAGGTGTGGAACGATCATCTTTTTATTAACGGGATCCCAGGGTTGCTTGCCGCGCATTACCTTGAAGGGAGTCAATTTAGCGTTCGGGTCATTGACACTTCCACCAAGTTTGATTAGCTCGATGACGCCATCTTCTCCCGGAGCAACTGCTTCGCCGATGGTGGAGTGATCCATCTCACCGTTAAACCAGATGTAGGTAGGTGTAACATTGGTTTCCCAGACAAAGTCGCCTTTCTTGGAGTTGTAGACAGCCTTACCTAAGTCACCCTTGACCACGTAGGGCTTGCCAGCATCATTTTTCTTGCCAGCAGTTGACCAGTCCCACCAGGTCTTGGTTGGCTTTTCCCGTGCAATTTGAGGGATGTGGCAGGTTTGGCAAGCCACACGCCTGGTGTGACCGTTTAGACGAGCAACCTTCTTGATGTCACTCTTGTTGTCGCCATCACTCTTGTGTGGTTGCTGGTCATGGCAGCTTTCGCAGCTGGCACGGTTACCGTCTGTGTGCCCAGGAAAATCGATACCAAC
The DNA here is from genome assembly GCA_030622755.1 of Aestuariirhabdus sp. GTDB lineage: Bacteria > Pseudomonadota > Gammaproteobacteria > Pseudomonadales > Aestuariirhabdaceae > Aestuariirhabdus. The sequence goes on along the minus strand of JAUXFT010000008.1, from coordinate 51,941 downwards.
TGTGTCATGCACCATAGGTTGATTACGTGAGCCAGCGATAGCGTGGCCATCTGCGGTGTGACAAGCCTGACAGGCAAAGTCCTGACCGTCCGGGCTCATATGTACGTCGAGCGCCAGCGAAGGTTTGGACAGTGAGCTGTCACGATCCCCTGATTTCACGCCATCTCCACCGCCGCCGAAGAAGTGGCAGCTTCCGCAGTTATCGCGATCGGGCAGGCCGACATTTTGTGCCACCTTGCTCAGGTTCGCCACGGGACGTATTTTGCCGGAACCCTTTGGCCACTCAGCCGGTTTGTAGTTAGGGTGGCCAGCGCCAACGGGAAATTTCTTATATTCCTTCGTCGTGTCGTGACAGACCAGGCAATCAACGGCGGTTTCGTTGTTAGCAGAGAAATCAAACTTCTGGTCCTTGTAGCCGTAGCCAACGTGGCAGCTGGTGCAGCGTGGCTCATTACTATTAACCGCGACGCAGAAATTGTTAACGACATTCATCTTGCCGACAACTTCGCCACTGGGCATGCCATCTTTCCACTGCCAATGCATTGTTTTTTGCATTTGACTGGCGGCTTCAGTGTGGCATCCAAGGCAGGCGGCAGTCACATCTGGTCCAGTAGCAAAATCCCCTTGCAGCTCTTCGAATTTAGAGTGATCTGCGGTGGGCGTGCTGGCAAAAACGGCACTGGAAAAGAGTAATGCTACACCGGCTAACAGGGTAGTTTGTAAGTTAAACATGATGAGTCTCCTTGGACTTTTATGTGACAACTTTCCTATCGTCACTTATGGTTTGTGCAAATCATTTGTGGCCCGTATTGATCTGGGTCAAACTGAGTTATTAGACATATTGAAATGAATTAATAGACAGTCATTTGACCGGCGTAGAGGATGAAGTAGCGCAACATCAGGACTCCTGACAGGCTGCATGATGTCAGCAGAACCACAAAGCTGACGCGCTGCCGGGCTTCCGCCGGGGTGAATGTTTGTAACATCAGCGGCGTGAGTAAGCCGAGCCCAACGATGCCAAGCCAGAACACACCGGACCAGAAGCCGCCACCGATGGCTGCCAGTGCCGCCACTTCACTGCGTCCGCCAATATAGAACAACAAGGAAAAAAGCGCGGCCAGTGCCAGTGCTTCGCAGAGTATCACCGGGCGTTCCAGTTTGTGCAGCCAATGGGTGCTGGCTGCATCGAGTCGGGCTTTGAATACAGTTACGCCGAGTAACATGACACCCGCAACACCAGAGGATAAGCCGGAAAAGAAAAACAGCAGCGGCAGTATTGGATTATTGAGCAGAGGATAGGTTTTAAGTTCAGCGAGCAAAAAGCCGGTATAAGCTCCTAGCGAAATAGCGATCCCCAGCAGCAGCCATTCGAGTGTATTTTCGAATTTAGCGACTGACTGCATGACGCGGGGGTAGATATTTTTGATTCTGCCGGGCATCCAGCGGTCGATCAGTTGATCCAGCTCATGACGGAATAGCAGAGCCATCCATAGTGCAAGAACCACACTATAGAGCTGTAATAACATTACGCCGATGGACATTACAGACGTGAAATTGTAATAAATAATCAGTCGCCAGAACGTCAGCGGCATGGTCAGGTGTTGGATCAAGATAACCAGGCTGAGCAGGATGCTTGCCGGGGCGATGATTGCAGTTGCACGGATAAGCCCGTTTTCGCTGGCGCGATTATTGAGTGTCTCGTTATTGCGGGGAAGGATCCAGCGTTTGAGAACCACCGCAAGCATGGCGGCACCTGCGGACAAGCCCAGTAAGAACAGGTAGAGCGCAATAGGGCCATGCCAGACCAGTGAGTCGAAATGAAAGGCGTGTTGAACGCTATCAAAAATACCAGTACTCATGACGGCAAATCTCCATTGCGATCTGCGATCCGAAACAGCTGGGGATCTGTACCCAAAGGCACTTTGTTACGGTAGGTCGGCTTGGTGGCGATCTGCTGGCTGATGGCACTAGCAGGATCGTTAGCATCACCGAAGATTAACGCCTGGGTTGGGCAAGCGCTGACACAGGCCGGCAATTTGCCCTGAGCCAGGTTGGTATCACGACAGAAATTACATTTGTCAGGCGTGTTTTTCTCCGGGTGAATAAAGCGCACCTGATACGGGCAGGCGGCAACGCAGTATTGGCAACCAACACATTTGTCAGGGTTGACATCGACGATGCCGGTTTCTTCATCACGAAATGAAGCGCCGCTGGGACAGACCTCTACACAAGGCGGATTATCACAGTGCTGGCATGACTTGCGAAAAAAACTGTAGTTGGCATCAGGGTATTCGCCCTGGGGTTCAGAGCGAATGATCTCGAGTCGCGAAACACCCTCAGGAACCAGATTGGTTTCACGACAAGCGTCCATACAGGCAGTACAGCCAATGCACTTACTCTCGTCGTGAAGCATGGCATAGCGCTTGCCGTTGATGGTCATACTCTGGACCAGAGGAATGTTTGCGAGACCCGTGCCCAGTACCAGGGCGCAGCCACTGGCGATGAATTTGCGGCGAGAACAACTCATGGTGAACCTCCAGAGCTGGAGTAATTGAAGATGTCGATATCGTTGGGTAACGTAGAGTGGCAATCGACGCACTGTTTGGTTTGAGTCTGTTTGGCTAAGCCTCGCATAGGATCGTTACTAGGGTGAAGCTGGTGGCAAGACGCGCAGGTCAGGGTATTAGCGTGCGGGTCATGGGTCCAATGGGCTGTCCGTAACTCAGTACCCAGGTGACAGCTGAGACAAGCCTGGTTTTGCTGCGCCAGTGGAGTACTAAGGTTGTTCGTTTCAGACATATGAGTAAAGCGCACTATGTCTGTTTGCTCAGCTTCGTGTAGCGAGCCGCTTTCGCCTACCCCGTGGCAGTCGGCACAGGAAGCGGCCTGGTTAGTTGGTCCATAGCGGTCACCACCGTGCAGGCCGAGCATTGGGTGGGCGCTATCGCCACGATGACAGCTTTGGCAAGCTTCAGGATTCGTGACATCTTTGTTTGGGTTTGCGGCATGAGCAGTGCCCGACGACAGGCTGAATACGATCAGTGCGAGCCAGCCGATCCTGACAAGCCCTTTCATGGAGTAACCCTTTTGTTCATCATGTCCATAGTCTTTTTTAACTCTTTTACAGGCATCGGTTAACCCAGGCGTCACAAGTATTGGCAGCGAGATCGGAGCCCTCGAAGAGTGCTTGGCTAGTGTTGATCCGTTCATACTTTTATTCCTTGGGTATCGTTCCCTGGGCCTCTTTCTCTGGACCGGTTTATTTGAAGCGCAACAATAGGCGGTCCAGCCAGCTCAGTTGTAGATCGACAGGCTCAGCTGTACCTATCTGAAGTTGCTGCTCTGTGGACTGCGAAAACTGCAGGCCAAGTGGGTTATCCGTTAGCTTTGGAACTTTATCTCCATGCATAGCACCAAGCGATAGCTGGTTGTTGAGACGAGACTCCTGATCATGGCAGGCATCGCAGGCTTTCAGTGCCCAGTCATTCCCGCTGACGCCATGATTAATGGGGTAGGTTTCCAGGCTGTTGGCCAGCTCAGGTTTTCCTACGCCAAGTTCCCACAGTGCTTTTCTCAGCGCTTTCAGCTCAACCTCGCTCAGAGACTGCCCTGGCTGTAACGGCTGCAGGCCACTTTCCAGCCAGGCGGCGTCAACCAGATCCCGCTCGAGGGTGGTATTGTCGGCACTATCACGCCAGAAGCGGATCAGGGCGATGTTATAGGGGGCAAAGCGACCATCTTGCGGGCGTTTAAGCAGGATCGGCTGATAAGGGGTGATGATGCCATCATCTGACCCGGTGACATCCTGACCACGCCACTGCACCACTGGCTCTCCGTCGACGCCGCGTACGCTGTTATCAATCAATTGCTGAGCCGGGCCAACCAGCTCCGGAATATGACAGGACTCGCAGGCAAGGGCGGCAAAATGCTGTTTCACTTCTGGCAGCCAGTCGTGACTGTTGTCCACTGCGTGGCAGCCCTGGCAACTTTGCTCGCTATCGGCCCGTCCAGCAGCGCCGATTATCAGGTTATGATCAGGACGTTTGATAAACGCTGATAGCGCAGGCTGACGCGGATCGTGGCGCAAATGCGAGGGCGTTGATTCCCGTGCTACGCCATGCACCGGATTGTTAGCGGCACGGTGGCAGTCGCTGCATTCCAGCAGATGCTCAGCGTGAACATCAAAGGCACGGGTAAGGGTCGTTTTACCGATGATATTCAACGCTGAATCCGATAGTTTCTGTGCGGAATAGATGACGCCTTGCTTCTGCGTTTGCCGGCCGGTTGGTTGCGAGAGGTCAATAGTTAGCGGCTCATCGCTGTTGTGAATGATGCCGTGACATTGCTGACAGCTTTCACTGCCGGTCGGTTGAATGCCGAGCTGACTCGCAGCAAGTGGCTCTGCAGCCGTTTCATTCCATACCCACTTGCGGCGGCCCTTTTTTACCAGGTCAAGTGGGATAAGGGGTGCGCTGGCTGACCAGGCGGCATGCTTGCCTTGGCGCGTTTTGAAATAGGCTTCGGCATTATAATTATCGCTATGGCACAGCAAGCAGTTACTGGCGATATGTTGCGCATGATCGTTATTAGCCTGGATATAGGCACTGTCATGGCACTCACCACCGCAGGTGGTATTAACCGATAACGGCTGTTGACTCTCTGCAACGGGTTCACCGGCACGATCCAGCAGGGTTATCTCAGGATGGAAGTCCTGTATAGCCGATGCGGAGGGAAGGCTGTGATCAATGTGCGGTGCAATATAAGGCAGATCAGTAACTGGATCCTTTGTGGTTGCTTCTGAGCCGGGAATGGGTGAAAAGTAAAGGACAACGGCTGTTGTGGCTAACAGGGTTGCGAGCAGGGTAGTGTATCTGTGAGAGCGAGTTCCTTTCATCACATCAATTCATCCAATATCAAGCAGTAATTGCAGAGCTAAGACTCAGTATCCAGTATGAATAAAATTCATTAATATTAGTTTGATCAGGCTCAAGTATATTAAAGATTTCTAATAAACGATTCATGCACGGGCGACTCAACGGCTGCCGGCGTTTGATAACCCGTCCAGGCTAATCTGTCGACTAATCAATACGGCATTGGGGCGTGAACTGTTTGCCGGCATGTGGCAGCAAGCTGGTGGGGCCGAACAAGGCGCTGCGCCACTGTTGCAGGCAGAGCTTTTTAAGCGGGTATAGCTAACGGCGCTTTTGTAGTTACAAGCAGCTAGTTGTTGCGGTCGGTCAAAAAACCAATAAAAACAAAAATCAGGATCAATACCGGTGCGAGTGTTTGATTGTTGAGCTGACCCAGTACGCCGGCCAGCAAAGGGTTCAAAAGTATCAGGGTGGCGCCGTAGCCCAGTGCGCAGACCAACATAAAAATCGCGGTACGCAGTAAAAAATTCATTTGGCTGATATTACGTTTGATGGCGCGATTCAGGCTGCTTCCGTAAATCACCAGCAAGGTGGCGAGTATGGCAAGAGCAATTTCAGAGAGGTAGCCGCGCATCCAGTGAGACAGGTTAATAATCAGGTTGCTAATAATATTCATAATGCCTTTAAGAGGAAAAATCAGGGGAGAAATTGTTCGAGCAGATTGTTAAGAAACAGACGCCCTTGCGTCGTTGGACGGATGCGTTGATTAACTTCGAGAAGTCCGTCATCTCGGGCGTTTTTTAATTGACTGGTGATAGTATCGATAGAGAGTCCGGTGCGTTGGGCGAAAAGCCCGGTTTCAACCCCGTTGGTTAAACGCAGGGCATTCATCATAAATTCCAGTGGTAGCTCTTCAGCTTTCAATAAACGCTGACCGGCTTCAAATGTGTTTTCACGTGCCAGGTAATCACTGGGCATACGGGTTTTCCAGTTTCTAAAAATTTCACCGCTGATGCTATTTGTCCATTTGCCATGAGCGCCGGCTCCGATACCCAGAAAATCCCCAAAACGCCAATAGTTGAGGTTATGTCGGCTGCGCTGCCCAGGCTGGGAATAGGCAGAAATTTCATACTGGTCAAAGCCGTGGGATGCCAATAACTGTTGGCCTTGCTGTTGAATTTGCCACAGGGTGTCGTCGGCCGGCAGGGTGGGCGGACGTGAATGGAATTCGGTATTGGGCTCGATGGTAAGTTGGTACCAGGAGAGGTGATTGGGAGACAAAGCGATCGCGTGCTCAAGATCACGAAGGGCTTCCTCTATCGTTTGCGATGGCAAACCATGCATAAGATCAATGTTGATATTGTCGAAACCGGAACAGCGCGCGTGATGAATAGCCTGATGGGCTTGTCCGGAGTTGTGAATTCTCCCCAGCACGTTCAGTTTGCGGTCATCGAAACTTTGTACACCTACAGAAAGGCGGTTAATACCGGTTTTTCTAAAGTCGGTGAAACGTTGTTGCTCGAAGGTTCCAGGATTGGCTTCAAGGGTTATTTCAATATCGTCGCTGAAAGTACAACGTTGTAGCAATCCGTCGAAGAGGGTATCGAATGAACGAGCCGCAAAAAGACTGGGCGTCCCTCCACCGAAAAAAATGCTGCTGATGGGGCGTCCCTGGATGCGATCTATTTCACTATCGAAGTCGCGTAAGAGAGCCTCTATGTAGGCATCTTCCGGCAAAGAATCGCCGGCAGCATGTGAGTTAAAATCACAATACGGGCACTTGCGAATACACCAGGGGATGTGAACGTAGAGCCCTAGGGGAGGGAGTTGTAAGGGCACGTTGAATCTCTTCGGGTTATATTCCCCGCCCCTTGGGGCGAAAATTATTATTGAACTATGCGTAGCGAGCGAAGGCTCTTAATACCCCGCTGCTTGCGGCGGGGATGTTTATTTACTGCAGCTTGAGCTGCTCCAGTAGAATCTGAATCGCTTGTGCTCGATGGCTCAGGCGATTTTTGATGTCTGCAGAGAGTTCGGCACTGGCACAATGCTCACTGGGTACATAGAACAGGGGGTCGTAGCCGAAGCCGTTGTCACCGCGCGGTTCTTCGAGAATAAGACCTTCCCAGGTGCCCTGGCAAATGAGCGGAGTGGGATCGTCTGCGTGGCGCATATACACCAACAAGCAACGAAATCTCGCGCTGCGTAATTCTGTTGGAATGCCTTGTAATGCGGAGAGTAGTTTTTGGTTGTTATCTGCATCCGTGGCTGCAGCTCCGGCGAAACGAGCAGAATAGATACCTGGTGCTCCCTTGAGAGCATCAACTTCAAGACCGGAGTCATCTGAAATTGCTGCTAAGCCAGATAGCCTGGCAGCATGACGAGCTTTGAGAATCGCATTTTCAACAAAACTAAGGCCGGTTTCGGCAACCGCATTAATCGCAAATTGGCTCTGCGGGAGTAGCTTGATGCCAAGTCCACCCAAGAGGTGCTGAAGTTCGTTGAGTTTGCCGCGATTATTGCTGGCAAGCACAACTTGCTGAATCTCAACAGACATTTACAAACTACTCCTCATAGAGACTACGGGTGAATTTAAGCGTCAGTGGGTCGGCATCTTCCGGGGCTATTTCGAGGGTAAAATGCAGTACTTCCTGAGTAGCGAATCGGAAGCTGGCGAGATAATAGATGGAAGAACCCTCTTCAACTATCTGGAATTTAAGCTGTTCCTGCTGTTGGATCAGATTGGCGGTTTTACCCGTAATATTGGCTTTCACTGCATGGCTGGAGTCGCCGTCTTTTTTATGGACCGCGATGTTAACCAGACCGATGTCGGTGCCACGCTTTAATCCGTACTGTTTAGCGGTGTCCGGTTGAATAAAGGTGCTGTTCAATACGCTGTAATGCACTAGATAATCGTCGAAGCTTTTGACGGTTCTATCGTTTGTCTGAGCGCTGACTGGTGATGCGATTAGTAGCATCATCAGAAAAGCAGAAAGTATATTTTTCATAACTATCTCCTGAACTTCACGGGTAAAGTGGTCGCTTAAGGATCGTGTTTAGCGAGTTAACCGGTAGATGGCAATTTCCCCAAACAAATTTGGGGACAATCTGCTCAACCAATGTCCCTGATGCGTTTGATCAACTACCAGGCGATCAACAATATGCAGATTTTTTCGATAGCAGAGTGCTTCAAAATCGGTAAACGTGCAAAAGTGAATATTCGGTGTGTTGTACCAAGTATAGGGCATAAATTTGGAGACCGGCATGCGCCCCCGGACCGCAAGATAAAGCCGGCAACGCCAGTGACCGAAGTTGGGGAAAGTAACAATACACTCTTTGCCAACCCGCAACATTTCATCAAGAATCAGGTCGGGATAATGAACGGCTTGTAGCGCTTGTGTCATGATCACAGTATCAAAGCTGTGATTGCTGAAATTCTGCAGGCCTTTATCCAGATCCTGTTCAATAACGTTAACACCTTGCTCAATACACTGGGCGATATTATGTGGATTATTTTCCAGGCCGTAGCCGTGCACCTGCTTTTTTTCTTCGAGGTACGCTAACAGAGTGCCGTCACCGCAACCCAGGTCCAGGGCTCGGCTGTTTGGTTTAATCCAGCGTTGAATAATTTCAAAATCAGCGCGAATCATTGATTTACCTCGTCGGCTATCCGGTTCATGTAAGCCTGGAACGCTTCCATGTAACGAGGGATCGGCATAAGAAATGCGTCATGGCCCTGAGGTGCATCGACCTCCAGGTACGAAACCTGTTTTCGAGCCTCCAGCAAGGCGTCAACAATTTCCCGGGATCGCTCAGGGGCGAAACGCCAATCCGTGGTGAAAGAGATCAACAGGAATTTGCATTGGGCGAGCTTGAGTGTGCTGGCAAGGTTGTCATCATGCTCCCGCGCAGGATCAAAGTAGTCGAGAGCTTTGGTCATCAGAAGATAACTATTGGCGTCAAAGGTTTCTGAAAATGTTTGCCCCTGATAGCGCAGATAGCTTTCAACTTCGAAATCAACATCGTAGCCGTATTTAAGTTTTCCACCGCGCATTTCCCGGCCAAATTTTTCCCGCATGGAGTCGTCCGAAAGGTAGGTAATATGGCCGATCATCCGGGCAAGTTTTAGGCCTCTGCGAGGCATCACTTGCTGGTCCAGGTAGCGACCATCCTGAAAATCTTCGTCGGAGCGAATAGCCTGGCGCGCGACTTCATTAAAGGCGATATTTTGCGCTGAAAGCTTGGGCGCCGAGGCAATAACCAGGGCGTGACTGATTCTCTCCGGATAGGCGATAGACCACTGTAGCGCCTGCATACCACCGAGACTGCCGCCAATTACAGCAGCCCATTGCGAAATTCCAAGGCGATCGGCGAGTAATGCCTGACTATTCACCCAATCCTGTACGGTTACCAGAGGAAAATCGGGGCCGTAAATTTTGCCGCTTTTCGGGTCAATACTGGTCGGCCCGGTAGATCCGTGACAACCCCCCAGATTGTTCAGGGAAACGACAAAAAAACGATGGGTATCAATGGCTTTACCCGGCCCAATAGCGTTGTCCCACCAACCGGGTTTTTTATCCTCCATGCTGTGATAACCCGCGGCGTGATGGTGACCACTGAGGGCATGGCAGATCAATATGGCATTACTTGCGTTTGCGTTGAGCTGTCCATAGGTTTCATAGATCAGTTCAAACTCTGGTAATGAGCGTTCGCTGAATAGCTGCAAAGGCTCTGCAAAATGAGCCGTTTGGGGTTCTACAAGGCCGACAGAATCCGCAGGTATTGATTCGGGCATGATGGGGTTTCGATAAGGGTTAACGATGAAGCAAGTCTAAAGAGAGATATGCACGGGTGCAAGGCAGCAGGGTTGTCGATCGCGGGCTTTGATGGGCAGTTGCAGGGATGACCCTGCAACTGAGGTTAGCTCATTAAGCGACCGACTTGCCATGCAGGTTAACGACCTTGCGGGTACGCAGGAACGGTGGTGGCGTGCGAAACTCCTTGAGAACAGCATCCAGAGAACGCATCTGCGCTTCCTGAATGTTTATCTGGGAACTGAGATGTTGCACTTGCTGCTTATGGTTGCGACTTTCCGCAGTAAGCGATTTGAGGCGAATTATTTGCCCCTCTAATAACTGCTTTTGTTCAAGAATGTTTTGCATCAGAGGAAGCATGACATCACCAGTCCAGTGCCCTATTTGTTTATGCAGCCTTCCGAACAGACTGTTAATCTCTGAAACCAGCGTTGCAAAGAATCGATTGACGACCAGATGCTGCTCGGTGAGATAGGTCTTAAGCTCAGAACGGAAGCGATCCGACTTACGTTGAATGACACGAAGCTCTCTGGTAAACAGTGTGACGTCCAGCTCTGGTGCTTCGATATAGGTTCCAGGATTTTCGCTGGAGTAGCGAGTGTAAATGGATGACACCATTTTTTCTGCGAGCTTGCATTCGATTTGCAGGTTGTTGAGATCCATATACAGCTCTCGAAAGAATTTCTGTACGGATTGATTCATTCCGATAGTGGTCCAACTGCCACTCATCTTCCGGTGAAGGGCATCAATATGAGTGCTGTATTGTTGTTGATGGCAGGCAGATCTGAGCAGCTCTTGCTGACGATCCAGTAACCGCCGATTGGCCCGCATACCGATTAATCGTTTCTGGTGAATATCGTATTTTTTTCGAGCTTCATCCTGAAGCTGATAGATCAGATGATTGTTATCTGATTTATGGTGTTGCAGTAGTTGGTGTTTCTGTTTGATGTGTTCCAGCTGCTGACCAAGTGCGTTGCGGCTATTCTGGATTAAATTGATCATCTGTTTGACGACGGTAGTCTCAACCAGCTTCTCTTTTTGCATGATCAATCGTTCGCACAGCAAATCTTCAAGAGAGTGGATATTGCTTTTTTGCAATAGCTCCTGATTTTTATTTACCCGGGCGATAAGGGCCTGTTTAGCCGATAAGGGAATGACGTCTTCGTTCTCGATATGCAGCTGACGAGCACTCGAGGCTCGAATGTTTTCAATTGATTGTTGGGTAAACTCTTCCCCTTGTAAGTCATCCCAGAGGATATCGATCTTGTTCAGCACCGCATACAGCGATCCCTGGGTATCCTCATCGAGCTGGAGTATATGGTGTTCCCACACCCGCATATCACTAGCGGTAACGCCAGTATCTGCACTCAGCAGATAGATGATTGCCTGAGCGTTTGGCAGCATGCTCAGGGTTAATTCCGGTTCGCTGCCCAGGGCGTTGAGACCCGGCGTGTCGAGAATACGGATTCCTTGCCTGAGCAGGGGATGATCATAGTTGATCATGGCGTGTCGCCAGGCCGGGATGGTCACTTCGTTGCGTCGGGATTCACCGTGGTCGAGAGTGACAGCGTCAAAACCGAGCTCGTGAGCTTTTTCTACACTGACCTGTTTGGTGCGTGCTACTTCGCTAAAGGCCTGACTCATTGCTTGCGGATCTTTACTATCAAAATAGATACTGACCCAGTGTTCTGGAATACGCTTGAAGTTGGCAATGCTGGTATTGGCTACACGTGTTTCGATGGGAAGGAGGCGAATAAAACAGCGGTTTTGAGTCGCATCATGGAACATTTCGGTAGGGCACATTGTGGTGCGTCCCGCCTGTGATGGCAGCATACGTTGGCCATGCTGAGAGAAAAACAACGCGTTGATCAGCTCAGTTTTTCCGCGGGAAAACTCTCCGACAAACGCCAGTGTTATCTCGTCTTGCTTGAGAACTTTTACCGCTCGTCCAAGTTTGGCTTCGATCTGGGGATTACTGACCTTGCTACTGCGCATCCAGTGCAGGTAGACAGATAGTTGCTTGATGAGATGATGCTTCCATTGGATGTAAGCGTCTACCTGCTGGGTCAGTTTGCCATTACTCATGTTTATTATTGTCCTGCTAAAGCACCGGTTTGATATTGCTTGTGTAAGCTGTCCGCATAAACCCGGTCAATGAATATTCAACCGGATTCCCTGAAAAGCATCAGAACCGACCGAATCCGTGGTCAGAGGAACAGCTTAAAATTTAATCATATGGTTATTAAAAGGCAAATTTTAATGCCGTTGTCAGAATTCTACCCTATGCAAGCTTCTGTTGCAGGGAGAATTGCGCTGCTAATGCTTTAACGTGCTATCCAGCAAGGGTCTGGAAGAGTGCTGGTAGCATTTTTTGTAGTGAAATTATGATCAATACTATCGCCATCAAGGATAGATCGAGCCCTCCTATAGGGGGGATTACCTTACGTACGCGGCTACTCAATGGTTCCGTAATCTGGTTTAGCATCATCAGAGCGGGATGGGAACTACCCGGTGCAACCCAGCTGGCGATCGCGATAATGATCAGGCTCCACAGGTAAAGATTGAGCACAGTATTAATCAGTTCATACAGGCTTTGCAGGATGATAAAGCTGAAAGGAACTCCCATGCCTTTAATGGCAAAAAGAGCGACGATCAGGCCCATCTGCAGTATCAAAGCCAGTGCCAGAGAGGCAATATCAATGCCCCCGACACCAGGAATTAACCTGCGCAAAGGAATTAGCAGTGGATTCGTGGCTTTTACGACAAATTGCGATAAAGGATTGTAAAAGTCAGCACGTACCATTTGCAGGATGAATCGAATCAGTACCACCATGATGTAGAGACCACCAATGGTATGGAGCAAAAAGCTAAGGGTATCTTGCAAGGCTGCGGGCATGGTCTGATTCACTCTCCAGAGACAATCAGTGGTTATTGCTGATTGTTGTTTAAGTGGGCAGCAGTCTTGGACTGCATATCACTATGATTGTAGCGACGTGGCCGAGTTGCAAGTTATTTGGTGAGTTGTTGTGCCATCTCGTCGGCTCGTTCGGCGCAGCGTTGCATGGCGGACTCTAACAGTTGAGGTAATTTACCTTCCTCCAGTGTAAATATTGCCTGTTCGGTCGTGCCACCAGGAGACATAACCCGGCGTTTTAATGTGCCCGCGTCGACATCACTTTCCTGAGCCATACGTGCAGCACCCAGGGCCGTCTGTATGGTGAGTTTGGTAGCTGTTTGCTCAGACAGTCCGAGCTTGACCCCGGCATCGATCATCGCTTCCATGATCATAAAATAATACGCAGGTCCGCTACCGGATACTGCAATAACTGCATCAATCAGCGACTCTTTATCAACCCAGCTGACAATACCGACAGAACAGAAAATATGGTCTACGATTTGCCGTTGATCCGCAGTCACTGTGGCATTTGCATAGAGTCCGCTGGCACCGCATTGCAGTAACGAAGGCGTGTTGGGCATGCAGCGCACGATGGATAAACCGTAGCCACTCCAACGGTTTAAAGCGTCTATGGTGATGCCGGCAGCTACTGAAATAAGTAAGGGTTGATGCTGCTGAAGGCTGTCTGCCAGCTCAACGAGAAGAGCCTGCATGCCTTGTGGCTTTACAGCGAGTATGACGACATCTGCCTGCGCTATCAGCTCAAGATTATTGGTGCTGGTATGAATACCGTACTCTGTTGTGAGGTGCCGTAAGGTTTCCGGGGTGCGGCTGCTGGCCCATATGCGGGCAGGATCATAACCCTGTTTGATCAGGCCACCAAAAATCGCCTGGGACATATTGCCGGCGCCAATGAAGGCGATTGTGGGTTGCTTCATGTTGGGTTCCTTAGCGGATTTTTTGTCGAGTAGTCGCGGGCACCAAAAATGGCAGTGCCTATGCGAACAAAAGTAGCACCTTGAGAGATTGCAGCGTCAAGATCGTTGCTCATGCCCATCGACAGAGTATCGAGCGGAAGAGAGGGGTGATCTTGTTGTAGGGCTTGCAGGGCACAGGCCAGTTGGGAGAATGCATATTGTTGTTCTTCGAAGATATGACTACTGGCGGGTATTGCCATCAATCCTCGAAGGTTAAGTTTTGGATAACGTGACACTTCAGCGGCGAGCGCCGGTAATTCATCGATCGAGACGCCAGACTTACTGGATTCACCACTGATATTAACCTGCAGGCAGATATTGAGGGCTGGTTGAGAATCGCTTCTGGCATCGTTTAATCGGCGGGCAATCCTGGCGCGGTCGACACAGTGAATCCAGTCGAAGTTTTCTGCCAGGGGAGTGGTCTTGTTGGACTGAACAGGGCCAATGAAATGCCATATGATGCCCTTGTCTGGAAGCGCCGCTATTTTGTCGAGGGCCTCTTGCAGGTAATTCTCACCGAAATGTCGCTGCCCGCTTTGCCAGGCTTCAAGCAGCAGTGCAACAGGTTTGGTTTTGCTGACAGCCAGGAGCTGGACGTCATCTTTACGATTAAATCGAGAGCGAGCAGCTTGTATCTGAGCGCGAACCTGTGCAAGATTTTCTGCGATATGTGACATGGATGTTGTAGATTACCTTAGAGTCGCACAATGCACGGGATACTAAACTATATCCCGTAAAATCAAAATGTTAAGCTAAATAAAACAAGGCGCTGTAGCAGGTAGCCAAATTATAACAAGACAGGGTAGACAGGGGATTTTTAATGGATATTACGGAACTATTGGCGTTTAGCTCCAAGCAGGGAGCGTCGGATTTGCACCTGTCAGCCGGTCTGCCACCGATGATTCGTGTGGACGGCGATGTTCGGCGCATTAACTTGCCAGCGCTTGAACACAAGCAAGTCCACTCGCTGATTTATGACATCATGAATGACAAACAGCGTAAGGACTTCGAGGAGTTTTGGGAAACCGATTTTTCCTTCGAAGTGCCCGGTGTTGCCCGTTTCCGTGTTAACGCATTTAACCAGAACCGGGGCGCAGGCGCAGTATTCCGTACCATCCCGTCGAAAGTGTTAACGATGGAAGACCTGGGTATGGGACAGGTCTTTAAGGATATTTCGATGGTGCCTCGGGGGTTGGTGCTGGTAACAGGGCCTACGGGTTCTGGTAAGAGTACGACACTTGCCGCGATGATTGACTACATAAATGACAACAAGTATGAACACGTACTAACCATTGAAGATCCGATTGAGTTTGTGCATGAGTCCAAGAAATGCCTGGTAAACCAGCGCGAGGTTCATCGCGATACCCTGGGCTTTAATGAGGCATTACGTTCTGCGCTGCGGGAGGATCCGGATATTATCCTGGTAGGTGAGTTGCGAGATCTGGAAACCATTCGTCTTGCCTTGACCGCAGCGGAAACCGGACACATGGTGTTCGGTACGCTGCACACCACCTCTGCTGCCAAGACGATTGACCGGGTTATCGATGTTTTCCCCGCAGAAGAGAAATCGATGATTCGCTCGATGCTTTCGGAATCACTGCAGGCGGTTATCTCGCAAACCCTGCTTAAACGTATAGGGGGGGGGCGCGTAGCGGCACATGAAATCATGAAGGGCACACCGGCCATTCGTAACCTGATACGAGAAGATAAGGTGGCACAGATGTATTCGGCGATTCAGACGGGTGGTACGTTGGGTATGGTGACTCTGGATCAGTGCATGAAAGACTTGATGGCCAAAGGGCTTATTAGTCGTGAAGCCGCTAAAGAGAAGGCTAAAATCCCGGAAAACTTCTAGACTGTTGAGGGCTGTAATCCTGTTATAGCAGTGCAGCCCCCTTTACTGGTTAATATGTTCCGCTGAGTGATAACTGAAAATTTACGATGGCCTGCTAACTGAGCGAAGATAAATTTAATGATGGAATCTGCTAATGGACTTTAACAAACTGTTAAAACTGATGGTCGAAAAAGGCGCATCGGATCTTTTTATAACCGCAGGTGTCGCACCCAGCATGAAGGTTAACGGCCGGATTGTGCCGGTTACCAAGGCGGCCATGAGCCCGGAAGTAACCCGGGAAACAGTTTTGGGTGTTATGAATGAGAATCAGCGCCGGGAGTTTGCCGAAACGCATGAATGCCAGTTCGCCCTGAGTTCGCGCGGCGTAGGTCGTTTCCGGGTCAGCGCGTTTTATCAGCGAAATCTGGTTGCTATGGTGTTGCGCCGTATCGAAACCAATATCCCGAAAATGGACGCTCTTGGGTTGCCGCCGATTATTCGAGAGCTGGCGATGGCCAAGCGGGGACTGATCATTTTTGTCGGTGGTACGGGTACCGGTAAGTCGACATCATTGGCGTCAATGATTGGCCACCGAAACGCAAATTCTACCGGGCATATTATTAGTATCGAAGACCCGATCGAGTTTATACACCAGCACAATGGTTGCATTATTTCTCAGCGAGAAGTCGGTATCGATACCGACAGTTTTGAAGTGGCGTTGAAGAACACCTTGCGACAGGCCCCTGACGTCATCATGATCGGTGAGGTGCGTACCCGGGAAACCATGGAATATGCCGTAGCCTTCTCAGAAACAGGTCACTTGTGCCTTGCAACGCTTCACGCCAACAATGCTAACCAGGCACTGGATCGAATCATTCACTTTTTTCCACCCGATAGACACGCCCAGACCTGGATGGATTTATCATTAAACCTTAAAGGGATTGTTGCACAGCAGTTGATTCCTACACCGGATGGAAAAGGCCGTAGAGCGGTAATTGAGGTGTTATTAAATACCCCGCTGGCGTCAGATATTATTCGTAAGGGTGCGGTACACGAGCTTAAACCGCTGATGGTGAAATCCACTGAGCAGGGCATGCAGACCTTCGATCAGGCGCTTTATCAGTTATACAATAGCGGCGAAATCACCTATGAAGATGCCCTGGCCTACGCAGATTCTTCGAACGATCTGCGCTTGATGATCAAGTTGGGCTCGGAATCTGATCCTGATCATCTAAGCGGTGTGGCGGGCTCTTTGTCATTACAAGACACCGAAGATGATGCTGGTGGTACGTCTTACCGCTAAGTTTGGTGTTTGAAGAACCCTTTTCAATCATGAGGGCTGGCTAACCAGCCTTCGAGGATAAGGTGCGCTGCAAGGCCATCAATGGGGCGATCGTTGTAATTACCATTGTGCCCAAGTTCCCTGGCGCGTTGTTTGGCTTCCCGGCTGCTGAGGCGCTCATCGACCCCTATCCAGGGTTTTCCATAGCGACCGTTAAGCCGGTTACCAAACTTTCGAGCGCGAGCACTCATCTCGCTTTCTGAGTCATCCATATTCAAAGGAATGCCAACGATAAAGGTGTCCGGTTGCCACTCATTAATCAGTTTTGCCAGCATGTCCCAATCGGGAATGCCGTCGCGGGCTTTAATGGGGGCTAAAGCCGATGCTGTGCCGGTAAGGGTCTGCCCTACGGCGATGCCTATATTGCGAAGGCCGTAGTCGAACGCCATGATTTGCCGGGGAGTGTGGGATGCCATGTCAGGCGTGTCCGGCGTCACTTGAGAGCAGTTGTAAGTCGACCCCTAAAGAAGCTGCAGCAGCTTTACGTCGCAGGTGAATCGGAGTTTTGAATAGGATATCACTGCTTGCGTCACAGGTAAGCCAGGCGTTTTCTTTCAGTTCGTTTTCGAGTTGTCCCGCCCCCCATCCGGCATATCCAAGCGCAATGAATATTTGTTCTGGCCCCTGGTTATTGGCGACGGCTTGCAGAATATCTCGAGAGGTTGTGAGATTTATTCCGGGCGCAATTTGCAGGGTTGATTCCCAGCGCCGCTCGGAATCATGGAGTACAAAGCCTCGTTCAAATTGTACTGGCCCGCCTGCACAAACTGAGTCCATTTGGTGGTCGGTGTCTTTATCGACACTTATGCCAACCTGAGCCAGCACATCGCCCAGCGTCAGGTCGGTCGGCTTGTTGATGACAATACCCATGGCGCCCTGATCATTATGCTCACAGATATAGGTAACGGAATCCACGAAATTGGGATCTTGCATGCGGGGCATGGCAATCAGGAATTGGTTGCGAAGGCTGGTCAGATTTACATTCTTCATACTATCCAGTATTGGGGCAAATACCTCCTTAGACAAGGTCTAAAGGGAGGCTATAACAATAGAAATGTCAGTTACTAGAGAGGACATTACTCTTACCAAACCTCCAGGTACGAATGATCTCCAGAATATCGACATCTTTGAGGTCAGGAGTAAAAGGAGCAAAGGGGGCTGCAAGTTTAACGATACGAATGGCTGCATCATCCAGTACGGTTTGTCCTGAGCTGCGTAATACTTTGACCTCCTTTAGGCTACCGTCCGGTTTTAATGCCACCATGACGGTCAGCTTGCCATAGATTTTACGTTTGCGGGCTTCTTCGGGGTAGTTGAGATTGCCGATCTTCTCAATTTTTCGGCGCCAGCTTTCTTTGTAATAAGCGCCTTTGTCCTGCATGGTTGAGGCGGCTGTAATGCGGTGAATTCGGGGCCGTTTTGCATACTCCTGCCGTTTTTGTAAAAGCCGCGCTTCCAGGCTGGCAATTTCGGCACTAAGGTCAATTTTTTTACGTGGCTTTACTGTCTTTTCTTTATCCTGAGTAGGTTTTTTGGGTGTGGCTTGAGGCGCTTTCCTGGGTGCTTTACTGATGGTTGAAATCTGTTTTTTCTTTGCTTGTTCGACTACTTTAGGCTGTGCTGCCGTTTGCGGTGGAGGGGTGACTCGCTTTATCTGATTTTCCTGAATGCTGGCTTTTTGATCCGTACTGGGGAGCGCTTTTTTTTCCAGGGTGCCACTTCCTTTTTGGCTGGCTTGCGCAAGATAGTCGGCATCCTTTACTTCTTCCAGACTTTTAAAGTTTGCGAGGGTAACCTCTAGAGTTTTACTAATATTGGGTGGATCAAAAAGATCAAAACTGATACCTAAAACAATAGCCGCATGCATGGCTGTCGCGAGAAAAAGGGTGAAGGCAAGGCGGTCACCAGCACCTGCCTTGGGTTGCATGTTTGCCATGTTAAAAAATTCGCCCTGATTTTATTGATTGGAGCTGGATAGCAATTAAATGAAAGTGCAGACCGCTAATGGGTATCAATTGAGTAAGAAATATTGTGTCGTGCATTAGATGATTTTTTGTGCAAGTTGCTGCGCAATTTTGTCCATTAATTGACCACCGATATCAATTCCAAATTGATTGTCGAGCTCACGGATACAGGTTGGGCTGGTGACATTAATCTCAGTAAGGTAATCACCGATAACGTCAATGCCGACAAATAGCAGACCCTTTTCTCGTAATGTCGGGGCTACGCGTTGGGCTATTTTTTTGTCCTGATCGGTCAGCAGTCGACCTTCGCCTCGGCCTCCTGCGGCTAAATTCCCACGGGTTTCACCGGCCGCAGGAATACGAGCCAGACTGTAAGGCACGGGCTCGCCATCAATAAGCAGAATGCGCTTGTCGCCATCAGAAATGGCAGGAATGAATTTTTGCGCCATGATCTGTTGTTTTCCGTGATCCGTTAGAGTTTCCAGGATTACGCTCAGATTGGGGTCACCGGCTTTAACTCTAAAAATGGAAGCGCCCCCCATGCCATCGAGAGGTTTATAAATCACATCCTGGTGAGTGTCAGCAAACTCTTTTAAGAGGTCGGCGCGACGTGCAACCAGGGTGGGTGGCGTACAATCTGGAAACTGAGTGGCAAATAGCTTTTCATTACAGTCACGAAGGCTTTGTGGTTTGTTAACTATCAGGGTGCCTTGTTGTTCTGCCTGTTCTAGCAGGTAGGTGCTGTAGATAAATTCATTATCAAATGGCGGATCTTTTCGCATCAGAATAACATCAAGTTGGGCAAGTGGGCGAGATATGGCCTCCCCCAGCTGATAGAAACTTTCAGGATCGGCTTTTACGGATAGCGGGCGCATAACACCATAAGATTCTCCGGAGTTCTGGTAAAGATCCTGTTGTTCCATGTAAAACAGTTCCCAGCCGCGAAGCTGGGCGGCAAGTAGCATCGCCAGCGAGCTGTCTTTCTTGAAATTAATCTCTGTGATGGGGTCCATCACGATGCCCAGTTGCACTTTCATAGTACGTTGGCCCGCTCAGTTAGTATGGCTGGCAGTGTAACCAATCACACTGCTAAAAGGGAGCGGTATGGGAGTGCTTTGCGAACTGTTTGGTGATTGCCATTTGTGCTGTGGTTATCAATATTCCACAACGCGATGGAAACCATGCAGAATTGTCGTCAACAACTCTCTGTTTTATAGATTGCTCAATGAATGTATGTTAAAACAATCGGATGGAGCGGATACTGACTGCACTCCTTGAAGCGACAGCTGTGGTTAATTTCCAGCGTCGGAGAATCCGATATCGAACGATTACAGGGCATATAAGAGTATGGAAGACAACTTCGAGAGTTTAAAAGTGATGGTGATTGATGACAGTAAAACCATCCGTCGCACTGCGGAAACTCTTCTCAAGAAGGTCGGTTGTACGGTAATTACTGCCATCGACGGATTTGACGCGTTGGCAAAAATTGCTGATACCCGCCCTAACATCATTTTTGTAGATATCATGATGCCTCGTCTTGATGGTTATCAAACTTGTGCATTGATCAAGAATAATAGCGATTTTAAGTCAACGCCGGTTATTATGTTGTCGAGTAAAGATGGCCTTTTCGATAAAGCCAAGGGTCGGATTGTAGGGTCTGATGAATATTTGACCAAACCTTTCAGTAAAGATGAATTGCTTGGGGCTATCCGCACGTACGTGCCTGCTGAATAAATTTTAATATTGATACCGACATCGGAAATTTAACGAGTTCGGTCGTAATTAAGTTGTAAATGGGGGAAGTAATGGCTCGAGTTCTGATCGTTGATGATTCACCAACGGAAACACTGAAGCTACAGGGTATGCTGGAAAAAAATGGTCATGAAGTGCTTAAAGCAGACAATGGTGCTGATGGGGTAGCGCTTGCCAAGGACCAGAAACCGGATGCGGTATTAATGGATATTGTTATGCCTGGTCTGAATGGTTTTCAGGCTACGCGGCAATTAACCAAGGATCCTGCAACCGCTCATATTCCGGTTATCATTGTGACAACGAAGGATCAGGAAACTGATAAGGTGTGGGGACGCCGTCAGGGTGCTAAAGATTATTTAACAAAGCCTATCGAAGAATCCGTGTTGATGAAGACGCTACAAAGCGTTTTGTCCTGATTCGCGGAGAGCGAGTACGTTATGGGACGATCACCAGATAAGGCGCTGACGGCTTACCAGTTGCTGCAGGATGTTACTGCACGAAGCCTTCGTTATGCGCAGGGCTTACCTTCTCAAATCGAGCTTAAAACTTATTGGAGCGGAATTGGTTTTCGTCTGGCTGGGCAAAACTATGTCGCTCCATTGGGTGAGGTTTCTGAAATTCTAACGGTGCCTAGATACACCCGTTTGCCCGGTGTTAAAAGCTGGGTGAAGGGAATATCCAATGTGCGCGGTCGGCTATTGCCGGTTATGGATCTAGGAGATTTTCTGGGGCAACCCCTTATAGCCCGACGAGCTCAGCGGCGAGTTTTGGTCGTAGAGCAAGAAGAGATATACAGCGGTTTAGTCGTTGACGAAGTGCTTGGTATGCAGCATTTTGTATCCGAAAGCTTCGAGCCGCAAGTAGAAGAAAATATACCGGTAAGCCTACAACCATTTGTGAGCGGTGAGTATCGCCGTGAAAAAAATTGGCAGGTATTTAGTTTATACGCCTTGGCTCAGCATCCTGATTTTATCCAGGTTGCTGTATAAGGTGGTATGAAAGTTCTTTTGGACAGTGCAAAAACAGCGTAAAAAAATAAAGGCCATAGTGGAGGCCAATTAACAATGAAGTCTAATAATTCAGGCGTGCAGACAAATCGGTTATCAGCGGTACTTTTCGTCGTGCTGGTAGCTGCTTTGGTGGGGATGATAGGTAACTTCTGGTACGTAAACCAGCAAGCTACCTATGATAAGGAATTTATCGCACACTCAGGTGAGATGCGTGTATTGTCGCAGCAGATCGCCAAGAACGCATTGGAGGCCGCAGCCGGTAATGAAGACGCTTTCGATTTGTTGCGTAACGGTAGAGATCGATTCCAGTCTCACTACTTAATGATGCAGTCAGGTTCTTCCGCTTTAGGTGGTGAAGGTGCTGATGGCGGCGCCATGACGCTGGAAGGCGCCAGTGGAAGTATGGATGTTACCCACCCTCCACTGTCTGATATGGGTTCTGTGGTCGCAGATGAAAAGCTTGCAGAACTAACGCAGGCCTGGAATATAACCAAGAAAAATACTGACGCCATTCTTGAGAGTGAGGAAACCGTAGTATCGCTGCATGAAGTGGCGGCGGCATTGGCTGAAACAATTCCCCAGCTGCAAGTTGAGTATGATGAAGTCGTAGAAATTTTGCTTGAGAATGATGCCCCTGCGGATCAGGTTGCTATTGCGCAGCGTCAATCATGGTTGGCAGAGCGGATTGTAGGTAGTGTAAATCGGGTACTGGAAGGCACCGAAGACTCGGTGATGGCGGCAGACAGCTTTGGTCGAGATGCTGGTTTATTTGGACGAGTCTTGCACGGCATGATCGATGGCAATCTGGCAATGCGGATTACAGCAGTAACAGATGGAGATGCACTGGACCGCTTAACAGAAATCTCCGAACTCTTTGAATTTGTAAACGGTAGCGTCGATGAAATTCTGGAAACTTCACCTGAGTTATTTCAGGTTCGTGAAGCATCAGATCAAATTTTTGTCTCTAGCCAGCGCCTCCTTGCAGACTCGTCTGCATTAGCAGAAATTTTTGACAGTATGGACTCCGAGCGTTTCTGGTCATCTGAAACAGCAGTTTTATTCGGTTTGATAGCGGTTGCTGCCATTGTATTAATCGGTGTAAGCATGGTTGGTGATACCCGCACGCGCTTGGTAGAAACAGCGAGTCAAAACGAATCTAACCAGGCGGCGATCATGCGACTGCTGGATGAACTGGCAGACTTGGCGGATGGTGACTTGACGGTATCGGCAACGGTAACCGAAGACTTTACCGGTGCGATAGCTGACTCCATCAACTACTCTATCGAGCAATTGCGAGCGTTGGTAACCACCATCAACGAAACAGCCGTACAAGTGGCATCGGCAGCCCAGGAGACGCAGGCAACGGCGATGCACCTTGCTGAAGCATCCGAACACCAGGCGCAAGAGATTGCCGGGGCTTCTGCTGCGGTAAACGAGATGGCGGTATCTATCGACCAGGTATCAGCAAACGCGGCTGAATCTGCATCGGTAGCGGAAAGATCGGTATCGATCGCTAACACCGGTAACGAAGTGGTACAAAATACCATTACCGGTATGGATACCATTCGTGAACAGATCCAGGATACTTCGAAGCGTATCAAGCGACTCGGTGAATCTTCTCAGGAAATCGGTGATATCGTATCGTTGATTAATGACATCGCCGACCAAACCAACATTCTGGCATTGAACGCCGCGATACAGGCATCGATGGCAGGTGACGCCGGACGAGGCTTTGCGGTGGTAGCCGACGAAGTACAGCGACTGGCTGAGCGTTCATCGGCAGCGACCAAACAGATTGAGGCTTTGGTTAAAACGATCCAGGCCGATACCAACGAAGCCGTAATTTCGATGGAGCACACCACCTCTGAGGTGGTTAAGGGAGCTCACCTGGCGCAGGATGCGGGTGTGGCACTGGAAGAGATCGAGAAGGTATCAGAAAGTTTGTCTGAATTGATTCAGAACATCTCAAACGCGGCGCGTCAGCAGGCTTCTTCTGCGGGTCACATATCCAATACCATGAACGTTATCCAGGAGATCACCTCGCAGACTTCTGCAGGTACCACCGCCACGGCGAACTCTATCGGTAACCTGGCAGAGATGGCTTCTGAAATGCACCAGTCGGTAGCAGGCTTTAAGTTGCCTGAAACGGAGTCCATCGGTTAATTACAGCGTAATTATTGCGTTGTGATTTACCAGGATTCGGACCATATAGAATGATGACAAAAGAATGGTCGATACAGCCGTTACCGGAGATGGATCAAGATCAGTTTGCTCAGTGGCGTACCCTGCTTGAAGATCGAACAGGTATGCGTATCACTGAGCAACGCAAGGTCTTTTTGCAAACAGGTGTAGGCGCGCGAATGCGCGAACTCGGGTTGAACGATTACCAAAATTATTATGAGCGTGTGGCAGAAAATCCACCCGGTGCGATGGAATGGGCGCTGCTTGTAGATCGGTTAACCGTACAGGAAACCAGTTTTTTCAGGCATCCAGCATCCTATGATCTGGTACAAAAGTTTTTCCGTGAAAAAGCAAAACAAAAAAATAGATCGGCCATTGAGATCTGGAGTGTTGGCTGTTCCACTGGAGAAGAGCCGTATTCATTAGCAATGTTGGCACAGGAAGAGCTGGAAAAAACTGACTGCTATTTTGGTGTTACAGCAACTGATATTAGTGCTCCAGCACTAACCAGGGCTCGACAGGCGACTTATTCAGGAAGGAAATTAGAGTTTATTTCCATGAAGCGCTTGAATGATTTTTTTGTGCCTCTGGATGAAAGCCGCTATCAAGTTGTTAATGAGTTGAGGGACAGAGTGTGTTTCTCGCAAGTAAATGTACTTGAACTCGCCAAATCACCAATGTATGGCATGGACCTTATCTATTGTCAGAACCTGCTGATCTACTTTCGTCGTTGGAGGCGTAAAGAGATTCTTAACCTGCTGGTTGAAAGGCTCGCTCCCGGTGGGTTGTTGGTTATTGGTCTTGGAGAGGTGGTTGATTGGATTCATCCTGACGTGGAGCGGGTTGATGATTCGGATACCCTGGCATTTCGCAAACGGGTAGGTGAATAAGTGAGAGGATTCCTGGAGTAACTATGGCTGATCACCACGACTATGTCGCCCTGGATTGGGTCAAGGGCGAAATTCAAGAGACCTTAAAGCAGGCGCGCCAGGCTCTGGAGTCCTATGCAGAAAACCCCGAAGATGCAACGCGTATACGTTTTTGCTTGAACTATATTCATCAGGTTCATGGCACGTTACAGATGGTTGAGTTTTACGGTGCAGGGTTGCTTGCAGAAGAGATGGAGATGCTTGCTCAGGCTATTATGAATAGCCAGGTAAGCAATCCGGAAGAAGCCTACCAGGTGTTAATGCAGGCGATTTTGCAATTGCCTATTTACCTGGAGCGAGTACAGGCTGGCCGCCGTGATCTTCCTGTCATTTTGATGCCTGTTCTGAATGATATGCGAGCCGCTCGTGGCGGTAGTTTGTTATCAGAAACAGCGTTGTTTAAACCTAATTTAAAAAACATTAATCCGAAACTTCCCATAGCCGCTCTTAAGCGATTTAGTGGGGACAATTTCACGGCATTAATAAGCAAGTTACGACAAATGTACCAGTTTGCACTTGTGGGTGTTTTGCGGGGTGATAATAAAGACGAAAATCTCGAATTTATGGAGAAGGTTTTTACTCGTCTTGAAGGGCTTTTATTAAAAACGCCTATTGGTCAGTTATGGTGGATTTGCTCGGGCGTGATAGAGGGACTCACAAGCGGTGCAATTCCGATGAGTACTTCCATCCGGCATTTGTTACGCCAGGTAGATGGTGAGTTACGTAGAGTGATGAAAGGTGGCGCAGAAGCTCTAAACCAGCCTGCACCTGAAGAGCTGATCAAAAACCTGCTTTACTATGTCGCTAAAGCAGAAGATGAAACGCTGAGAATTCGCGAAATAAAAGATAAGTTTGGGCTTGATGACGCGTTGCCCGATGAAGAAATAGTAGACCAACAGCGACAGTTAATGTCGGGGCCTGATCGTGAGGCAGTAGGTTCTGTTGTTGCAGCGTTAACTGAAGAATTAGTTTCTGTAAAAGATTCACTGGATCTGTTTGTACGTTCCGAATCCAACGATACACAAGTGCTTGCGGAACAACTTCCTGCGTTAAAACAAATATCTGACGCTATGGCCGTTATGGGGTTAGGTGCTCCCCGCAAAGTTTTACAGGAGCAGCTGGATTTACTGCAAGAGATCGTGGATCGAGAAAGAACTCTTGATGATGCGGTGCTGATGGATATTGCGGGTTCACTGCTTTATGTAGAGGCCACACTTTCCGCGATGGAAGAAAATGAAGGGGGCCAGGCGGGTAGCAGTCTTACTGACATGCCTGCTACGGAACTGAGTGATGTTCACAAAGTTGTTGTGCGTGAAGCACGCAATGGTTTGGAGCAGGCTAAGGATGCCATTGTACAGTTTATTGGTTCCAAGTGGGATCACAGCAAGTTAGACGAAGTGCCACAAGTGCTGGATACGGTACGTGGTGGCCTGGCAATGATTCCACTGCCTCGTCCGGCGGCTCAACTGAAAGCGTGTTCTGGTTTTATTCGTAATGAGCTTATAGCTTCTCAAACCATTCCCGACTGGCCTGTTCTGGACACGTTGGCAGATGTCATTGCAAGCATTGAATACTACCTCGAGCGTTTAACAGAAGAGACTGCGGAACAAGCTGACATACTACTCGATGTGGCGGATGAGAGCTTGCTACTGCTTGGCTGTGGTGGTGATGCAGAAGTGGCATCAGAGGATGATCCAGAGACCATTCAAGAGGTTATAAAAGAGCCTGCGGAAGACGTTCAGCAAAATATAGTGCAGCAAGATATAGTTCATGAAATAGATGCTTTCATAGTGAATGAATTAGAAAGCGCAGAGCAACAAACGGCTACTGATGGAACTGAAAAGCAGCCTGAATTCTCTGAACATCTATCTGAGCATATAGTTGAAGCAGTTGATCCTGAAACCATTGATGCTGATGAAGGCATAGTTGAACTTCAGGAAGACTTCACGGAAGAGTTGGCGGCTGAACCCGTTATTGTAGAAGACAAGCAGGCTGTACAAGAAGACGATCAGGAAGATGACTTGATCGATGAAGAGGTTATTGAAATATTTATCGAGGAAGTCGAAGAGGTCCTCGAAACAATTGCCGAGTATTTACCGAAATGGCAGGCCAATGTTCAGGGTGATTCAGCGTTAACAGAAATCCGAAGGGCATTTCACACCTTAAAAGGTAGTGGCAGGATGGTTCGGGCGATAGTTGTCGGTGAACTTTCCTGGTCAATTGAAACTATGCTCAATCGAGTTATTGATAAAACAATTACACCGACGGCTAGTGTGTTTGATTTGATTGAGCGAGTACGTGGTTTAATCCCGTCTTTATTAGAAGATTTCAAACAGAACACACAAAAGGAAACAGATCAGGTTCGTCTTTATCGTGAAGAGGCGGAGGCCTACGCGAACGGGCAGGAATGGAATGCTCCTGCAGTAGATGGTGGCGTGGTTACGGATGAATGTGCCGCGGTCTCGGATGCTGATTTCGGCACTGAAACACAGGAAAGCGAAGAAACTGAAGGTTCTCTGCTGAAGTTAAAAGAGGAGTCGTCGGAAAACGTCATTGAGCTTAACAGCGAAGATGATGCTGAATCTGAGCTACTTGATATTTTCAAAGGTGAAGCAGAGACTCACCTGCAAGCAGCACGAGAATTTGTGAATGCGCATCAGCTTAAACAGCATTCCCTGACTATAACCGAAGATCTACAACGTGCCTTACATACCCTGAAAGGCAGTGCATATATGGCGGGCATCACCCCCATAGCAAACGTAGTGTCACCGCTTGAAAAACTTATTAAGGAGCTGCGGGGAAACCTGATAAAGGCCGATCACGTAATCGTGGGCGCTCTGGAACAAGGTATTGTATTGGTTCAGGGTGGGTTGGACCGACTATTTGATGATGCCGGGCTGGTGATTCCGGGGAGTAATGAGTACCTGGAACAACTGCATGAATTACAGAGTCGCTACCTCGAGGCGAAGCGGGAAGAAGACGAAGAAAACGGCTATGATACCCAAGCCTTAACCGTATTTCTGAGTGAGGGAATGGACCTGTTGCTGGATGTTCAGGACTGGCTACCGCAATGGTCTGAACACTGTCAGCAAGACGATCTGTATGCTGCATTACAAAAAGAACTTGATACTCTGTCACGTACTGCTTTGATGGCTGATCTTTCTCCAGTCGCTGCGTTGGGAGAGTTATTGAGATCTGTTTATAGCGCCTTAACAATAAACGAATTGGCGATAAGCGAAGAGCTGAGAGCTGATCTATATGAATCACATGAACAATTGATTCATATGCTTGATCAAATGGCGGCACAGCAGGCAGTAGAAGAACCCAAAGAATTGATGACACGTCTGGGCAATAGGATATTTTTAGATACCCAACAAAAGCATCAGCCAATATTGTCCGTCGTGACCCCGGGCGTGGATGAGACAACAACGCTTGATTCTAACGAGCAAAATACAGAGCTTGTTGAGCCAGAGTCAACACCAATAAATGAACAGGCAGGCTCAGAATTAGAAACTGATAGATCGTTCGAAAACTATGCGGTAGATGAAGAGATAGAGCTCGACAGTGTAGAGCTTTTGGCGGATCTACAATCCCGGTTCGGTGGTGGGGAAATTATCTCTGAAGAGGTAGAAATACCTCTACCAGTAATGGATGCGACCGATGACACTGCTATCGAAGTAGCAGAAGTAGCAGAAGTAGCAGAAGTAGCAGAAGTAGCAGAAGTAGCAGAAGTAGTTGAAGAAATATCAATGGACGAGTCGGCTGAAACCGGATTGGACGTTGTTCAGGAGCCTGCTGATAAAATAGATTGCGCTGCTGGCGAAGAGCGCATTATGTTTGATGCGGATCCCGAGCTCATAGAAATCTTCCTGGAAGAAGCGTCCGATATTATGGAGCGAACTTCGTCTTCTCTTAATAACTGGATGGAAGATAGCAGTAGGAAAGGCGAGGTGGATCAACTTCAGCGAGACCTGCATACCCTCAAAGGGGGCGCAAGAATGGCAGAGATATCTCCAATTGGAGATCTTAGCCATGAGCTGGAATTCTTGTATGAAGGGTTTGGTGATGGTCGTTACGAAACATCGCAAGCATTGTTCGATTTAATGCAGACATGCCATGACCGCCTGGCTGATCAACTGGATGACATAGCTTCAACCGGTAGCTGTGTGCCGGCACAATCGTTAATCGACGCCATCAGTCACTATAGGGCAAATCCTTCAGCAAGCGTTGAAATTAAGAAAGCTGAACAAAAAAATGAAACAGCTCCAGACGCTCGCTGCGATGAAACTACAGAAGAAAGCAGGTCGGAAGTAGTTGCTTGCGAAAGTGAACAGGAAGAGATTAGCGCAGAAGCGGATTCTGAAATTTGTTTTGATCAGCTTGATTTGAATGAGATGGATGCTGATATTTTAGAGATTTTCCTGGAAGAAGCGGATGATCTTCAAGAAGGTGTTGAGCAGAGCTGTGAAGCCTGGAGTAAAGATCCTCAAAACCAGAAGGCCGCGGAAGAGTTGATGAGGCAGCTTCACACTCTAAAGGGTGGAGCTCGGATGGCAGCAATCAAAATCCTCGGTGACTTCACCCATGATTTTGAAATACTGGTTACTCATGCGCAACAGGATTTACAGAATCTTCCTCAGGGATTTTTTGAAGATGTTATGGCTCGTCAGGATCTGCTATTTAAACATTTGAAAAATATTCGAGCGCAAGTGCAGGGCGATGCGGCAATAGAACCAGAAAAAGCACAGGATGTTGCCACGGTTAGTGTCCCCTCGAATGAAGAGCCGAGAGCAGAGGTTTTACCTTTTGTGCCTCGGGGAACGCCAGCAGTTCCTGCTGCACAAAAAACACCGGCAGTAATGGGTGCGGCAGAAGTACTGAAACAACCTCGACGAATGCCACAGGAGATGGTGAAAATCTCAGCGGACGTTTTGGAAAACCTGGTAAATCTGGCGGGTGAAACCAGTATCTCCCGAGGACGTGTTGAGCAGGAAGTCAGCGATTTTGGTTTCACGCTGGATGAGATGAATTCCACCATTAATCGGGTACGTGAGCAGCTGCGTCGCCTGGACATAGAAACGCAGACGCAGATTATCTCGCGCTACGAACTGGAACACGGCAGCCGTGATTTGGAATTTGATCCTTTGGAGATGGACCAATATTCCGAATTGGCGCAGTTATCACGTTCTCTGGTGGAATCTGCGACTGACTTGATGGACCTTAAGGATGGGCTGTCAAACAAAGCACGAGATGCTGAAACCTTGTTGCTACAACAGGGTCGTATCAATACTGAGTTACAAGAGGGATTGATGCACACCCGAATGGTGCCATTCAATCGCATGATGCCTCGTTTACGCCGCATCGTTCGCCAGGTGTCAGGTGAGCTGGGCAAGAAAGTAGAGCTCGAAGTAATCAATGCTGACGGTGAGATGGATCGTACCGTTATGGAACGTATGGTAGCACCGCTTGAGCATATGCTGCGAAATGCAGTCGACCACGGTATTGAGAGTGACGCTGATTCTCGAGGTGACGCGGGCAAGTCCAGGAAGGGGCATATTCGAATCGCATTTTCTCGCGAAGGTGGCGATGTTGTTTTGCGTCTCAGTGACGATGGTCAGGGAATAAACCTGCCAGCAGTAAGAAAGAAAGCCATAGAGCGGGGATTAATGGATGAGGGCTCCAGCCTGACGGATCATGAAGTCATGCAATTCATTGTTCAGGCAGGATTCTCTACGGCTAAAGAGGTTACCCAGATCTCCGGTCGCGGGGTGGGCATGGATGTGGTGCACTCCGAAATCAAGCAATTGGGCGGTAACGTAACCATTCATTCAAAGTATGGTGAGGGAACCACATTTATAGTCCGCTTGCCCTTTACCGTCTCGGTTAACCGGGCGCTCATGGTGTACATGGGGGATGATCTCTATGCCATCCCGCTGAATACCATTGAAGGCGTATTGCGTATCAGTCCTTATGAACTTGAAGCCTATTACAATGATCCTTCGCTTGAATTTGATTACGCGGGCGAGGGTTACCAGGTCAGATACCTTGGCGAAGTAATGAAGCAACGAGCCCAGCCTTCTATGGAAGGTGTGACAACTCCGCTGCCTGTACTACTGACTCGAGGAGCGGAGCACTCTGTTGCACTTCAGGTGGACTCCTTGGCAGGAAGCCGTGAGATCGTGGTTAAGACCATGGGAGCACAGTTTTCCGGGGTAGCTGGCGTGTCAGGCGCAACCATTTTGGGTGATGGTCGGGTGGTTATCATTCTGGATCTGGTGGCAATGATCCGCAGCGATTTTGCACATCAGGCGCTACCTATGGGTATTACTGTAGATGCTGAAGTAGTTGAAGTTAAAGAAGAAACACGTCAACCGGTTGTTATGGTGGTAGATGATTCGGTAACGGTGAGAAAGGTAACCTCTAGACTACTCGAGCGTCAGGGCTATGAGGTACTCCTGGCCAAAGATGGTGTAGATGCTATTTCACAGCTGCAAGATACCATACCAGACGTAATGCTGCTGGATATTGAAATGCCGCGTATGGATGGATTTGAAGTGGCCAGTTCGGTTAAAAACGACAAGAGACTCGGCGATCTACCGATCATCATGATTACTTCACGCACCGGTGAGAAGCACCGTGAGCGTGCTTTCTCGCTAGGTGTAAATGAGTATCTGGGCAAACCTTTCCAGGAGGCAGAACTGTTAGCGACTATTGATCAACTGTTGAAAGCGGATGAACAGCAGCATTAGTGATCAGGCGATCAGTATCGGAGTTATCGCTGATACTTCGTTACAGCAACATCTGATCGGTACTTTATTGGCTGATCAGGGAATGCAGGTCAGCGTCAACACCAGCCCCTGGAAGTTCACTGGTAGTGATCTGCAAGTACCTGTAGACCTGTGGTATGTCGACTTAACCCTGGATGAAGGTTTTGACGATTTTCTGGATTTAATCCTTGGGACTATTGATGCTCCGGTGTTAATTGGGGACGGTCAGGCTCCCGTGCAAAACAGCGACGAATATCCACAATGGAAGCGGCGCTTTTTGAGTAAATTGTCTGAACAACTGAAACGGGTACAGGTACCTGATGTCGTTGATTATTCCCGTTTACCTGCAGGAAGACCCAAGCAACCACCATTAGCATTACCGGATAGTTTACGTAATCTGGAGTTAGCCAATTCGATTCCAACAAGAGTATGGCTTTTAGGCGCTTCACTGGGTGGACCGAGCGCCGTTAAAGAATTTCTGGACGCTTTACCCGCGGGATTACCAGTAGCCTTTGTCTATGCCCAGCATATTGATGGCGGATTCCAGCAGGTCTTAGCAGATACCATAGGTCGTCATAGCGTCTTCGACGTGGTTATTGGCGGAGATGGCACTAAGTTGGAATACGGAAAGGTAGTGCTGGCAACCGTTGAGCAAGAGATTTTGTTTAATCAGCAAGCTTGCCTTGAGGGGACGGGACGAGAATGGGCGGGTCCTTATCAGCCCAATATTGGCCAGGTCATGATGAATATATTGCGCCGCTTTGGCAGTGGCAGTGGTGCCATCATCTTTTCCGGCATGGGTGAAGATGGGGTGGACGCCAGTCTGACATATAATAAAATTGGCGCGCCGGTCTGGGCTCAGGCGGCAGACAGTAGTGAGAGTAGTACTATGCCAGATGCGATATGCAAAGATGGTTATTGCAGTTTCAGAGGTTCGCCACGAGAATTGGCAGAAAGACTAATTAGGCAAGTAGCAGGCGAAGTGCAGCAAAACAAGGCACGATCACAGGTATAGATCACGGGTATAAAAGCACAGGTGTATTAATGAGTGAAACGACAGAAGGCTTCATCGCTGGTTTGATGGTTCCGTTGAGAGACAAACAGCTGCTGGTTCCAAACGTCAGTGTTGCAGAGCTGATTGGTTATGAATCACCAGAGTTACAGGCAGACACTCCAGATTGGTATTTAGGTACCATTATCTGGCGTGACGTGCAGATTCCTCTCGTTAGTTTTGAAGCAGCAAATGGAGAATCCTACGATGTAGAACAGCTTGCAGAGCGAACCATTGTTTTTAACGGAATTAGTGGTAGGGATGAATTACCATTCTATGCTGTTGCCGCTGAGGGTATTCCTCATGCCGTCAGGGTTGGACCAGAAGATGCGGTTCAGCAAGAGGGGGAACTCGGTGAATGTACCGCGATGATGGTTCATCTGAGTGGTGAGGATGCGATTATTCCGGATCTTGATCATCTGGAAAGCATGATACTAGCGCTTGGTACTGGAAGTTAAAGCGCTCAGGGATTCATATTTTTTAATCAATACTGCGTGAAAATTCAGGCTATAAACTGATCAGAAAGTTTCACGCATATCACCCCATAGATACTGGATCAGGGATAAGGCGGCTATCGGGGCGGTTTCGGTTCTTAATACACGAGGCCCTAATGAAGTTGCATGAAACCCCAAATCTTCGGCCCGCAAAAGTTCTTCAGCAGTTAATCCCCCCTCAGGGCCAATGAGTAAGGATACGCTGTCGGGGCGCTGGTGTGATTGCAAGGACTTTGTAGTTCGGTGGTGCAACACTAATCTAAGCGTCGCTGTTTGACTCTGCATCCAGGCTTCCACCGGTACGGGGGAATGAATCACCGGTACCTTATTACGCCCACATTGCTCGGACGCACTGATGGCAATCTGTTGCCAGTGCTGAACACGCTTCGCACTGCGTTCTGCATTAAGCTTCACTTCACAACGCTGGGTAAATAATGGCGTGATCTCATCAACACCAAGCTCAGTAGCTTTCTGGACTGCCCAGTCCATACGCTCCCCCCGGGACAGTGCTTGACCGATATGGATTGGAATTGACTGTTCTTCCTCAGCGGGAAGCTCTGATTCAATCGCGACGATCACCTGTTTTTTGTTGCTCTCTACTATGTGGGCCTGGAAACTGCTTCCTTCTCCGTTGAACAGTATCAGTGGATCTCCGGCCTGCATCCGCAAGGCACGCCCAACGTGCACAGCGGCAGATTCCTTGAGTATGATTTTCTGTTGCTCGTTAAGGGGTTGGCAGGTATAGATACGAGGGTTTTTCATAATAATAAAATTCAGGTTTGAGGCATGTAATGAAATGCGAGCATAGCATGAGCCTGAGTGGGAAGCAGCGTAACTATAGAAACCGGATATTGAAGAGTAGCCAGGGAATTCCGCAAGCCAACAGTAGAGTAATCAAGGCCAGCTAGAGAGTTGTTGCTGAATATCAGTGATAACAAAACCGGCGGGCCCTTGACCAGAATGTCGTCGCTGGTAAATAACCTGAAACTGCCTTGCAAGGTGATGAATAAAAGCAATAAAAGTACGGATAGCCCCCCTGCAGGATTATGCCCAAGGTGGTGCCGGAATTCTGCTCGCCGTAGAGAGTCCACTAGCGGGGGAATATGAGTCGAGGTAGTTTACGGGCTCTCGGAACGCCAATAGTAAACTGGCGTAGCCGCATCACATCTGGCAAATAGCAAAAAGCCCGCATAAGCGGGCTTGTCTGGCGCGGGAGTACGGCGCTATCTGCGCTCGGAAAGCTTAAGATTGTCCCATAGTGCAAGACTGGGGCTCGCTTGGTTGAGCGTATAGAAATGCAACCCAGGGGCTCCGCCATCAAGCAGTCGTTCACACATTTCAGTAATGACTTCTTCTCCAAACTTCTGGATCGATTCAATATCATCGCCATAAGATTCCAGCTGTTTACGAACCCAGCGTGGAATTTCTGCGCCACAGGATTCCGAGAACCGGGCAAGCTTTGAGAAATTGGTGATTGGCATAATGCCCGGCATGATGGGGATATCCACACCAACCGATTCACAACGTTCAATAAAGTGGAAGTAACTGTCGGCATTGAAAAAATACTGGGTGATCGCCGCGTCGGCGCCGGCTTCAACTTTGCGTTTGAAATTCAGCAGGTCGGATTCAAAATTATTGGCTTGCGGGTGGACTTCAGGATAGGCCGCCACCTCAATTTCAAAATGATCTCCGCTGTGCTCACGAATCAGACTGACCAGTTCATTAGCGTAACGAAGTTCACTACTGGCCAAGCCCATGCCTGATGGCAGATCTCCGCGCAGTGCGACAATGCGATTGATATTGTTGCTTCGATAATGATCGAGCAGGTCGATCACTTCCTGCTTGCTGTCACCGATACAGGAAAGGTGAGGCGCCGTTGGCACGCCGGATTGTTGCTGGATGCCTAATACGGTATCGACGGTACGGCTGCGCGTAGAGCCACCGGCGCCATAGGTCACGGAGAAAAAATCCGGTTCATAGGCGGCGAGAGTTTGCGCCGTAGCGAGTAGCTTTTCGGCGCCAGCATCTGTTTTGGTGGGGAAAAACTCGAAGCTGTAGCGTCTTGAAAATCGGTTCTG
Organism: Aestuariirhabdus sp.; assembly: GCA_030622755.1. Classification (GTDB taxonomy): domain Bacteria; phylum Pseudomonadota; class Gammaproteobacteria; order Pseudomonadales; family Aestuariirhabdaceae; genus Aestuariirhabdus. Next base: position 16,981 of record JAUXFT010000008.1, on the reverse strand, counting down.
TGTGTTCATAATGTAGTCTTTGTTATAGGGGGGTGCATCCCTGCAGCCCCTGAATCATATTGACTTAATAAAGGCGCCTTAATAAAAAGTGACTTAGTATTTGTAGTCATCACTCTTATAAGGACCGGCAACATCAACATTGATGTAACTAGCCTGGGCATCGGTTAACTGCGTGATCACGCCATCGAAGCCTTCTACCATGTGGCGAGCGACCTCTTCGTCGAGCTTTTTAGGCAATACTTCCACGTAAATATTGGCGGCACGCTCCGCTTCTGGCAGATTGGCAAATTTTCGCTCCCATAAATAAATCTGAGCCAGCACCTGATCGGCAAAAGAGCCATCCATTATGCGGGAAGGGTGGCCAGTGGCGTTACCCAGATTAACCAGTCGACCTTCTGAGAGCAGCAACAGGTGGTCATTGCTGGCACGATCACGATAGATCTTGTGTACCTGCGGCTTAACTTCATCCCACTCCCAGTTCTCACGCATGTAGGCGGTATCGATCTCATTATCGAAATGGCCGATGTTACATACCACGGCACCATTCTTTAATGAACGCAGCATATTGCTGTCGCACACATCGGTATTGCCCGTGGTAGTTACGATCAAATCAGTGGTACCCATAATAAGGGTGTTGATGCAGGCAATATCTCCAGTGTTGATGCCTCCGTTATAGGGGGAAACAACTTCGAAACCATCCATGCAGGCTTGCATGGCGCAAATCGGATCGATTTCGCTGACCCGAACGATCATGCCTTCCTGGCGTAAGGATGCAGCAGAACCTTTACCGACATCGCCATAGCCGACAACCAATGCTTTCTTACCCGCTAGCAAGTGATCGGTACCACGCTTGATGGCATCGTTGAGGCTGTGACGGCAACCATATTTGTTGTCGTTTTTGCTCTTGGTGATGGAATCGTTGACGTTGATCGCTGGAACTTTAAGGGAACCCTGCTCAAGCATCTCCAACAGGCGGTGAACGCCGGTAGTGGTCTCTTCAGAGACGCCGTGGCAGTTGGCCAGGATTTCAGGGTATTTCTCGTGCAGGATCTGAGTCAGGTCACCGCCATCGTCGAGAATCATGTTGGCGTCCCAGTCCTTACCACCCTTTACAACTGTCTGCTCGATACACCATCGGAACTCCTCATCGGTTTCGCCTTTCCAGGCAAATACTGGAATACCGGCAGCAGCAATGGCAGCGGCAGCATGATCCTGAGTAGAGAAAATGTTGCACGAAGACCAGCGGACTTCAGCTCCAAGCTCGATCAATGTTTCGATCAGTACGGCTGTCTGGATGGTCATATGGATGCAACCCATGATACGAGCACCGGCTAATGGCTTGCTGGCAGAGTGCTTGGCACGCAGAGCCATCAGGGCAGGCATTTCAGTTTCGGCGATATCGATCTCTTTACGGCCCCACTCGGCCAGAGAAAGGTCGGCAACTTTATAATCAGTAAATGTGGTCATGTTGGTAATCCTTGGTTTAAGCGGGTAGTGCAGAGCCGACACTTATCGAAGCGGTTTTCTCTGCTAGTTACCCCTGACTTCAGGCAAGCGCGAGCACTGCCCGAAGGGTTGTTTGTTGAGTACGGTTTGGTTTAGCCCGAGTTACAAGGCTTTAGCCAGCGCTGCGGCTTTATCGGTCCGTTCCCAGGTAAAGTTTTCTTCTTCGCGGCCGAAGTGACCATACGCTGCGGTAGCCTTATAGATAGGACGGCGCAGGTCCAGCATGTCGATCAGGCCTTGTGGGCGCAGGTCAAAATTCTCGCGAATCAGCGTGCTGATTTGATCATCACTGAGCTTGCCGGTACCAAATGTGTTGATGGAGATCGAGGTAGGCTCGGCGACACCGATAGCGTAAGAGATCTGAATTTCACAGCGATCAGCGAGACCGGCAGCAACGATGTTTTTGGCGACATAACGGCCCGCGTAGGCAGCTGAGCGATCGACCTTTGATGGATCCTTGCCGGAGAATGCGCCACCACCGTGACGCGCCATACCACCATAGGTATCAACGATGATTTTACGGCCGGTCAGGCCACAGTCGCCCACAGGTCCACCGATGATGAACTGGCCAGTCGGGTTGATGTGGAACTGGGTGTTGGCGTGCAGCCACTCGGTCGGTAGCACTGGTTTGATGATCTCTTCCAGTACCGCTTCTTGCAGGTCAGAAAGCTTGATGTCAGGTGAGTGCTGAGTAGACAGTACAACGGCATCGATGGCGACCGGCTTGTCATTTTCATAACGCAGGGTCACCTGGCTCTTGGCATCCGGGCGTAGCCATGGCAGTACACCATTTTTACGCAGCTGAGCCTGGCGCTCCACCAGGCGATGAGCGTAAAAAATTGGCGCGGGCATCAAAACGTCGGTTTCGTTGGTCGCGTAACCAAACATCAGGCCCTGGTCTCCTGCACCCAGATCCTTGCTGTCAGCTTCGTCGACGCCCATGGCGATATCATGAGATTGCTTGCCGATGGCATTCAATACGGCGCAAGAAGCACCGTCGAAGCCCACATCGGAGCTGTTATAGCCGATGTCCAGAATAACCTGACGCACGATGTCTTCCAGATCAACGTACGTTGAAGTGCGAACCTCACCAGCGATAACCGCCATACCGGTTTTAACCATGGTTTCAACGGCAACACGAGAATGGGGATCATCTTTGATGATGGAGTCCAGAATGGCATCGGAAATCTGGTCAGCCATCTTGTCGGGATGACCTTCGGAAACTGACTCAGAAGTAAAAATTGTATAGTCGCTCATCGCTTTTCCTATATCTCGGCAGTTAAAAGGCGTGTGGTAGAAGAAGGGTGTAATGGTTTGTGAAAGCGTCTGACTTGCACCTGAAAGCCATTACGTTGCCCCAGAAAGAGACTGTTACCGGTGTCGAGCCCGGCGTTGTTTGCCCAGCGGGTAAATTCGTCGGGATCAAAGCCTAGCCAAAGATCACCGCATGCTTCACGCACCCAGCTTTGGTCATGCAGGCAGAGATCAGTAATGATCAATCGACCACCAGGTTTTAATAATGCACTGGCATCTTCAAAAAGCTCCTCGGGAGAGGGGGCGTGATGCAGCACCATATTGATGATGATCGCGTCAGCTTTTATTTGCAGGGAGCGGGCAAGAGTAGAAGTTCCGTGGAGAAATTCAATATTAGAAAGTGCAAGCTTATCGCTGAACGCTTGTGCTTTCTGCAGCATCTCCCGGGAATTGTCGATCGCATAAACATGCTCGAAGTGCGGGGAAAGCTCCTGCAGGAAAGCCCCTTCACCCGGTCCGATTTCGATCGCTGTTGCTTTGGCAGGCAGCCCGTCGCTGATTAACAGGTCACGCGCGCTATCTGCATATTGCTGATAATCGGCGATCAGTTCCTGTTGTTCCCGAAATTTGTTGGCGTGTTTGGCGAAAAAGTTACGGGAATTCAGTGCTCGCTGTTGCTTGATCTCCTCGACGCGGGTACGGGTTTCGGGGGTAAGCTCGCTATTGTCGAGCGTTGCAAACAGGCTTTGCTGGATGTCGCCACCTAACTGCTCCAGGTTGGACAGGGTTCGGCGGTAAAAAATAGAATTTCCTTCACGACGAGTCGTTACCAGACTTGCTTTGGCCAACACCTTGAGGTGATGACTCATGCCTGACTGTTTGGTTTCAAAAATACTGCACAGCTCTAACACCCCGAAGGAGTTGCTTTTTAGCACGCGCAGTATTTGCAGGCGCAATGGATCTGCACTGGCTTTACACAGTTGGGCCAGGTCATCGTAGCGGCTATTGAATAAGCCGGTAGAGGCTCCTCCGGGCGCTTGAATGATTGCTGTATCGGAAGTGGTGGAGGTTAACATGGGCGCAGTCTAGCAGCGCCAAAACCTTCGCACAACATCTATATCAAAAAATATTGATATAGATGTTGTGGTTATTTTATACCTGATGTGGGTGATACAGGCTTCAGGGGCATAAAATTTAAGAAAAGTATGATATTTTTTGAGCAATTCATTGCTGATAGCGGTAGAAAAAGGGAAAATATCGCCGCGATTTTTCTGTTACCCCATATGCTTATCCTCTTAACAGGAGCCTTTTCAATATGTCTTCCCGTCGCCTGCGAGCCAACGCTATCCGTGCCTTGAGCATGGACGCTGTTCAGAAAGCCAAAAGTGGACACCCTGGTGCCCCAATGGGTATGGCAGATATTGCCGAAGTATTATGGGGTGATTATTTACAACATAATCCTGCCAACCCTGAATGGTCTAATCGTGATCGCTTTGTCTTGTCCAATGGGCATGGCTCGATGCTCATCTACTCCTTGTTGCATCTTACCGGTTATGACCTCGGCATTGATGATCTGAAAAACTTCCGCCAGTTGCACAGTAAGACGGCCGGACACCCGGAGTACGGTTATGCGCCGGGCATAGAGACTACGACGGGTCCGTTAGGGCAGGGTCTTGCGAATGCGGTGGGCATGGCGGTTGCCGAGAAGGTTCTGGCGGCCCAGTTTAACCGTGATCAACACAACATCGTGGATCACAATACCTATGTTTTTCTCGGCGATGGTTGTCTGATGGAAGGTATTTCCCACGAAGTTAGCTCGCTGGCCGGAACCCTGGGCCTGGGTAAGCTGATTGCTTTTTATGATGATAATGGCATCTCTATCGATGGTGAGGTAGAAGGCTGGTTTACCGACGATACACCCAAGCGCTTTGAAGCCTACGGCTGGCAAGTGATTCCAGCAGTCGATGGCCATGATGCCGACGCCATTAAAGCAGCGGTTGAGCAGGCAAAGGCGAATAGCGACCAGCCTACACTGATCTGTTGTAAGACCGTGATCGGCTTCGGCTCACCCAATAAAGAGGGTAAGGAAGACTGCCATGGTGCGCCGTTGGGTGATGATGAAATCGCCCTGACCCGTGAACGTCTGGGCTGGAAGTACGGTGCTTTTGAGGTGCCTCAAGAGCTTTATCAGCAGTGGAATGCTCGTGAAGCCGGTGCTGCTCGCGAAGCGCAATGGAACGACGCCTTTGCTGCGTATCAGCAGGAGCATCCGGAGTTGGCGGCTGAATATGTGCGCCGCGTAAATGGTGAGCTTCCCGCTGATTTCGCTGTAACTGCACAGACCTATATCGAACAATGCCAGCAACAAGGCGACAGCATAGCCAGCCGTAAAGCCTCGCAAAACACCTTGAATGCTTATGGCCCAGCCCTTCCTGAGCTATTGGGTGGTTCTGCCGATCTGGCGGGTTCCAACCTGACGCTGTGGAGTGGTTGCAAGGGAATCAGTAGTGATGATGCCAGTGGCAACTATCTGTTTTACGGGGTGCGTGAATTCGGTATGAGCGCCATCATGAATGGTATCGCTCTGCACGGCGGTTTCGTGCCTTACGGCGCTACCTTCCTGATCTTTATGGAATACGCTCGTAACGCGGTGCGCATGGCCGCACTGATGAAGCAGCGCAGTATTTTTGTATTTACCCATGATTCTATTGGTCTGGGTGAGGATGGCCCGACCCATCAGCCGATTGAGCAGCTGACCAGTTTGCGTACCACGCCTAATATGCACGTGTGGCGTCCCTGCGATGCGGTTGAGTCTGCAGTCGCCTGGAAGAGTGCGTTGGAGCGTGCGGATGGTCCTTCATCATTAATTTTCTCTCGTCAAAATCTGCCACACCAAACACGTGATGCCGAGCAGCTTGCCGCAGTGGAACGTGGTGCTTATATCCTGAGCGATTGCGAAGGCACTCCTGACCTGATTCTGTTGGCCACCGGATCTGAAATCGGTCTGGTACAGGAAGCTGCTGCAGAATTACGCAAAAAAGGTAGCAAGGTGCGCATCGTCTCAATGCCATGTGCTGAACGTTTTGAAGAACAGGATGTTGAGTACAAGATTGCGGTGTTGCCATTGGAAGTATCAGCCCGGATAGCCGTTGAGGCTGGTCATGCCGATTACTGGTACAAGTACGTTGGTCTCGATGGTCGCGTGCTGGGCATGACGACTTTCGGCGCATCGGCGCCTGCAGTAGACCTGTTTCGAGAATTTGGTTTCACCGTAGATAACCTGATCAATATTGCAGAAGAGCTGCTGTAGACTGTGATGAATCACCGATGAGCTACCGCATAGCAATAAATGGTTATGGCCGTATTGGGCAGTGCATCTTGCGCGCCCTTTACGAATGCGGCTACCGTGATCGCTTGCAGCCTGTTGCGATCAATGAACTCTCTGACATCGACACGGTTAGTTACCTGACTCGTTATGATACGACTCATGGGCGCTTTCCGTTGCCGTTGGAGCAGTGTGATGGCGGGCTGATGGTGGGTAGTGACCATATCCGCGTATTTAATGAAGAAAATCCGGCACGGCTGCCCTGGCGCGAATTGGATGTAGATCTGGTGCTGGAATGTACCGGCACCTGCCCGGATCGAGTCCATGGCCAGCGCCACCTTGATAGCGGGGCGCGGCGTTTATTGATCTCAAGGCCAACGGCGGGTGAGGTCGATGCCACAGTCGTGTACGGTTTTAATGAAGCGATTCTTGGCCCTGAGCAGCGGGTGGTATCCAATGCATCCTGCTCAACTAATGGTATCGTACCGGTTCTCAAATTGTTGCATGAACAGTTGGGAATCGAGCAGGGAATGATCACCACGATTCACTCGGCGATGAATGACCAGCCGGTGATCGATTCGAATCATCACAGTGACCTGCGTATGGCGAGAAGTGCCCTGCATTCTATCGTGCCGATTGATACCGGGTTAGCGATCGGTATCGGTCGATTATTACCAGAACTTGACGGCCGTTTTCAGGCGCTACACATGCGCGTTCCGACCATCAATGTATCCTTGATGGATGTGACCCTGAACCTGGCAACCGGCATCGATGCAAAATCATTAAACCAGTTACTGCGTGATGCGAGTACAGGAGCGTTACGAGGCCTGTTGGGATTTTCTGACGAGCCACTGGCCTCGGTAGATTTTAACCACGACCGACATTCGGCCATTATCGATGGCACCCAGACACGTGTCTGCGGTTCGAAAATGGTGAAGTTGGTGGCCTGGTTTGATAACGAGTGGGGCTACAGCAATCGAATGCTGGATGTCGCTGTCCACTGGCTGGCGAGCTGTGAAGCTGGCTGAGTATACATTTACTTGAATGGGCCTGATGGCCCGGATTAAAGAAAGGTACACCTGAATGTCCGTAATCAAAATGAGCGAGTTAGATCTAGCCGGAAAGCGCGTGTTGATCCGCGAAGACCTTAATGTCCCGGTGAAAAATGGCAAGATCTCCTCGGATGCACGGATTCGCGCGGCACTACCCACGATTGAAAAAGCACTAGCAGTCGGTGGCAAAGTTCTGCTGATGTCTCATCTGGGGCGTCCGGCAGAAGGAGAACCTGACGAGTCGTACTCACTGCAACCCGTCGCCGAGCATCTGGCTGTTTTATTAGGCCGTCCGGTGCGTCTGGTTAAGGATTATCTGGGTGGTATTGAAGTCGACGATGGTGAACTGGTATTGCTGGAGAACGTACGATTCAACCCCGGTGAAAAGAAAAATGAAGAGTCTCTGGCCAAAGCCTACGCCGCATTATGTGATGTCTTTGTCATGGATGCTTTCGGAACAGCACACCGTGCCCAGGCGTCTACTTATGGCGTTGCTCAGTACGCCCAGATTGCGTGTGCAGGCCCCCTGTTAGTGGCAGAGCTGGATGCCTTGAGTAAGGCATTGGAAAACCCAAAGCGCCCTCTGGTTGCCATTGTTGGTGGCTCCAAAGTGTCTACCAAATTAACCGTACTGGAATCATTATCAAGCGTTGTCGATCAGTTGATTGTCGGTGGCGGCATTGCCAATACATTCCTGGCGGCGACCGGTAAGCAGGTAGGTCACTCTCTTTACGAAGAGGACCTGGTGTCTCAGGCAGGTGCCCTGCTCGGTAGAGTGGCTGTACCGATGCCCGTTGATGTAGTGACGGGCAAACAGTTTTCAGAAAGCGCAGAAGCAGAGCTGAAGAAGGTCGAAGATGTCGCCAGTGATGACATGATTTTTGATATCGGACCACAGACTGCGGAACTGTTTTCGGAGATATTGAAAGATGCCGGAACCATTATCTGGAATGGCCCCGTCGGTGTTTTTGAATTTGATCAATTTGGGGAAGGCACCAGGACGCTTGCACTGGCGATTGCAGAGAGTAACGCTTTTTCTATTGCCGGAGGTGGCGATACCCTGGCGGCCGTGGACAAGTATAAAATTGCCGATAAGATCTCCTATATTTCGACCGGTGGAGGAGCTTTCCTGGAGTTTGTGGAGGGAAAAAAACTACCGGCCGTGGCTATACTGGAAGAACGTGCCCGCGGTTAATTAGCGATATCCAGGTTAGATCTATTGTGAATACCGCGTCGTCAGCACCCTGTTAATATCCGCAAGCTCAGGTTTGCGGATACTTTAAATATCGACATTATTTATCGAAACATTATTTATCGAAACATTGAGGAAATATCATGGCTTTAGTGAGCTTGCGTCAACTGCTGGATCATGCCGCAGAATATGGCTACGGAGTGCCAGCATATAACGTCAATAATCTGGAACAGATGCGTGCCATTATGGAAGCGGCTGACCAGACGGATAGCCCGGTTATCGTGCAGGCATCTGCCGGTGCACGTAAATACGCGGGTGCACCTTTCCTGCGTCACTTGATTCTGGCCGCTATCGAGGAGTTTCCTCATATTCCGGTTTGCATGCACCAGGATCACGGCACGTCGCCAACCGTATGCCAGCGTTCGATTCAGTTGGGCTTCTCCTCGGTAATGATGGACGGCTCCCTGATGGACAACGGTAAAACGCCGTCGAGTTATGAATACAATGTTGATGTGACGCGTCGCACCGTCGAGATGGCACATGCTTGTGGTGTGTCAGTGGAAGGTGAGCTGGGTTGCCTGGGGTCACTGGAAACCGGCCAGGCCGGTGAAGAAGATGGCGTCGGTGCTGAAGGTATCCTGACTCAGGATCAGATGTTGACGAACCCGGATGAAGCGGCAGATTTTGTGAAGTCCACTGGCGTCGATGCCCTCGCAATTGCCTGTGGAACCAGCCACGGTGCCTATAAATTTACCCGACCACCAACGGGTGACATTCTGGCTATTGATCGCATCAAGGCAATCCATGATCGTATCCCCGAGACGCATCTGGTAATGCACGGTTCAAGCTCTGTTCCCCAGGAATGGTTGAAAGTGATCAATGAGTTTGGCGGGGAAATACCAGAAACCTATGGTGTGCCGGTCGAGCAGATCTGCGAAGGCATCAAGCACGGGGTGCGTAAGGTCAATATCGATACCGATTTGCGCCTGGCATCTACCGGTGCGGTGAGACGTTTTCTTGCTCAGAACCCTGCTGAGTTTGATCCACGCAAATACCTTAAGGAGACAACCAAAGCGATGAGGGATATCTGCCTGGCACGTTATGAGGCATTTGGTACGGCTGGTCATGCCTCCAGGATCAAGGTCCACAGCCTGGATGCAATGTTTGATCGTTACCAGAGCGGTGAGCTGGATCCGCGCATCGTTTGATTGCGTGGCAGCACCTGCATTAAGGTCTTCATTAAGGAAAGGCGACTTCGGTCGCCTTTTTTGTGGGTGTCCATTCTTACCTAGAGGAGTGCTTAAAGAAATACCTTAAGGGATACCTGAAGTAGTCCCCGAAGTGAAGCTCCTGGCATTTTATAGTTGATTTTAAACCCTGTAACTTGCGCTGCAGTTAAGTCCTTTTCGGTGGAGATCAGACAATATTGAATAGCCTGTCGCGCAAGCCCTTGCGGGCACAGGTCAAACAGGGTACAAGATATTAAGGCATAGAATTCAGGAACTGTTTTAAGAAACACTACAGCACCGGGGGAATTATGAAGCGGGTTGTTTGGGCTCTATTGGGAATGGTTTTACTGTCCGGTTGGGCGGTGGCGGACATGCCGCCCGGGTATAAATTAGTTCTGCAGACAGAAAATTTCCCTCCGTACAATTTCGCTACCAATGGTGGCAATTACGCGAAAGAATCTGATGCTGATGGTATTTCGATTCGTATCGTACAGGAGATATTCAAGCGATCCGGTATTGATTACAGCATAACCCTCAAGTTTCCCTGGGATCGCATTTACAACAAGGCCAAGGATAAAAGCGGCTATGGTGTGTTTTCCATGGTGCGTAATGATGAGCGGGAAGCCTTGTTTAAGTGGGTAGGTCCGTTGGCTCCAGATGAGTGGGTTTTCTTTGCCCGAGAGGATAGTGAAATTCAACTCACTGCGTTGCAAGGCGCAAAGAATTATACGGTTGGAGGGTACAAGGGCGATGCCTTGACCGAATATCTACAGGGTGAGGGTCTACAGGTAGAAGCGGCGGCGGCCGATCATTTGAATGCGAAAAAACTGCAGGATGGGAAAATTGATCTTTGGGCGGCAAATAGTTTTAGTGGACTCTTCCTTGCTAACCAGCAGGGAGTCACAGGTATCAAGCAAGTGCTTACCTTCGACAAGGTGGATCTCTACCTGGGGCTAAATAAGGAAACGCCGGATGGGGTTGTGAATGCATTGCAAGCAGCGCTTGATAGTATGCGCGAAGACGGCATGCTCGAAACGATTATTACCGGTTATTTGAAGTAGTTGGTTAACGAGTGCAACGATCGGTGTTGCCGGGAATGCACAGGGTTAACGGAGTATGCACGATTGGCTGATAGGCATCTCCCTGACTGATTTTATAGAGGCTGTGCAGTGCCAGTCTGCCCATCTCAAATGCGTTTTGCCCAACGTTACTGTGTGCCAGGCCTTCCTCCAGTAGCGTTAACTGCTGTGGTAGTGTGTCCCCAATGACTAGCAGGATATCTTTACTAAGAATCTCCGGTAAATACTCTTTTACGATGGCTCGATAGCCGTTGGCATCAAATTGTGGCCAGGCACCTAATGCTACCAGCGTGTCCAGCTTATGGGGAGCTTCACGGTGAGTTTGCAGAGCATGTTGTAGTAACGTCATTGAGCGCGGAATATCATCCCTGCTGTAGAGCGGACAGCGGCTGTTTTCTGTCCAGTTTAAAGCCTGCAGGCGGGGACTATTATTCGATTGTCGACTGAGTCCTTGCAGGGTATCCCGGAGTCCATCAATGCGGGACTGCATATTGGGAGACAGTTCGTGTCCGGATATAACGCAAAGTGATCCTCCATTGGGTCTGTCCTTAAGAACCTGTTGAGCTAAAGCCGCTCCAAATGCGTAGTTATCAGTGCCAATGTAAGCATGCCTCAGGTTGGGGAAACGCTGCAGTTCTGCTTCAGCAAAGTCGGAATCGAAAGTAACGACGGGAACCTTGGCAGTCATCGCACGCTGCATACTGCGCTCTGCCAGAAAGCTGGATCCTGAAACGGAGAGGGCAATGCCATCAACTTGTTTTTGTTCAATCAACTCTTCGATCAGCATGTTTTGCTGGCGAATGTCGAACTGCTTGGGACCAATAAAGAGGCAAGTGATGCCCAGCTCTTTGGCGGCCTGCTCGCACCCCGCTTTTACCTGGTTAAAAAATGGCGTATTAGCAGCTTTGGGGATGAGTGCAAAGGTTAAATCTGCCGCGGCATACAGCGGCAAAAATAGTAACCCTATGAACCAAATAAAGCGCATCCAGACTCCGAGACTCACTTCCCTGCAAGAGGGGTGATAGTGCCATGCATTGCAGGAGAGGTGTGAGGTTGGGGTCTCAATCCTGCAACTTTGCAGCTAACGATGGCTTTCTCTTGTGCACTATCTTTCCAACGATGGATCTAATGAACAGTATGGCTAAAAATAGCGCGGAGACAATGTCCACACTCTCAGGAAGGATGTGGTTAGTGCTGGCGGCAGTGGTCGCTGGCAATATACCGTTGCCCAGCATGGCATCGAGTCCAAGCCCGAAAACGATGGCAACGCAAATGACGCCACCGAGGTATGCCACAAGGGGGCGCATACCCAGCTCTTTATGAATAATGGCTACGGTGGAAATATTCGTAGCGGGGCCAGCCAGCATAAACACCAACACCGTTCCAGGTGATATTCCCGCCAGCAACAAGCCGGCCGCAATCGGGGTGGATGCAGTAGCGCAGACATACATTGGAATACTGATCACAATCATCGCCAGCATAGCGGGTAAGCCGCTTCCCCACTGGCTAATGATCTCGGGGGGAAGCCAGGTGGTAACCGCCGCTGCGAACAGTAGACCGGCAATCATCCACAAGGCGATATCGGCGATAACTTCCTGGAAGCCAAACCTGAAAGCAGTTTGTAATCGTTGTAGCGTTGAGGGAGAAACTTCGGTAGCAGTTGATGCTTCAACGGATTCTGAGGCGCAGGAGTTCTTGCTGCAGCAGCTGCTTGAAGAGTTATTAACGACGGCGGGTGGCTCTGTTTTAAAGCCTGCCCCCAGCCCGGCAGCAACGGCACTACAGATAGCGGCGACAGGACGAACAATGGCTAGCAATGGTCCTAATAAGGCGTAGGTTACGGCGATAGAATCAACGCCGGTTTCGGGGGTGGCGATCAGGAAAGAGACAGTTGCACCCTTGGAGGCACCGGCTCGCCGGATCCCCAGAGCAGCGGGTATGACTCCGCAAGAGCATAGTGGCAGCGGGGCTCCAAGCAGGGCTGCTTTAATGACCGGTTGATAGCCCTCCTTGCCGAGGTGGGTTTGCATCCATCGTGTGGGCATCCAGACTTTTATTAGCCCGGCCAGCAATAGCCCAAGCAGCAGCCAGAAAGCAGCGTCCATAAACAACTGGATAAAGTGGTGAAAGAAGCTGTTCATTTGATGGCTCCTTCATCTAACTCTCGCAGAATCGAACATCCCGCCGCCATTTCAGGTCCCCCACAACATTTGTTTGCCAGTGTTGCGAGGGCAGATTCAATCGACTGCAGCTCAAGGATGCGTTCCCTGACGTTGCTTAATTTATCCTCTGCTACCTGCTTGACTTCATGACAACTGTGCCGGGTTGCCTCGACCTTAAGAAACAGTAACTCGCGTATTTCCTGTAAAGAAAACCCCAATGCCTGTGCGCGTTTGATGAAGCGCACCTGAGTCAGGGTTTCTTGCGGGTAAAGGCGATATCCGTTAGCCGCGCGGGCAGGACGTTGCAGTAATTTTTGTGCTTCGTAGTAGCGCAAAGTAGCGACCGCAACATTAGTGCTTTTGGCTAATTGACCTATTTTCAGCATGGACATATCAGGTATTCCAGTCATTGGAAGAGATGTTTGTATGAGTAATACTTGCAGTATAAACCCTAAAGTTAACATTAGGGTCAAGGGTTGGTTTGGGGTAACAAGACAAAGTCCTGGCGGCTAGAGCTATTGTGGGTTCAGGTGCGATCTGTTGTTATTACTCACCCAATAAACAGGTAGTGTGGAGAGTAGGAAATGCGTATTTTATGGGCCGATTTATCGGTGGGTACGGCGCTGGGTTTGGTAGCGTTGTTGGTGACAGGGTGCAGTGAATCTGTGACGGCACCCACTGCGTCCGATTCCCTGGCGAGCGCGGCAACCATCGCAGCGAACAAGCAGATGGCAGAAAGCCTGAATTGGGAGGATACCCGAGATTTTGATCGTATTGCCCGAGGTTTTATCGATCGGCCAGAAAGTTTGGTTATTGCCTCCTCTAAACTGCCAGCTGATACCTGGAACATGGATCGGTTTCAGTTTATCGAGGGTGATGTCCCGGATACGGTAAATCCGAGTTTATGGCGTCAGGCAAAACTCAATAATGACTACGGTCTCTACAAGGTGACTGACCGGGTCTACCAGGTAAGAGGTTATGACCTGGCGGTGATGTCAATCATTGAAACCGATACGGGCTATATCGTAATTGATCCACTGACTGCCGCTGAAACTGCGCAAGCTGGTATGGCGCTGGTGTATAAAAATCTGGGTCAAAAGCCGATCAAAAGCATCATTATCACCCACAGCCACGTTGACCACTTTGCCGGTATTAAAGGCGTGGTTAGTCAACAGCAAGTGGATAACGGTGAAGTCTCCGTGATCGTCCCTGCCGAGCTCATGGAGCATGCCGTTGCTGAAAATGTTCTGGCGGGAGCGGCTATGTCACGACGTGCCACTTATATGTTCGGTGGCTTACTGCCTGCAGGTGAAACTGGCTATGTCGGCTCCGGTTTAGGCAAGTCAGTTGCGCAGGGTACCTACACGCTGATTAATCCAACCAAAGAGATCACCGAAAGCGGCACCACGTTGACTATTGATGGTGTCGAGATGGAATTCTTTCTGATGCCCGGCACCGAGGCGCCGTCCGAGATGGTGTTCTATTTCCCTGAATTCAAAGCGTTGATGATCGCCGAAGAGGTGAATCATACCATGCATAACATCTACACCCTGCGTGGCGCACAGGTGCGGGATTCGCTGAATTGGGCGAAATATCTGGATAAGGTGATTCAGCACTATGGTGTGCAGAGTGAGTTGATGTTTGGTAGCCACCACTGGCCAGTATGGGGGCAGGATGATGTGATCGATCTGTTGGAAAAGCAGCGAGATCTGTACAAGTTTATCCATGATCAAACCCTGCATTACGCCAACCAGGGATACACCCCGAGGGAGATTGCCGAACAGTTGGAATTGCCACCGGAGCTGGCGCAAGAGTGGGCCAATCGAGGTTATTACGGCACTCTTAGCCACAACATCAAGGCGGTGTATCAATACTACTTTGGCTGGTTTGATGGTAATCCGGCTAACCTGAATCCACTACCGCCAGTGGAAGAAGCGATCAAGTATATTGAATATATGGGTGGCGCAGAGGCGGCGCTCGCCAGGGCCGCTAAAGATGTTGAAAAGGGTGAGTATCGCTTCGCGGCTACGGTGCTGAATCATGTGGTGTTTGCTGATCCTGATAATAAAGAGGCGAAGGAACTGCTAGCGCAAAGCTATGAACAGTTAGGCTTCCAGGCGGAGAGTGGCCCCTGGCGTAACTTTTACCTGACCGGTGCGCAGGAGCTTCGTCATGGCACGGTGGAACATATGTCTCACAGTACTGCATCGAAAGATATCATCGCATCGATGAGCGTTGATATGTTCTTCGACTACATGGCCGTTAAGATGAATGGCCAGGAGGCGGCAGGCGAGGATATCACCATCAACTGGAATTTCACCGATACTGGCCAGCAGTACATGGTATGGGTGAAAAACGGCGTGATGAACTATCGTGCTGGCGGTTTGGCCGAGAACCCTGATGCCACCATGAATCTGAGCCGAGAAACTCTCAACCAATTGGCTCAGGGCGAATCTGCCCTGTCTGCCCTGGTGAGCGGCGACATAAATATCGATGGAAGCTTGCTGACCGTAAAGAAATTCTTTGGGTTGCAGGAAAAGTTTGAACCCATGTTTAACATCGTAACTCCGTAACCTGCGGTGATTAGAATCTGGACTGGTTAAGGGGTAGTAGTTGGAATGAGATTTTTCCTTAGCCGGTCCAGTGTTTGGCATATTCACCCAAGCCTTTTTTACTTAAAATATTTTTGAGTCTGGCGGCGCAGAAAGCAGCTGCTTTGGTATTCAATTTCGACATGCAATGATCTATAAACTACTGAATTACATCAGTAACGCTTCATCGATGGCATGAAAGGTTTGTGCGGATTTAACCAGAGAGTTCGCAGTGAGTGCGGGCACACCATAGACAACCGATTCAACACCATAGGCGGTGTGAATTTTTTTCAGCAAGAGATCAAAGTCACCATCCCCGGACAGCAGTACAACGATATCGACTTCACACGCTGTTTCCATCACATCAATCGTAATTCCTACATCCCAGTCACCCTTTGCTGAACCATCACTGCGCTGGATATAGGGTTTTAGTTTTACCTGGAAACCGATCTGCTTCAGCGCATTCTGAAACTTTTGTTGTTGTGTGTCTCCCCGATCAATAGCGTATGCATGGGCAATGACAATCTCTCCCATGGCATTAATCTGTTGCCAGCATTTGCGATAATTAAATTGCCGGCCATAGGCGTGGCGAGTGGTGTAATAAATATTTTGCACATCAGCAAAAATGGCAATTTTTTTCACAATCAGTCCGTGGGCGAGTACCCGAATGTAATGACGTTCGGCAGACAACTATCTTTACCGGACATCCGTGTGGTGTCAGTCACCGCAATGGTTATTTATTACGGCGAAGATTAAGAATCAGGTCATTAAACGTATGGCGCCAGAACGCACGAAAGACCCCGAGACTTGTTTGCGGTTCAAGACCTTTGCTAAGGCGAATAATTTGCCAATAGTAGAAGCCGATCTGCCCAAAGGCGTTGATGGCGCGAATAAATTCAATCGAACTGTTATTGCCACGCCATCCGGTCCCCAATACCAAACGTTGCTCATAGCAAGGAACCTGATCAATTTCAGCGCTGATTAATCGGTTGGGCAGTTCAGGGTCTACGCACATGGGTCGGGCAACACCGACAAGATCAACTTCTCCCTTAGCGAGCGCATTCTCCATCACTTCTCGACTGCGGAAACCGCCCGTTACCATTACCGGAATTCTGGCTGCCTCGCGAATAGCGGTGGCGTATTCGATGAAATAAGCTTCCCGCTTGCGAGTGCTCTCTCGTACATCGGTAGGCTCCATGCCCAGCAGGCTCAGTTGTTCGTAAGTTCCTCCCGAAATCTCAAGCAAGTCAATTTTGAGATCGCTCAACCAACCTGCAACCTGAATACTTTCTTCGAGGGTAAATCCACCTTTTTGGAAATCAGCGGAATTGAGCTTCACGGCGACCGGGTAATCGTTGCCAACTTCGGTACGCACGGCCTTAACAATTTGCAGGGCGAATCGTGCTCGATTTTCAAGTGATCCTCCCCAGCGATCGGTGCGTTTATTGGTGATCGGTGACAGGAACTGGCTGACCAGATAACCGTGGGCGCAATGAATCTGCACTCCGGTAAAACCAGCCTGTTTGGCGAGCCGGGCGCTGGTAGCAAAGCGCTGGATCACATCCAAGTCGGAGGCCAAGCGGTCTTAGGA
>JAUXFT010000192.1 GCA_030622755.1 Aestuariirhabdus sp. | reverse complement strand
CAGTAAAATACACCGGCTTGAATGCAGGCGGGAATAGCTCAGCTGGTAGAGCGCAACCTTGCCAAGGTTGAGGTCGCGAGTTCGAATCTCGTTTCCCGCTCCATTTTTTCCTTTTTTTTATACTTTTTGTTTGTATAAGGAATTAGATGCGAATTCAGTGAAGCCTCGATCCCGTGATCGGGGTTTTTTTGGTTTTACCCTCTGGTTTGTTATTCGCTTATCCTGGCCAGTCGATAGCGAGTAGAATAACCAGACGCAAATGTTTAACGGCGGAATGGCAGAATGGCTATGCAGCGGATTGCAAATCCGTCTACCTCGGTTCGACTCCGGGTTCCGCCTCCATTTTTTTGCTGATGCAACGCTCAGCAACTTCTAGTAAACTACTCTACGTATCACCCTGCCCGGGTGGTGAAATTGGTAGACACAAGGGACTTAAAAAATTGAGCACCTGGTTAGGAAACTACCAGTGTGAATGGAGTCAAATTCGGGGAAACCTCAGCGCTGTTTGTTTTTAACGATTTGTTTTTAACAGCAGGCGGTGGCAATCCCGAGCTAAGCCTTAACGCGATTTTTGCTTCGGTAAGTTGGAGTGAGTGCGTGGCAATTGGGGCATAACAGGCGAAGGTTTTCTATACGATTATCTTTGTTATCCCCGTTGATGTGGTCAAGCTCAAGAGGAATAATCTGGCCTTGCCATGTTTCCTTGTTACAGCTCGTACATACGTGAGTAAAAATACCTGCTTTTAATAGTCGGTTCTTAAGTTTGTATGATTGTATGGGAGATTGGTTGTTCAGGTAATTCTCAAGAGGAACTTTGGGTGGGAGTTTTTTGCCCTTGTTCCAAGCTTGGCCTGTGAAGTGCCTGGTATCTACACCGTAGTAACCGAGCGCTTTTCGTAACACGTCATAATTGCCACCATAAGGGGCTACATTAAGTTTCAAAAGAACCTGTCTTAGTGAGGTAGAATTTTGGGCCGCACTAATGAGTTGTTCTTTTGTGTATTTGTGTAGTTTCATCTGGCTTACTTAAAAGAGTAGTTAAGGAAAGTGTAGAGACTTGACGGCTCCTGCCTACGTTATGGTTGTTGTATAACATTCGTAATACGGTAAAGAGAAAGTCCAGACCACAAATGTACATAACTATGTACAGCGACGAAAGTCGTAGCGGGTACGAAAATCCCTCGACTTAACGGTCGTGCCGGTTCGATTCCGGCCCCGGGCACCATTTTTTATCTAGTTTCAACCCATCTCAATTAGTCTCTAACTGATTGATAAATAGAAAAAGTACTCTCTTCCCGTATCGGGTAAACTTTCCAAAAGCCCCCAGGCGCGTGCACAAACGTACCGCAATATGTACCGATAATGACCGGTGAATTATGGACGGGAAAATTAAGTTAACGTACATATAAAAAAATACTGAGTACTTGATAATGCAATGTATACAATCTTGAAAAGACCCAATATGAGGTCTATAGTACCCAAATTGGGTCTTATTCTGGGTGCTAATCATATGACAGCTACTACCATCGGTGATGCATTGTTCACCAAAACACAACAGCGCGTCTTAGGCTTACTTTACGGTAAGCCGGAGCAAAGTTTTTATACCAACGAGATCGTGCGCTGGGCTGATATGGGAAGGGGAACGATTCGCCGTGAACTGGATCGGTTGGTTTCAGCCGGTTTGCTGATAGCTGCCCGGGAGGGGAATCAACTTCACTTCCGAGCTAATGCTCAAAATCCCATTTATCATGAATTGTTGGGTATCGTTAGAAAAACCTTTGGTATTGCGGATGTAATAAAAGCGACCCTGGTGCCAGTGTATGAGCAGATTGATTTGGCGTTTATTTATGGATCAATTTCTAGGGGAGAAGATACGGCCAGTAGTGATATTGATTTGCTGGTGGTAACAGATTCTTTAGCTTATAGCGATTTAATGACAGTGCTTACTGATGCTGAACATTCGCTTGGTAGACCCATTAATCCGTCGATTTATACAGTGGAGCAAATCAAAAATAAATTTGAGAAAAAAAACGCATTTATCGTCAGGGTGATGGAACAGCCAAAGTTATGGGTGAAGGGAGGTGACGATGACATTAAAGAAATTAGATAATTTAGTAAAAATTAATCAATTAAAAATTGAGCCACCAGATCAGGGTGAGCTTGATGGCATGGTTAATTCAGCAAAGCGTCGTTTAGAAGATTCTCAGGTTGAAGGTTTGTCTGAGGATGGTCAGTTTTCTTTAGCATATGGCGCGGCTCATGCGTTGGCTTTGGCTGCAATGCGCTGGCATGGCTATCGCTCTGATAAACGATATTTAGTTTTCCAGTGTTTGGAACAGACAGTTGGGCTGGATAATGCAAAATGGCGAGTACTCGACAAATGCCATAAACAACGTAATTTAGCTGAGTACGAGGGGCATTTAGAGATTACTCCGCAGTTGCTTCAGGAGTTAATTGAAGTGGCCAAAGAGTTGGTAACATTAGTTGAGGCTTTAGGCCCTGTAAAATAAGTTTGAAAGCAACGAGAGATGTCCGCAAACATTAAGTTAACGGACACCACTTTGTTAAAAGGTAAGGAGCGCAAATACAGGGTCAGAGAGAAATTCTTTCTAATATTATGAAAAATAAAAATTCACTGATAGCTATTATAGTCGCAATAATATTGATTTCATGGGCGAATTTACTGGACGACTATGGCGATAGATATACCACTGATGCCCTAAAGCAGGCAGCGGTAACCTATGGTGTAGCAAGATCACTCAATGCTGTTGTCTCTGTCATTCAAAGCACTGAGTTTTCTGTGGGAGTAGCTTCATTTTCACCCGGTGAAGCTTTAGATCCACTGAATGATCTGGTTGAACGGTTTTCCTGGATCGTGATGATGGCTATGGCTTCTATTGGGTTACAGAAATTATTGCTGATCATCGCATCGAGTATCATTTTTAAAATTCTTCTTACCGTTACTGGCGCCATGCTTATCTATAGTCTGTTGAAAAGAGATGGCAATATACAAAATGTGGCAATGAGGCTATTTGTAATAACGATCTTTTTACGTTTTGCGGTAGGGTCCGTTGTTTTCGCAAACGATATGGTTGAATATTTCTTCCTTGAAGAAAATAGAACTCAGGCTACAGAGCAGTTAGATAAGACAAAGGATTCTCTGAGCGATTTTTCTCTTGCGTTCCAAAGTAATAAGGACGAGGAAAGTATGTGGGATAGTGTTAAAAATAAATTATCCGGCATAGTCAGTAATGAAGAGGAAGAAGAAGAGATAAAACAGAAAACCGAAGATGCATCAACCAGTATAATTGATCTCATTGTGGTCTATATTGCACAAGCCATATTTTTCCCTGTTGTATTTTTCTGGATGTTTTACAAGACGATATTAAGGGTCTGGGTGTTTGATTGGGCGAGATTTATCAGTAATCCGAATCGGGCCAAGAATATAGAATTACCTGTGGTAGACAATATTAATGGGTGATATCGGTACTAACTATATCAACGTAATATTGCTTCAATAATTAAGGCCTGTGATTTATAGGTGACAGTTCGTTAAGCTGGGCGAGGTTCACTCTGACCCTGATTGATTTTTAACGGTGTTGCCAGGTGTCATCGACACGGTTGCTGTTGTTAGGGTCAGTGTTGCGGGTTATCCCCTTGATACATTCAGGTTCTCATGGGTTAGGGGGACTGCAAGCCACTCCGCTGCCGCTGTTCTTGATCAATCCACCGTACTGTCCCACATCTAATCGCCCTGATGGCCACCGGTAAAGCTTCTTAACGGACACCTATACCGCAATAAAAGGCAATATAAATATTGCCATAAATTGCTTGTTAGGCTATATATATATGGTCTTATTAACAATGATCGGCTACATAACTGTGGTGAATTATCATGATGAAACAAACTATCCGCGATCAGTACCAGTCAAAAATGGATCAACTCATTGATTCTAAAGCACAATATCGCCCAAAAGAAGGCTGGATACGAACCCTACGCAAGGCTCTGGGCATGAGCAGTCCACAATTGGCCAGGCGTCTGGGGGTGAGTAAATCCCAGGCCTCCCAAATGGAGCGTATGGAAATTGAAGATCGGATTACCCTCAAACAGCTCCGGCGCGTGGCCGAATCGCTGGATTGTGATCTCTACTATGCGCTGGTGCCACGCCAGCCCATGATTGAGACAGTGCGCGCGCGCGCCAGGCGCAAAGCCCAAACACTGGTGGAGAAAACCAACGTGCAAATGATACTGGAGGCGCAACAATTATCCAGCAAGCAGTTAGATACTCAGCTGGAGCGGGAGGTTGATCGCCTGGTGCGTGAAATGCCCCGCGATTTGTGGGAAGACGAATGAACTGGCCACGCTTTCAATGGTAATGGAATACCCGGCAGGGGCAACACCACTCGATCCCGATGAGATGGAAGGGCTGAAATTTTCACACATTGATACGCGGGGTGAACTCGATGAAGTCGAGCAGCAAAATATACAAGATGGCTACACCTGGCTGGCCCGTCAGCGTAAGCACAAGGATTTTTTAACCGAAGCGTTTGTTAAGGATTTACACAGACATCTGTTTGGGGAAGTGTGGGCCTGGGCAGGAAGCTTCCGTCTGACGGAAAAAAATATTGGCATTGATCCGTTAAACATTTCAGTGGAACTTCATAACCTGTTGGAGGATGCACGAACCTGGGTTGAACACGGTACGTTTAATCGAAAAGAGTTTGCTGCACGGTTTCATCACCGCCTTGTAAAGATACATCCCTTTCCCAATGGTAATGGCCGACATGGTCGCATCATGACCGATGTCATATTAGAAAAGGTGCTTGGACTGCCTGCAGTTGATTGGGGCCCAAATACATTAGGCCTGGAAGGTGAGCATCGTGAGACGTACATCCAGGCACTGCGTGAAGCAGATAAAGGTGAAAATCAGCCATTGATTGATTTCATAAAATAAAAGCACAGATGGTCACCAATGGATGGTGTCCGGTAAGTAGACCTTAACGGAGACGCCTTACTCGCCCTTTATTCCTCGTATTCTTTGAAAAATTGTTCCTGTCGGTGTAACAATTCCGTTTTTTCGCGTCAGTATTACTGTAAACCAATTTTTTAATTTCCTGATCTACGAGTGCCGAATGAAAATGACATACCGCCATTTATTGATTTCTCTAACCTGTCTGGTTGTTTTGTTCTTACTCTCCTGTTCTTCAGGCTCTAATGATTCAAATGGCTCTACCAATACTGCGCCGAGCCGTTACTTTGCCAATGTACCGTTCGTTGTTGACGCAACCGATGTTCTCGTAACCGGAGAAAATATAGCAGACGATTCCAACATGATTGCCCTCTACTTTGCTGCGTTTGGTGGTATTCCATGGGATGCGTTTATTAACGGTACTACGATTCCTGCTGGAATTACTGATCATGTTGATGAGACTGCGACACTCGTTGACTCGCTTGGTCTACCGGTTTTTCTGGCCATAACACCGCTAGGCGATGATTACAAAACCCTGGCGACCGAAGCCGACCCGAATGCCCCTGATATTCCAATTACACCCGCGTGCAGTAACCTGGCTTCACGCCCGGACTGGAATGACATGCGCGCAGCCTATGGCGCTTACATCGAATATATGGTCGCACGTTTTAATCCGAAGTTTCTCGCGTTATCTATCGAATTAAGCCAGTACTTTCTTGATGCAAACAATCAGATTGACCAAGCCTGCGTAGATAATTGGCCAGCCTTGCAAGATATGTTTAACGAAATTTACACCACACAAAAAGCATTGCGGCCAGACATGCAGATTATGCATACCTTCCAGGCGGATGCTATGTGGAATGCAAAATCGGCTACGGCCGATTGTGTTGGCTACATTGAGACTTGCGTAATGGAAAGAGTCGCCTTAGTGAGCGACTTGTCTATGGATATTTTCGGTCTTTCGATGTATCCGATTTGGAGTTACGTTACTAATGGCAATACGCTACCAGATAACTACATTAGTATTTTCCAACGCGAGAGAGGTCTTCCGCTTGCCATTGGCGAAACCGGTTGGCAGCACAGCACCATACAGCTTGACAATGTTTCGGATCCGTCCAACTGTATTAATCTTTTG
>JAUXFT010000156.1 GCA_030622755.1 Aestuariirhabdus sp. | reverse complement strand
TAAGACCGCTTGGCCTCCGACTTACCTGAGGATTCTCGATAAACAGCGCTTCCCCTTAATGATTGAACGCTTTATTGCGCTGGGTCTCGATAAAGGTGCCGTTTTACCTGTACCACTTCCCGCGCCAGCGTTGCAGATCGATTCGCAGAGTCGAGCGTTGGCGATGCAACAGCTAAAGCTGGATGATTCTCGATCGATTCTGGTGTTGTGTCCGGGTGCAGAATTTGGTGAATCCAAACGCTGGCCAACTGCTTACTATGCCGAGGTCGCTCGACATATGATTGAGCAGGGTTGGCAGGTGTGGGTCCTTGGTTCTGAAAAGGATGCAGGAGTTGGCGAAGAAATTCGCCAGCAGTTACCCGAATCTTCGCAGGGGAGTTGTCGGAATCTGGCAGGCACTACCACCCTGGCGCAGGCGCTGGATTTGATCTCCATGGCGGGTGCAGTAGTGAGCAATGATTCAGGATTGATGCATATTGCAGCGGCATTGCATAGACCGTTAGTGGTGGTTTATGGCTCGACTTCGCCGCAATTTACCCCGCCGCTGAATGCTAATCATGAAGTGGTTTCTTTGGGTTTGGATTGCAGTCCCTGTTTTAAACGGGAATGCCCTTTACGTCATGGGAACTGCATGCTGCAATTGCCCTCACAAATGGTTATTGAGGCGCTTCAGCGTCTTCTGGATGATCCCCAAGGGATCATTGTTGGGGATATTTAATGAGAGTTTTGTTGGTTAAAACCTCCTCAATGGGCGATGTTGTACATGCCTTGCCTGCGTTGACCGACGCGCAGCAGCAATTTCCAAGGCTACAGGTCGATTGGGTCGTGGAAGAGGGGTTTGCAGAAATACCTGCCTGGCATCCGGCGGTAGATAAGGTGATACCTGTCTCTATCAGACGCTGGCGCAAGCACTGGTTGAAAAGCTGGTATAGCGGTGAAATCAAAGCGTTCGGCCAGGAAGTAGCTCGTCAGCGGTATGATGTGGTAATCGATGCCCAAGGGCTGCTAAAGAGTGCCTGGATTGCCCGAAAGGCAAGAGGTTTGAAGTGTGGGCTTGATCGTATGTCGGCAAAAGAGCCGTTATCGTCCTGGTTTTATAGCAAGTCAATTAATGTTCCAAAACAACAGCATGCGGTGGAGCGAATACGCCAGTTGTTTGCCCAGGCTTTAGGTTATCAGGTGCCCACGACCATCGGACAGTTTGGTTTGAAGCGGGAGAATTTTTTGCCCGAAGTAGTGAATCACACACCTTATGTGGTTTTTTTACACGGAACGACTCGTGCAGATAAGCACTGGCCGGATACCTATTGGCAAACACTCTGTGGCATGTTGACTCATGAAGGCTTGGAGGTTCGGTTACCTTGGGCGAATGAGATTGAGCATCAGCGGGCTAAAACCATAGCCAGAATCTCCCCGAATGCAAAAGTACTTCCTAAAATGGACCTTACCGGCGTCGCTGTTGAATTGGCAGGAGCGCGCGCAGTCGTCGCTGTTGATACCGGCTTGGGTCATTTATCAGCGGCCCTGAACGTACCTACGGTATCACTTTATGGGCCAACTTCTCCTGATTTGATCGGTGCTTATGGCGAAAATCAGTGCCACCTCTGTGCGAGTGATTTTGCTGAAGTTTCGGACAATGGCCTGGGTCATGAGATAGAACCCGCCATTTTTGCGTCTTTAAATCCTAAGCAAGTAGCTTCGTCTGTGCTGGAACTGTTGTAGAATAGCCGAACTGTGGAATTGACAGGTTTTCAGGTGCTATGAAATTAGCCTTTGTGCTATTTAAATATTTTCCCTATGGCGGGTTGCAGCGTGATTTTTTGCGTATTGCAAAAGTGTGTCAGCAGCGTGGGCACAGCATCCGGGTTTACACCATGGAGTGGCAGGGTGATTGTCCGGTAGATTTTGATGTTCGTATTATAAAAACCTCGACATTTTCTGCCCATAAGCGAAATGAAAGCTTCCACAGAAAAATCATGCACTCGCTTGCCGGAGAGCCAGTTGATGTCGTGGCTGGATTCAACAAAATGGCGGGTCTGGATATCTATTATGCGGCTGACCCTTGCTATGCGGATAAGGCGCTTACCCAGCGTTCTATGCTGTATAGGCTTGGTGCCCGCTACCGACATTTTTTTGAGGCTGAGCGTGCGGTTTTTGCGCAAGAAAGCAAAACCCGGATATTGATGATTTCGGAAGTGCAAAAACCGTTATTCCAAAAGCACTTTGGTACGCCAGAAGATCGTTTCCATCTGTTACCGCCGGGTATTTCGCGAGACCGTTGTGCGCCGGCAAATGCACAGCAGATTCGCGCAGAGTTTCGTCATGAACATGGGTTGAATGAGGATAATCGGTTATTGTTAATGGTGGGCTCGGGCTTTAAAACCAAAGGTCTCGATCGCGCGCTTTATGCGATGGCATCCTTACCAAACGATTTACGCAATAAAACACGTTTTATGGTGATCGGGCAGGATAATTTCGCGCCGTTTATTCGATTGTCAAAGCGACTTAAGATAAATGATCAGGTGGACTTTTTGCAGGGACGAGACGATATTCCGCGTTTCCTGTTGGGTGCTGACCTTCTGGTGCATCCGGCCTATAACGAAAATACCGGCACGGTATTACTGGAAGCGGTTGTAGCGGGCTTGCCTGTGCTGGTTACCGATGTCTGTGGCTATGCGGGGTACGTTGAGAAAGCCGGAGCCGGTCAGTTAATAGAGACACCTTTTGACCAGCGTGATATGGACCAAAAGCTGGAAACCATGCTGACCTCTGCGCAGCGCCAGAACTGGAAGCATAACGGCTTGAGATTTGCCGAACATGCGGACATCTATAGCATGCCGGAGAGAGCCGCGGAGTTGATTGAGCAGTCCGGGAGCGCAGGGTAATGCTCTATCTGCGAGATGACTTCCAGGCCGCCTGGGCTGGCTGCGACCCCTTTGAAAAAGTGGAGCAGCTCCAAGGTGAAGTGTTTCGTGAGCTGGAGGCGAGGCGTACGCTTCGTTTTGAAACGTCTGGAAAATCCTATTTTGTCAAAATCCATCGAGGTGTCGGCTGGTGGGAAATCATGGAAAACCTGCTGAGGTTGCGCCTTCCTGTACTGGGGGCATCTAACGAGTGGCGTGCGATAGAGCGACTCGAATCCCTTGGGGTTGATACCATGACGGCGGTGGCCTATGGGCAGCGCGGTTGTAATCCAGCCAGACAAAAATCGTTTATCGTGACCGAAGACCTCGTAGGCACCATCAGTCTGGAAGATTTCTGCAGGGACTGGCCTGAGCGTCCTCCGGCATTTCGATTGAAACAGGCGTTGATTGAAAAGTTAGCCTGGGTAAGTCGGCAGCTTCATGAAAATGGAATCAACCATCGCGACTATTATATCTGTCACTTTTTGTTAGACATCTCGGCAGGGCAAGAGAATCTCGATGCAGGAAATTTAAAAGTATCCCTGATTGACCTGCATAGAGCTCAACTGCGACGTAGCACCCCTGGGCGTTGGTTGGAAAAAGACCTGGCCGCGCTCTATTTTTCGGCGATGGATATAGGCCTCACCCAGCGTGACGTTTTACGTTTCATTAGGCACTACTGTGGAGGGAGCCTGCGTGAAGCGTTATCACAGCGAAAGTTATTATGGCTAAGTCTGCAACGAAAGGCGGATAAACTCTACGATCGTATGCAACGCAAAGGTGAGCAGATTCAATGAGTGTGGATTGGACCATCACGAAAGACTATCAGGATAGCGCAGCCGCAACGGCCTTTGCATCGCTCGATGCGGTGTTTGCGCTTGAGGGTGAGGTGGTGGCCTGGGATGGTGAAAGTGCTATTTTCCCTATTGAGGTGAATGGGGTGCGCTACTACGTCAAGCGGTATCACAAAACTAAAGGATTGCGCAGTTACTTGGGGTTGAGTCGTATAGCCTCCGAATGGCGTAATCAATTGATGTTTTTGAAGTTGGGTTTACCGGCTGCAAAAGTAGTGGCTTATGGGCAGCAGCGTTTCTTCAGTAAAACCCGGCGAGGGGCTCTTGTTACCGAAGCGTTGGAGAATACCGGGGATCTGGAGCAACTGGCGCGGCAGAATTCCCCATTGCTGGCAGATACGCAATGGGTGGCTCAAGTGGTGAGTCAGCTTGCACAGATTACTAAAGCGCTTCACGGGCGGAGCTTTACCCACAATGATTTAAAGTGGCGTAATGTTTTGGTGACGCTGGATAACGAGAAGCCGCAGGTGTTTTTAATTGATTGTCCGGCCGGGCAGTGGTGGCCGTGGCCGTTTTTGGAATATCGGATTATCAAGGATTTGGCCTGTCTCGATAAAGTGGCAAAATACCATCTCAGCCGAACCCGGCGCCTGCGTTTTTACCATGAGTACAGCGGCAGAAATCGACTGTCGCTAGCGGATAAGCAGCGTATCAGGAAAATTCTGGTTTTTTTTCGAGGCCGGGAATAGTGAGTATTCCGCTGCTGACGGTAGCGCTCATGCGATCACAAGGTCGAGAGCTTAGCCCTCCCTTTCGCATTGTGTTGCAGGGGGCTGATGGTCAGGACGCTGAGTTAGTGTGTGATCAGTTGTTGAGATTGTTGCCGGGAAAGCGAGTTGTTTGTCGTGCTCGGCTGGGCGAGCGTCAGGTGTTGGCGAAATTATTCATCGCACCCACTGCCGCCCAAAGGCATTACCAGCGTGAATTGCAGGGCCTGCAGCTATTCGGGAAGGCGGGGATTACGACCCCGGGTTTGTTGCAGCACGGCAAGCTGGATGCAGGGCAGGGCTTCGGGCTGGTAGCCGAATATGTAGAAAATTCGACCACCCTGCTCCAGTGTTGGCCCGACGCTGATGATTCGCAGCGTGTGCAGTGGATTAAGGCAACGTTGCCACTAGTAGCAGCGCTGCATAAGGCTGGAGCGGTTCAGCAGGATATCCATCTGGATAATTTTTTGATGACGGGTGAGACTATTCTGTTGATTGACGGGGATGGTGTCTCACTCGCCGATGAAGGTAAACTGCTTCCCCGGGCTCAATGCATCGATAATCTGGCCCTGTATATTGCCCAGTTGGAGTGTCTGTATGATGGTTTTGTACCTGAGCTGCTTGATGTCTATAATGCCTGCCATTCTCAGCTGAACCCGATCACTAGTGAAGAGTTTGTACCGCGACTGAATGCATTAAGGTATCAGCGGGCGTATAAGTATTCGAAAAAAGTAATGCGAGATTGCAGTGAAATTCGGGTGATACATAATTCCCGGTGTTTTCTGGCTTATCGACGTGAGCTGGATACTGAGGGATGGAGAAAGTGGTTGTCTGATCTTGATCGTTCTGTTGAGCTTGGGGATCGGTTGAAAGATGGAAATACCGCCACCGTTGCTTTATCTGAGTTTGATGGGCGAAAGCTGGTTATTAAGCGCTACAATATCAAAGGGTTTAAACATCGTATCAGCCGGTGTTTACGATCAACGCGAGCGGCAACATCATGGCAAAATGGCCATTTGCTTAAAATGGCAGGTATTGATACGCCACAGCCACTGGCATTAGTGGAAGAGCGTATCGGGCCGCTCCGGGGGCGTGCATTTTTGGTGACGGAGTATTCAGCGGCGCCAGGAGCAAACAGGTATTATGCTCCGGAGAATGATGAGCGACAGATTGACGAGGTTCATCAGCGCGGATTTGAATCGCTGTTTCGCGCAATGCGCTCTGCGCGTATTAGTCATGGTGATTTCAAGGCGAGCAATTTGCTCGTTGGAGGTCAGCGAGTTCAGGTTATAGATCTGGATTCTATGGTGCTGCATAGAAAAAGGCAGACGTTTGAACGTGCGTTTGAACGTGATCTGCAACGTTTTTTACGTAACTGGGCGAAGGGCTCCAAGCTTCACGACCAGTTTCGGGCTTTGGTAGAGAAAGCCCGTAAAGTTATATAACAGGTGGCGTGAAGACGCCGGACTATTTTAAGAGGTTACTTATCGTGGCACTGACAATACTAGGGCTTTCCGGATCGTTAAATCATGATCCATCCGCAGCGCTATACATTGACGGCAAGCTGGTTGCGGCCGCGGAGGAAGAACGTTTCCTGCGTGATAAGCATGCGAAAAACAAAATGCCTTTGGAGTCGACCAGGTTTTGTCTCGATTTCGCCGGGTTAAAACCGTCAGACATTGATGTGGTTGCCGTGCCTTTTGCGCCGATCAGTTTGAGTACACCAGCACGCTGGCATTACGCCAAGCGTTACTGGTATGCACCGGATCGTGCTCTGGATGCCTTGTTTAATGGCAATCGTCGCTACCATCGTTATGTTGGACGTATTCGGGAAATGCTCGAATCGCTTGGGTTCGAGTGGGGTCAGTTTGAATTTGATTCGGTAGAACATCACCTGGCACATGCCTCCAGTGCTTATCACCTGAGCGGTTTTAAAGAGAAGACCGCGATTATGGGGATTGATGGTAAGGGTGAGTATGCAACGACCTTCTTCGGTTATGGTGAAAATGGCAAAATCCACAAGATCAAGGAGTTTTACGATCCTGATTCTTTAGGTGGCTTGTATGGCGCTATTACTGAGTACCTTGGTTTCGAGATGCTTGACGGTGAGTACAAGGTGATGGGCATGGCGCCCTATGGGGATGCTAGCAAGTATGATCTATCCCGACTGATTGATTTTGACGGAAAAGAGTTCCGGGTCAATACCGATTACGCAAACGTCATCGGCCTGCGTCGCCATAAGGAAAAAGGTAAGGGTTTCTATTTCACCGATAAATTAATCGAGTGGTTGGGCCCGCGGCGCAAGGGGGATATTGCTGACGATCCCTACATTCATTATGCGGCATCCATTCAGGCGCTATATGAAGATATATCTCTTAAGCTGATGGACCATTATCTTGGTGACATCATTAAGGAAACCGGAAAGATTGCCTTCTCCGGTGGTGGCGCCTTGAACGTTAAACTTAACCAGAAAATCATCGCTCGTCCGGAAGTGAAAGAGCTGTTTGTGCAACCAGCATCTGGAGACTCCGGTACTGCGGTAGGAGCTGCTTCTTTTGCTTCGGAGAGCCGCGGTGTCAAAGTCGAGAAAATGGAGCATGTTTATCTTGGTCCCTGCTTTACTAATGAGCAGGTCATAACAGAGTGTGAAGCGCATCCTGATAAACCAAAATTCCGCAAGATTGATCATGTGCCTCAGCGTATTGCCAGGATACTCAATGATGCAAATCCTGTTGCCTGGTTCCAGGGGCGGATGGAGTTTGGTCCGCGGGCACTTGGTCGTCGTAGTATTTTAGGTTGCCCTAGCATTAAAGGCGTTGCCGACCGCATTAATGAACAGATCAAGTTTCGTGAGCGCTGGCGCCCTTTTTGCCCGTCTATGTTGGATAGGGTGGCAAAGGAGATGTTTAAAATTGATCATCCTGCTCCGTATATGACGTTCACTTTCGAAGTGAACGATGAGTGGAAAACCCGGGTACCTGAAGTTGTCCATGAAGATGGTACTTCTCGTGGCCAGACGGTAGTACGTGAGCACAACCCACGTTACTACGAACTGATTGAAGAGATGGAAAAGCTGACGGGTAACGGTGTGGTGCTGAATACCTCGCTCAATCGCCGTGGTGAGCCGGTAGTCTGCACACCGACCGATGCGCTGAATATGTTCTTTGGCTCCGATCTTCAATATTTGATTATGGAAGATATCCTGGTGGTGAAAGGTGATTTCCCTGCTCACCTGGATGAACCAATAACAGAAGGTTAACAGTCAATGGCTAAAAGGGTATTACAGCTTTGTCATGGCCACGATGCACCGTTTGGGGATGTAGCCAGGCAATGGGCTCGGCTGTTTGATGGTGCCGATTTCCAAGTTACTACCGTCTTCTTAACCGGAAAGGCCGATCCTGTTATTGAGACGATGGTTGGCGGTGAAGTGATCTTCCTTGAGCAAACGTCTAAGGATTTAAGGGGGCTAAAGCTCAAGCAGCAAAGAATGGTTTCTAGAATATGTCATGAAAAGCAAGTGAAGCTTGTTGTCGCCCATCGGTTTAAGTCAATATCAATTGC
>JAUXFT010000064.1 GCA_030622755.1 Aestuariirhabdus sp. | reverse complement strand
TCCGTTACTGCAGCGTTGCTAATGGCAATAGTCACCTGCAACTGACAACGGCCCCTTTCACCCGAAACTTTAACGGCGTCACTCATGGCGGCGCGATCTTTTCCCTGGTCGATGCGGCGATGGGTGTTGCCTTGTTTTCAAAAATTCAGGATGGCTACTCAACCGCTACTATTGAGAGCAAGATCAACTACATTCGTGCCGTTCATGACGGCATCATTGATTGCTACGGTGAAGTAATTCACCTGGGTTCCCGAACCGCCGTCCTCGAAGCCCGTGTGGAACAAGATGGTCTATTAATGGCCAAATCCAGCGCCACCTTTGCCCTTATCACTAGCGCCGATGTGAAACGCTAGTGCTGATGACTCGCCTTTCTTCAATCGTTATCCCATACTTTGCACTTTTACGAGGATCACCGCTTTGGCACAGTTAACCGAGCAAACGCTACAATTCTTTACACAGCCTGCTGCGCTCGAACTGCTGACCAAAATTCAGCACGGTATCGAGAAA
Organism: Aestuariirhabdus sp.; assembly: GCA_030622755.1. Classification (GTDB taxonomy): domain Bacteria; phylum Pseudomonadota; class Gammaproteobacteria; order Pseudomonadales; family Aestuariirhabdaceae; genus Aestuariirhabdus. The sequence goes on along the minus strand of JAUXFT010000064.1, from coordinate 14,974 downwards.
GAGAGCCTGCGCACTACGGCTGATGCGCGTTTATCACAAGAGCTCCACCCCAAAGCGCTGGGATCCACGTTAACCCATCCCAGCATTACGACTGACTACTCTGAAGCACTGCTCGAGTTCATCACGCCCGTTTATACGGATGTTCAGGAGGCGCTGGATCATCTGCGCAGACTGCACTGTTATACCTATCACCAGATCGGCAACGAAATGCTGTGGGTTAACAGCATGCCTTCCGTCCTCGAAGGCAACGCCCGCATTCCCATTGCCCATTATGGCAACTCCAACGTTGGCCGCATGAAAGCCGTCTATCGTGAAGGCCTCGCCAACCGCTATGACAAGGCGATGCAGACCATAGCCGGCATTCATTACAATTTGTCGCTACCTGCTGGTTTCTGGGAATTACTCCACCAGGAGCACACTGATGACCGCTCGTTACAAGACCTCCAATCAGATGGTTATTTCAGCCTGATTCGTAATTTTCGTCGTTACAGCTGGTTATTGATGTACCTGTTTGGTGCTTCTCCTGCGCTCAGCAAAAGCTTCCTGGGATCTCGCCCGCACCATCTTCAGGAGCTTGATGCCGATACGTTATACCTGCCATATGCGACCTCTTTACGCATGAGCGATCTGGGCTATCAAAGCGACGCTCAATCCAGCCTCAATATCTGTTTCAACGGCCTCGACACCTATACCGCAACCCTGCGTAAAGCCATCAGCACACCGTACCCTGCATATCAGGAGTTGGGACTGAAAGATGAGCAGGGCAACTATCTGCAACTCAACACCAACCTGCTACAGATAGAAAATGAGTATTACAGCAGTATTCGGCCGAAACGTATCACCCTCAGCGGTGAAAAACCGGTTTGCGCGCTGAGCTCTCGCGGAGTTGAATACATAGAAGTACGCTGTCTCGACCTTGATCCCTTTGTCCCCCTGGGCATCAGCTCAGAACAAAGCCATTTCCTCGATGCCTTCCTGCTTTTCTGCGCCCTGGCCGACAGCCCTGCTATCACAGACAGCGAATGCGAAGCACTAAACAGGAACTTTCAACTAGTGGTTAGCGAGGGGCGTAAGCCCGGACTGGAGTTAAGCCGTCAGGAGCAACCCATAGAGCTAGCGGTCTGGGGGGAGCGATTACTCACGCAAATCAGTGGTGCAGCTACGCTGCTTGATCGGGCTCACGGATCCAGCCATTACGGTGCAAGTGTTTTGGCCCAGATGACGAAAATTAACAATCCGGAGCAGACTCCTTCAGCGCGCGTGTTGCAAACGCTACGCGATAATCAGCAATCATTTATCGAATTTGGTGTACAAACGGCTCTGCAACATCGTCAAAATTTCAGTACCTGCCATCTCACCGAGGAGCAGATTCAGCAGTTCCAGCAACAGGCTAAACAGTCAATTTCTGATCAGTTGGAAATAGAACAACAGGATACCTTGAGCTTTGAAGAGTACCTTGAGCAATACTTCCAGCAAGACTGAAGCATTTTGGCTGGCGTCGAAACGGCCGTCACATAAATGAACTATCTGGCGCACTTTGCTCTCGCCGGGGATTTGGAAGAGCACCGTATTGGCAGTTTTCTGGGAGACTTCGTCAAGGGGTCTCTGAAGGGAACCTACGGTACACTCACAGAACAGGGTATACGCCAACATCGGCTCATTGATTCCTTTACCGATCAACACCCGCTGGTTACCCGAAGTCGTTTACGCCTGGGAGAACGCCACAGGCGCCATAGCGGGATCGCCATTGACCTGCTGTTTGACCATTTTCTGGCAACCCGTTGGGACGAATATTACAGCGCAAATTTCACTGAGTTTTGCGATCACTGTTACTCCGAGCTGGAGCAACACCAGCACCGTTTCCCGGAGCGTGCCCAGACGTTTTCACAACGTATGCTGGAACACCGTATTCTGCACAGTTATCATGATCGCGGCATCATCAACCTCGCACTCGAACGCGTCTCTTTACGCTTACGCGACCCGCAGGCCCTGGTAGCGCTGATACCTGCTCTCGAAGAGTGCGAGCAGGAATTATCGCAAGACTTTCACGAGTTTTATCCCCTGCTGCAACAGCAAGCTCGTCAACTTCTCGACTATCCACAACCCTGATCGGCCCAAAAACCGCCCCATAAAACCGCTCACAAATACCCCGGCAATGTGTTCCAGATCACTTCCAGACCCTATGGATTAGCACGCCTTTGAATTATATCGGCGCAGCCTTTAGTATGAGCCGCTAACAACAAAAACCCTGATTTCCATAATCACCAACGCCATCTTCAAGGAACTGTTCCGGTATGACCCTCCCCCGCTCACGTACTCTGTTTTTACTAGCGACTCTTTGCTGCTTCGGGCTGATCGGCACGGCCCTGGTAATGGAGCATCAGATGGGGCTGGAGCCCTGCCCCCTGTGCATCATGCAGCGTATTGTCGTCATGACGCTGGGCGTGCTTTTTCTTCTGGCCACACTGCATAACCCTGGCAGTAAGGGCTACCGGCGTTATTCGGCGATCTGTGTTGTAACCGCCATCTCCGGCATGGCTTTGGCAATTCGCCAGCTCTGGTTGCAAAACCTGCCCGAAGATGAAGTTCCTGCATGCGCCCCTCCGCTGGATTATATGCTGGAAAGCTTCCCTCTCACGGAAGTTTTGACATTCATGCTCAGTGGAACCGGTGATTGTGCCGAGGTGCAATGGGTATTTCTTGGTTTGAGTATTCCCGGTTGGACGTTGGTGGCTTTTACCGGTTTTGCCCTTTTCGCATTATTGGAACTGTTACGTCCTCGTCCTGAGGATCGTCTTTTTTCCTGATTTCACGCCTGATTTATATACCAATTAACTATTAAAAAATTGGTTTTTAATATATCCGATTTTGGAATAGTGACCGAAACCCTTTGCATATAGCAAAGTTTGCGTCACTCGATTTTTCAAACGACCGTATCAAGCGGCGACATCAATAAATTAGACTTTTTAACACTTGCTCCTCACATCAGCCTCGAATAACCTAACACCAAGTACAGGGAAATTACCTATTCGCAAATGACTGCGAGCAGCATGTAGGGGAAGTGCTATGTTGGAAAGTTGTAAATCAGCCAAGGAACGCTGGGGTGGTGTATCAGACATCATTGACCGCTGGCTTAACGAAAGACAACACCTGATTGTGCTCTATTGTGAAACCGATGGTATCAATGGTTTCCGGGAAGACAATTCCATACCCCTGCCGATCCGCATCCAACGCTTTTGCCAGATTTTACTGGACTATACGTCAGCCGGTCACTTTGAAGTGTATGAACAACTGGCAGCAGAGGCCAAGGAGTTCAATGATGACGAAGGGATACAACTGTTAAAGCGTATCTATCCTCGGATAGAAGAAATCACCAACATCTGTCTTGCTTTCAACGATCGCTATGACACCACTGAGCATTGTGAACAGCAAGCAGCTGACCTTACCAGCGAACTCTCCAGGATCGGTGAACTTCTTGAAGAACGCTTCTCTCTCGAAGATCAACTGATTCAGACTCTTCATACCGCTCATCAGGAACTGGTCGCCTCCTAAGCATCAGCAATTGTTTAGCGAGCGACAAAATACAGCTTCAAGCGATATCAACACAGATATAAAAAAAGGGCCTGATGGCCCTTTTTTTATATCTGTTTAAAACTCTGATCCTATTCGAAATCTACTAGCTCGACTTTAAATACCAGGACTTCATTTGGACCAATCTTTCCAGGGATACCGCCCGGACCGTAGGCCAACTGAGGAGAAATATACACTTCCCACACTGAACCCCTGGACATCAACTGAAGCGCTTCAGTCCAGCCGGGAATCACTTGAGTAACGCCAAACCGGGTGGTTTCGCCACGCTCATAGGAGCTATCAAAAACGGTTCCATCGAGCAGTTTACCTTCATAATGAACAGTAACGCGGCTACCTTCGGCTGGCATCTCGCCTTCACCTTTGGTCAGCACTTTGTATTGCAAACCAGACTCTGTGGTCATCACGTCATCTTTCTTGCCATTGGTATCGAGAAACTGTTGACCCGCTTCCATGTTTTTGCCGGCCATCTCCATCTGTTGCTGCTGCGCTTGTTGCTGCGCGTCTTCCTGAGCTTTCTGGATTGCAGTAACCATCTGCTCGCGAGTCAACGCCATCTCTTCGTTTCCGGCAAGACCATCATTAAGTCCTTGAACCAAAGCGTCGGCATCCAGAGTTTCGAAATCAGCTTTGAGACGCTCACCCATGATAGCACCCAGGCTATAACTCAACTTCTGGCTATCAGTAGTCAACTCTTCTGCCATCAAGCCAGCAGAGAAACCGCTAGCCAATGCAACAGCAGCAACAAGGCTCTTTAATTTCATGTAGTCATCCCGTCAAAATATTAGGAGGCATTACGCCAAAAAGAGGCCATGATTCATTAATTAGGTAGGGAACGCAACTGTTTCGCAATCAATACCACGAGCAATACACACTATCCTGTTGGCTGATAATGTCTCATACTAAAAGTTCGGTGCAGGAAAGCGCCTAATAAGCGAGAACGGAGTTCTATGGTCAGTTATCAGCAACGATCACCGCTCAAAATATTAATTGCTAACGCCAAAGGCGGTAGCGGAAAAACAACCGTCGCGACAAACCTGGCAGCCTATTACGCCAGTTTGGGAGAATCGGTTGTTCTCTACGATAAAGACCCCCAAAGCTCAAGCCATCAATGGCTCAAACAACGTCCTGAAGATATTTCTACCATCAAAGGCATTAATGCCTGCACTCCTCACACACTGAACCAGACACGTAGCTGGCAACTCAGATTACCCGAGGATTGCGATAAAATGATTATCGACTCCCCTGCCGCAATCTCTGAGCCCGAGCTTCGCCCCCTTATCCGCCAAGCCGATCTGATTCTTGTTCCAGTTTTACCTTCCTCTATCGATATTCATGCTGCCGCTACGTTTATCAAAACCATTATGCTCACCCCCGAACACCTACAACAGCCGGGAAGAATTTGCGTAATCGCCAATCGGGTCAGGCGAAATACCCTGAGTCATGAGAAGCTCAAACTGTTTTTGAACGCCCTGTCTATTCCTTACCTGAGCACACTGCGCGACACGCAAAACTACGTCGCCGCAGCAGAGCTGGGGTTAGGGGTTCATGAAATCCGAAGACGCCACACGCAGGCAGATCTTACCGATTGGTCACCCATTATTTCCTGGATCGATAGTTTGCAGATTCAAAAGGTACAGGCCAGTTAATAACTGTTAGTTATCGAGCACTCTGGTGTGCTCATTTATAGCGGTTTTATTGCGCCCTCTTAAACTGGATCTTGATCCCTCAATTGGTATAATGCGCAGGTCTTTTTATCCATTTGTAAATTCGTATAGGATTAATTATGCCTGCCATCAAATAATCTTCGACTAAAATATACAGCTAAAAAAACTTGCGACAAAAAAACCTCTGGCTAAAAAAGCAATTGCCAAAAAATCAGCCCCGAAAAAAATCAACACGAAGGTAATCGCAAAAAACATCGATCCGGTTACTGTTCTAGAATCCCAGGTCGAAAAACTGAACGCTCAACTCGATAAGGCACGTGCAAAACAACTGGCCGATCTGGAAAAAAGCACTGCAAAAAATATCGCGGCAGTAGCCAAGTTGAAAACCAAGCCAGGTAAAGCACAAAAACGTTTACAGACAGTTCGCAAAAAAAAACGCACCCGCAAAATTGTTGCCACACAGAATCAATTACAAAAAGCCAAAGATACCCTCAAGCATATTCAACAGGATATCCTTGAGGCCAAATCGAAGGCTGTCGAAGCCAGTGAAAACCTGACAAGCTTATAAAGCACAACCAAAGTTATTGAACGCCCAGCGAGCTACGGCGGAAAAATTTCAGCTGGGCTTTATAAAGCAGCAAGAAAAGAAGGCTAAACCGGCCGAAAAAGAAAAAGCCGCTACTGCAAAAAAACGCGCAGCAGATAAAGCCTGCAAACAAACATTACGTGAAGAAAAAACCAAGGCGAAAGCGGTCAAACAACCTGCAGAAGTCGCTGCTCCTGCCAAAGAAATAGTATTTGAGCCTGAGGCAGCCCCACAACCCGCCGTTGAAATTAAATGACCCCCGGCATAGCCGAGGGTTTACCTAATGATTAATTAATGCGCCCGAACAAACCCGTTCTGTGTTTGATCCAGCAACTGACGCATAATGCATCATTTATAATCGTACCTTTATAAGAGGTGCGTAATCCCCTTTTTTGTTGCCTGTAACGTTTTATACTCTACAGACGCCCCGCTCTATAATTTGAGACCATCCGATCATGATCCGCTTAAAAAACATTGAGTTGCTCCGAGGAGGAAAACCTCTCCTCGAAGGGGCATCTATGACCATTCATCAGGGTCATCATGTCGGACTTATCGGGGCAAATGGTTGTGGCAAGTCATCATTATTCGCCCTGTTGAGAGGGCAACTGCAACTCGATGCGGGTGAGCTGTATCTGCCTGCTAATGTCGATATTGCACACATGGAGCAGGAAATTGTCGCTCTCGAACGCAATGCGCTTGAGTACATCATCGACGGCGATCAATCTCTGCGTGATATTCAACAGCGGCTGCTTGATGCAGAGCGTCAGGAGTCACATCATCTGATTGCGCCGCTGCATGAAGAACTCGAAAGCATTGATGGTTACAACGCCGCACTTCGTGCCGAAAAGCTGGCCCGAGGTCTCGGCTTTAGCAGCAACGAGCTGGCTCGCACCGTAAAAACTTTTTCCGGTGGCTGGCGTATGCGGCTCAATCTTGCGCGCACGCTCATGAAGCGCTCTCAACTCCTGCTGCTTGATGAACCAACCAACCACCTCGATCTTGATGCGATTCTATGGCTGGAAAACTGGTTAAAGCAATACGATGGCACCCTGCTGGTCATTTCTCACGACCGGGACTTTCTCGATAGTACCACCGACCATATTGCCCATATTGAACGTCGTGGCATCAACTTATACCGCGGTAATTACAGCGCCTTCGAACGTCTTCGTGCCGAACAACTGGCCCAACAGCAAGCAACACATGAAAAACAGGTTCAGCAGCGCGCGCACATTGAAGATTACATCCGACGCTTTCGGGCAAAAGCCACTAAAGCTCGCCAGGCACAAAGTCGAATTAAAGCCCTTGCTCGCATGGAGGAGATCGCTCCGGCTCATGTCGATTCCCCCTTTAATTTCCGCTTTCCTGAATCCGAAAAAACATCTTCAACCTTGCTAACACTCAACAAGGTTGTTCTGGGGTACGGCGATTCCGTACAGTTGAAAAACATTAATCTCAGCATCCATCCAGGTACCGCTATTGGTCTGTTAGGCGCTAATGGCGCGGGTAAATCTACCCTGATTAAAGCACTTGCAGGTGAGCTCGCGCCCCTGCAAGGTGATCGTACCGGCGGAGAACATCTGAGCGTGGGCTATTTCGCCCAACATCAGATCGACACCCTCGACGATCTGGCCAGCCCTATACTTCACTTGCAAAGAATTTCACCCCAGGCTACTGAACAAAAATTGCGCGATTTTCTTGGTGGATTTAATTTCCGTGGTGATAAAGCGTCGGATGCCATCGGTTACTTTTCCGGTGGAGAAAAGGCGCGCCTTGCCCTGGCGATCATTGCCTGGCAAAAACCCAACTTATTATTGCTGGATGAGCCAACCAACCATCTGGATCTGGAGGTGCGTCACGCACTGACGTTAGCACTGCATGAATACCAGGGAGCGATGATTCTGGTTTCCCACGATCGTCACCTTATTCGCAACACCACCGATGAATTACTGCTGGTCGATCAGGGGGAGATTCAACCCTATTCCGGTGATCTCGATGATTACAGCGACTGGTTATCCAAACAGCGACGCGAGAGTAACGTGCCACAAGTGGTTGAAGCTGAAACAACACCCAATATCGATCGCAAAGTGCAAAAACGTCAGGAAGCCGAGCTGCGAAAGAAGCTGGCACCACTGCGAAACCAGTTACAACAGTTAGAAAAGAAGCTCGATGCTCTACAAAACCAACTCTCGGCGGTCGAGACCGAACTAGCCCAACCAGAACTCTATGAAGAGGCCAACAAGGCGCGTTTGAAGCAACTGCTCGCCCAGCAAGCGCGCTGTAATGCTGAAAGCGTTCAGTGTGAAGAAAAGTGGATGCTGGCCCAGGAAGAACTCGAACAACAACAGAACCTGCTTTAACAAAAGGGGTTAACCCTTACTCGCTTTCATGGCCCGGTGCGGGCCTGTTTCCCAGCACCAGTGTGGCCAATTCGTTGCGACTTGCCACCCCGAGTTTTTGATAAATCCGATACAGGTGATTGGATACCGTCGATGGCGCGAGACCCAGGGTTCTCGCTACAACCTTGAACGTTTGCCCCTGACATAGCGCCTCAACCACTTGCCGTTCGCGCAAGGTTAGAAGATCCATCGGGCCCTGCGGCCATACATCCACACAATAAAGATCCCCGATCGCTTCTTGCTGCATACAGAAACCCTGTTCAGCCAACATTCGATCCCCATCATCGAGGGAGAAGGGTAAACGACTCACCTCTTTACCAGGGAAACATTGCTCCATGGTATCGAGAAAATCCTGTTGCACCTCATGATATATCCCATGCTGATCACAAAGCGCAGTACTACTGCTCGGCGTCGCCGGCTGGTGCCGATCCAGATGCAGCAAACAATTATGCGACGCTGCGTTCAGCAAGTGAAAAAGCATTCTTTGCTGGATCGCTTTATCCCGCGAAGTAAACGGCTGTTCTCTCGAAAAACGATACAGCGTTAATAGCGTCATCAATCCACTGCGGGAGTCTATGTGCAGGGAACTGAGAATTCGCTTTATCCCCCGGGGCTGAAAACATCGTTGATAAATTTCTGACGCATAGAACTGTTCATCATCGAGCACCTCGGCCATATCGACCGGCTCGCCGATGCGCTCCAGTAAAACCTTTGTCAGCGGATTGATATCTTTCAGTGCAATCAGGTCATCGGCAAGTTGTCGGGGAACACCTTGTAAGGTATGGGTGTGTAATCTCCGGGTACTGGTATGGCCGCTACTCCAAAGTGCCGCATCAAATGGCAGCTGTTCCTTGAGCTGACTCAGCGCCCAGTCCCGGTAATTTTCAAGGCTTACTCGCGAAGTGGCGCGATACAGCCGACCAATCAATCCATCCAGATCTTTCACGTTCAACAGCACCATTTATTGTACTTATTTATCAGTGAGTTATTGCTACTCCCCCAGTTTATGCCTTCAATCATTCCAAATCACGTCATGAGATCAAAGTATTCATCACCTTCTTTAGGCTATTTTTACTATCGCGCTCTACCGATTACTGAATCATACTAATTTAATACAATCACGGGGTAAGAGCATGAAAGATCATCATCACTGTCATACGCTGGTCATTGGTGGAGGCATCGCGGGACTGGCCACCGCTCTGGAGCTTCTCGACCATAATCTCGACATAATGATTGTTGACAGAGACACACCCGAGCGTCTTGGCGGACTTGCTCGATGGGCATTTGGAGGCATGGCCCTGATAGGCACGCCCTTGCAAAAACGCATGGGGATAAAAGACTCGCCGGAATTAGCACTAAGAGACTGGCACAGTTATGCCAATTTCCCGGAGGATGACCGCTGGTCAAAAGCCTGGGCTAAATTTTATACCGACAACTCGCTGGAGATGGTCTATCACTGGCTGATCGGTCACGGTCTACGATTTTTCCCCGCCGTAAACTGGGTAGAGCGGGGCCTCTACACGCCTGGAAATTCAGTGCCTCGCTATCACATGATGTGGGGGACCGGATGGCACCTGGTAGAAACCCTGATTGCTAAACTGCGCAGTCATAGCAACGCGAGCAAACTTACTATTTTGCATCAACACCAGGTCACCGATCTCATCTATGACGAGAATGAACGGGGTTGCCGCGGTATTATTGAGCCTGACAACCAGGCATTTAAGATCAGCGCTGAACGGGTTGTCGTCGCCACCGGCGGTATTAATGGCAGCATCGAACGCGTTCGCAAAAACTGGTATCGACCCTGGGGCAAACCACCCAGCGTAATCCTCAATGGGGCAAACCCTTTTGCCGATGGCGTCATGCATGATCGCGTGCAGCAGCTTGGCGGCAACCTCAACCAGATCGATAAGATGTGGAATTATGCTGCGGGCATTCCTCACCCAAAACCACATTTCCCAGGGCACGGCCTGAGCCTTGTGCCGTGCAAATCGGCGTTATGGCTCAACCATCGCGGGGAACGCATCGGACCACAACCACTGGTGACCGGTTTCGATACCAACTTTTTATGCCAGCGTGTCAGCGAACAGGAAAAACCCTGGACCTGGCATCTGCTTAACTGGCGTATTGCCATCAAGGAATTCGCCATTTCCGGCAGTGAACATAATGTCCACATGCGTGACCGCAATCTTGTGAGTTTCCTGAAAGAAACCGTTCTGGGAAATCACCGCCTGATTAAGCAGATGCAGACAGAAAGCGATCATTTCCTGGTGGCCGAATCACTACAGGAATTGGTTAATAAAATGAATTCCATAACCGATCAGCCCTATGTCGATTACGCCAACCTCAACAGCATGGTCAATCAATACGATGATCAGGTTAAACGCGGGACAGCCTTCCACGATGACGATCAGCTTCGGCGCATAGCGCATGCACGCAACTGGCGCCCCGACAAAGTGCGAACATGCAAACCCAAGCCGTTACTCGACCCGGCTGGAGGACCCTTGATTGCTATCAAGCTCAACCTGATCAGCAGGAAAAGCCTGGGGGGCATACAAACCGATTTGCAAAGCCGGATACTGGATAACCAGGGGGACGTTATGGCTGGTCTCTATGCGGTAGGTGAAGCCGCAGGGTTCGGTGGTGGCGGTGCAAATGGTTTCCGCTCCCTCGAAGGTACCTTTTTGCCTGGCTGCATCCTCACGGCGCGCACTGCGGCCGCAGACATCTCACAGAATTCATGAGCCCCATTCCAGCAACAGACAACTGCAACAGATTACTGCTATAAATAACCACAACAGATAACGGAAATAAACCATGAAAAAAACTGGCGCATGGCTCGCACGTTACGCCCTCGAGCAAATTGGAGTGACCCATACTTTCGGTATACCCGGAGTGCACAACACCGAACTCTATGACGAACTTAACAAGTCACAACAGATCTCTCCGGTTCTGGTGACGCATGAAGGTTGTGGTGCATTTATGGCTGATGCCATCAGTCGTACCAGCGATCACATTGGTACCATGTTGATCGTACCTGCCGCCGGGGTTACCCACGCAGCCAGCGGAATTGGCGAAGCCTTTCTGGATGGCATTCCGATGCTGGTCGTTGCGGGAGGTATTCGCAACAACTCCGATTATCGTTACCAACTGCACGACATGGATCAGCACAAACTGCTGGAACCCATTACCAAAGGAACCTGGATAGTCGAGCAGCATAGCGAGGTTATCCCAATCATCTATGAGGCCTACAAACTTGCCACCAGCGGAGAACCCGGTCCGGTATTTGTCGAAATTCCGGTTAATATCCAGCTCGATAAAGGTGAAGTAAACGAGTTACCAACCTATCAGGCCTCCACGCCAGCAACGGACGCCAGCATTGATGATGAGGCACTGCAACGCGCCGCCGAACTACTCAACAGCGCAAAAAACCCCGGCTTGTTTATTGGCTGGGGAGCCATCGGCGCCGCTGACCAGACCACCGCTATCGCTGAGCGGATCAATGCTCCCGTTGCCACGACATTGCAGGGACTCAGCGCATTTCCTGCCGACCATCCCCTGCACACGGGCATGAGCTTTGGTCCTCATTCGGTTCCCGCGGCAGAAAACGCCTTTGCCAATTGCGACTGTTTACTCGCCGTCGGTACCCGTTTCGGCGAAATCGCAACCGGAAGTTATGGCGCCCCGGTGCCGGAACAGTTGATTCATATTGATATCAACCCGGATGTCCTCAATAACAATTATCCAGCCACCGTCGCCATCGCCGGCGATTCTGCTCAGGTGCTTGATCGTTTACTGGAAAAGCTCGAAGCGCTGCCGGCTCCAGCGACTGAGCCATCATTACAGCAAGCGATCGCCGCGGACAAAAAAGCCTACCTCGATGAATGGCTGGCGCACGACAGTGGTGACCGGGTTAACCCGGCAAAATTTTTTACCAGCCTGCGTAATAAGCTCAATGATGACGCGATTGTCGTGGCGGACGATGGTAACCATACTTTTCTTACGGCAGAACTCATGCCGATTCATAAGGTGGGTAATTTTATTTCACCGACTGATTTCAATTGCATGGGTTACGCGGTACCGGCAACCATAGCGACCAAACTGGCAAATCCTGACCAGCAGGTTGTCGGCATCATTGGCGATGGCGCCTTTATGATGACCTGCATGGAGTTGGTAACCGCCAACTCACTCAGCACTAACGCGTTATTTGTTGTGTTCAATGATGGCGAGCTATCACAGATTGCCCAGGCACAAAAGATTCCCTATAACCGCAAAACCTGCTCGGTGCTCGGTAAACTCAATATCGAAGGCGTAGCAATAGCGACGGGTGTCGAATACCTCTCCATGCAAAATAATGCAGAGGTTGATAGTCAGCTCAATCGCGCACTCGAACTTTGTGAACAGGGACGTCCTGTTATCCTCGATGTGCACGTGGACTACAGCAAAGCCTCGAGGTTCACTAGCGGCGCCGTAAGCACCAATCTTAAACGTATGCCCCTGAATACCAAGGTGCGTATGATCAGCCGCGCCCTGTTACGCAAGGTGACAGGCTAGCCGAAAGAGAGCGGGGCTCAGGCCGCAAAAGCCAGCCCCGCACGGTCATCATGAACCCACATAACATGGGCGCGGCGTCGTTCGGTATATTCCTTCAGATTAACGACTTCGCCCTGACGTAATACGCCATTGAAGCGGATACCCACACCGCTATCAGAGCGATCAAATACCTGGCAATCGTAATGCGCCTCATCACGATCAACCTCAACCATTTCAAGGCAAGGCTTACGGCCATTATTGCGCCGCTCACTCTCCCGATACCAGCAGGAACCATACTGTTCCGCGTAGCCTTGCGCATATTCAACCTGTGAGCCAGCCAAGGCATTCAACAGGTTCCCTGGTCGATAAAATCCATGTTTTAACCTGAACAGATCATCGACACTCGAATGTATCGTCTCTTCAATAATGGGCTCGCGTGAGATATCGGAACGTTGTCGCCAGCCCACGGATCTGGCAATTGGATTTAATCCCAGCCGCTCCAGTTGCCGGTAAAACCCACTGTACTCATTGGTTACCTGTGGACTATGGCCACGAATAATATTCATTGCCTCACTCTCACGCTCCAGCCCGATAATCCGATCACGAAGTGCCTGTAAAGAGCCATCGCGCAGAGTAACGCCTGCTTGCTCTGCCTCCCCTGCCATCCACAACAAACTGCGATCACCCAGATAACCGTCGCCTGTTCCACACACATCTGCATGACTGCCCGCAAACCACTGCTGCGAAATATCCTGGAAACAATTAAACAGCCGACCATTATTGACCCAGGGGGAAGGAGTCAGGGTGCTACGTCGCTCATCCAGAGCCAATGCCTGACGGGCGATTTGAACGCCCGGAACGCCATGCTGTTTACCCAATCCACTGCCGAAAAAGGCGCTTATTTCCATGATTCCGGGCAGAGGAATACCCTCACCTCCAACGGTGTCCCAGACGCCAAGAAAGCGCATCTCAGGGAATTCAGCATCGCATGTATATCTGTGTAAATTTTGCGCTTCACTGATCGTTAATGAGCGGTGCAACTGCGCTCGGTACAACCTGTAAACACGTTTGAATCTGTACAGGCCATCAACAGGAAGTAAGCCCACCTGATCCAGCATGCCGCATAAATGCCGTGCATGATAAGCACCACGACTGGCGCCAAAACAATAGATCTGGTCGCCTTGGCTGTAATGCGTCGCCAGATAGCGATAACAACGCTCAAGGCTCTGATACAGACCAGCTCCGCTCAGATTTTTCAAACTCAGGGAGTTTGCGTTAGCGTCATCAAAATAACTTAACTGTATCGATTGTTCTGCGGCCTGGGTTTCATCACATGAGGCCATCATACTCATCAGTCGGGATACATTACCTGGCTGGCTCTGGCTCCTGAAATTGCTCCAGCTGCCATCAAAAAACAGGACAATACGCTTGCTCATAATTGTCACCTTGCAGATAAATCCGCCCACTGAAAATCAGTTATGGCCTTGCTTGGCCATAACTGTAGGTATAAATGGAGATGGGGGAATTCACCAATACGCAATGTTTATCAATGGCTACCTGTTAGTAATTAAATGATCTAAATCCCCAGCCACAAACTCATTTCAATTAAGTGACCTCCGAGCTTTTTCTATAAACAGGTCTCAGCTTTAACGGCAACACTTAACCGCAGGCACCAAAGCAAGGCCACTATTGAAAGGAAAACATTATTACCATTACGGGCATGCCAACACCCTTTCAACATAAGGCTATCCGAGCAATCCAAGCCCCTCCATCGCCTCACGAATGCGCTGCTTACTGCTTACCGATAGAGGCACCGCGGGCAAACGACAATACGCATCACAACGTCCTGACAAGGACACTGCAAACTTCACGCCAGCAGGGCTGGGCTCACAGAACAATGCCTGATGCAGCGGCATCAGTTGATCCTGTATCTGGCTTGCCAGAGCATAATTCTTGTCCAGACAGGCCCGCTGCATCTGCGCACAGAGTGCAGGCGCCACATTGGCAGTTACCGAGATACAACCACGACCGCCGCTGACGTTATAGGCCACTGCCGTAGCATCCTCACCCGATAAATAACAAAATTCATCAGCAATAATCTGACGCTCAAAGCAGGGGCGTGAAAGGTCTCCAGTGGCGTCCTTTACACCGACAACGCGAGGTAACTCAGCCAATCGCGCCATGAAGTCGGATCGTAGCCATGT
>JAUXFT010000213.1 GCA_030622755.1 Aestuariirhabdus sp. | reverse complement strand
GCGTCGCCTTGAGGGTGATTGTTATAACTTGCCATGAAACTTCAGTAGATCTGACCATGGGTCAACTTAATTTATACGATGAACTGCTCGATGGCAGTTTGCACATATAATTGCAAGATCAGACTCTTTAGTTTTTCACCCGCCTTTATTTTGTTCATACGCATAAAAAACCCCGGTATAAAACCAAGGTTTTAAGATAATCATTAAAGTTAGATCAGTTGCTTTTCTTTCTTCTTGAAACCATGAGTCCTGCCAGACCCAACCCGAACAACGCCAGAACAGAAGGTTCAGGAATAGACGATGCCGTAACAGTTATATTATCGATCTATAATTCGTTCGGTAGACCACCAACTCTAAGGTTAACAGCGCTAAAAGCAGCCCACGTCAAACCGTTCAGGTTAACCTCCTGAATGCCAACACCATATGAGGTTAAAGGCGTCAAATTGGTAATCATGTCACCAGGCTTCAAAGTGAAAACAAATGAGGCTAAATCAAACGGTCCGCCTGAGAAACTAAGGTACGCATAATTATCAACCGGAATACCTAAATTGCTACTGTCATGCAAGATTATTCCGTCCGCATTCATAAGATCAAAATGACCGCCAATACCTACCGTAAAAGTGTAACCGCCTTGCTTGTATGTATCACCAATACCCGTATAACCCGCAGGAAATTCATCACTGAGCACGCCATTTCCATCAAAGGTAATCACGGTAGCATTGGCCGAACCTATAAATCCCAGAATACCAACAAGTAAAAAAAGCCATCTTTTCATTACAGCCATCCCTGTCAATAGAATCTATCATTTCAAAGAAAGCAAAGCTTATACCAAGATACGTAATAGGGTGATATATATAGTATTTATTAAAAATTGAATTCTACAAAAAAACAATATGTAAATAACATTGACAGCGCTACTAATCAGTACCCAAAAAAGGCCAACCCTCGCGGATCAGCCTTTTTCGGTAACTATGGTGGGCCTTGCTGGACTTGAACCAGCGACCAATCGATTATGAGTCGATTGCTCTAACCAACTGAGCTAAAGGCCCTAAAAGAGCGGAGGATTATAGCGGGTTGCACAAGGCGAGCCAATAGTTGTTTTTGACTGTTGTGACAGTTCTTTGCTGGCAGGATAAAAAACCGGTATCAGGGTTATAGCTGAGGGGTTATCGAGGTTTTGGCTGGGAGGAAGTATTTGCTGAAATGAGATGATAAAAGGACAGCGCGTGATGCGCTGCCCTTAGTTATGTGCCGATCAGTTGATTACTCAGTTGTTTACTGGCTTGCGCGGTTGTCGATCAGGTTGTCGACTACGCTTGGATCGGCCAGGGTTGAGGTATCTCCGAGGGAGTCGATTTCGTCGCTGGCGATCTTACGCAGGATGCGGCGCATGATCTTGCCGGAGCGCGTCTTCGGCAAGCCGACGGCCCACTGGATGTGGTCAGGCTTGGCGATCGCGCCGATCTCTTTGGCGACGAAATCACGCAACTCTTTCTCCAGCTCGGCAGAAGGTTCCACGTCGTGCATCGGGGTGATGTAGGCGTAGATGCCCTGACCCTTGATGTCGTGTGGATAACCGACAATAGCGGCTTCGGCGACGGCGTCGTGCAGTACCAGCGCGCTTTCGATCTCGGCAGTACCCATGCGGTGTCCGGAGACGTTGAGCACGTCATCGACTCGGCCAGTGATCCAGTAGTAACCGTCTTCGTCGCGGCGAGCACCGTCACCGGTAAAGTAGTAACCGGGGTAGGTGCTGTAGTAAGTCTGGATGCAACGATCATGATCGCCGTAAACGCTACGGATCTGGCTCGGCCATGAGGAGGTGATGACCAGGTTACCTTCACCGGCACCCTCGATGATGTTGCCTTCAGGATCAACCAGCGCAGGCTGTACGCCAAAGAATGGACGCGTGGCTGAACCCGGCTTGAGGTCAGTGGCTCCGGGCAATGGGGTAATCATCACCGAGCCGGTTTCGGTCTGCCACCAGGTGTCCATGATAGGGCAGCGGGTTTCACCGACGATGTTGTAGTACCACTCCCAGGCTTCCGGGTTGATCGGTTCGCCCACGGTACCCAAAATGGTTAATGAGGAGCGGTCGGTGCGGGTAACGAATTCGTCACCTTGCGCCATCAGTGCACGAATAGCGGTAGGGGCGGTATAGAACACATTGACCTTGTGCTTATCGATAACTTGCCAGCAGCGTGATGCATCCGGGTAGGTTGGTACGCCTTCGAACATCAATGTCGTAGCGGCATTACACAAGGGTCCGTAGACGATGTAGGAGTGGCCAGTGATCCAGCCGACATCGGCGGTACACCAGTACACGTCACCTGGATGGTAATCGAAGATGTACTTGTGGGTCATCGCTGACTGCAGCAGGTAGCCGCCGGTGGTGTGCAAAACGCCTTTGGGTTTACCGGTAGAGCCTGAGGTGTAGAGGATGAACAGTGGATCTTCCGCATCCATTGGCTCGGGTTCGCATACCGGGCTGGCCGCTTCGGTGTGCTCGTGATACCAGATATCGCGATCTTCGTTCCAGGCAACGTTGCCGCCGGTACGCTTGACCACCAATACGGTGTGGACGTTAGGGCAGTTGGCAACCGCGGTATCGGTATTGACCTTGAGCGGCACGGGTCGGCCGCCACGCAGGCCCTCATCAGCGGTGATGACCGCCTGACAGTCGGAGTTAAGAATACGATCTTTCAGCGCTTCTGGTGAGAAACCACCAAAAACCACCGAGTGTACGGCGCCGATACGGGAGCAGGCGAGCATGGCGTAGGCAGCTTCCGGAATCATCGGCATATAGATGCAGACGGGATCACCTTTTTTAACACCGCGAGCCTTGAGTACGTTGGCCAGGCGGCAGACGTTATCATGCAATTGCTGATAGGTGATGTTGGCGTCTTCTTCCGGGTTGTCCCCTTCCCAGATGATGGCGGTATCGTTGGCCTTGGTGGCCAGGTGACGATCGATACAGTTGTAGCTGACGTTAAGCTTGCCGTTCACAAACCAGGCTGCTTCACCTTTGTGGAAATCAAACTCGGAGACTTTGTCCCAGGGGGTAAACCACTCGAGGAACTCGTTAGCCATGTTGGCCCAGAAGGTATCTGGCTGCTCGATAGATTGCTTGTACATCTCCTTGTACTGAGCATCCGTAATATGGGTGCGCTGCTTGATGGAATCCTTTACCGGGTGATTTTCAATCTCGAACATATTCGGCCTCTCGGGTCAGTTATCGGTTTTCGTCTGCGCAGCCCTGAGACTGGCCGGTTACGAGTCGAGAGTGCTGTGGTAGAGCCTGATCAGTCCATTGGTGGAACTGTCTTGATCCGCCGGTGCCTCCGGGTCCTGTAACCTATCCCCCAGAGTGTCGCTTAGCTGCTTGCCTAATTCTACTCCCCATTGGTCGAATGGGTTTATTCCCCAGACCACCGATTGCACGAAGACCTTGTGTTCATAGAGCGCTAGCAGGGAGCCCAATGAGTGAGGGTCCAGGGTGCGAGTAAGCAGGGTATTGTTGGGTCTGTTACCGGGAATGATCTTGTGCGGAAGCAGTGCTTCTATCTGAGTCGGCTCGAGTCCCTGGGCTGCAAGTTCTGCGCATATGAGGTCGCTACTCTTTCCACTCATTAGCGCCTGACTTTGGCTAAAGGCATTAGCGACTAATATGCGGTGTTGCTCTTGCAGTTCGGAGTGAGGGCTTAACAGCGCCACGATGAAATCTACGGGAGTGTGCTGGTTTCCCTGATGCAGCAGCTGGTGATAAGCGTGTTGGCCGTTACAGCCTTCACCGCCCCAGATAACAGAACCGCTGCGATAATCCAGGGAGGTGCCGAGACGGGTGATGCTTTTGCCATTACTTTCCATGTCGAGCTGTTGGATATGGTCCACGAAGCTACGCAGATAGTAGCTGTAGCACAGCAAGCCGTGGCTTCTGGCATCCCAGAAATTTTGATACCAGACACCGAGTAAACCCATGATGACGGGCATGTTGCTCTCTAGCGGCGCTTGCTGAAAATGCTGGTCCATCTCCCGGGCGCCAGCCAGTAATTGCTCGAAGTTGTCAAAGCCGATACCCAGTGCGATGGGCAAGCCGATCGCCGACCATAGCGAATAGCGACCGCCAACCCAGTCCCACATCGGCAGGATGTTTTCAGGATTGATTCCGAATTCAACCGCCTTGGGAATATTCGCGGTGATGGCCAGGAAATGCTTTGAAAGGCTGGTTTCGGGAGTACCCTTAGCGATAATCCATTCGCGGCACTGCAGTGCGTTACAGGTGGTTTCCTGGGTGCCGAACGATTTTGAGGCGACAATAAACAGCGAGGTTTCGGGGTTGAGTTTGTTGAGCGTTACCAGCAGATCGCCGGGATCGATATTGGCGATGAAGTGTATTTTGATGTTGTCTTGCTTGTAGGGATCCAGCGATTGAATGACCACACGAGGGCCCAGGAACGAACCGCCAATGCCGATGTTGATGACATCGGTAATGGGCTTGCCGCTGTAACCGAGCCACTGACGACCATGTACTTGATCGCAGATTTCACGAATGCGGGTCTGGGCGGACTGGATCTGTGGGCGAATATCTTCACCATCGACGTGGAGCGGTTCTGTCGAATCACTGCGTAGTGCGGTATGCAGGGCTGGGCGTTGTTCGGTATTGTTGACCGGTGCCCCGGAGAACAGGGCCTCGCGTAATTCCTCGATACCGGTTTGATCCGCCAGCGCGAGCAATGCCTCCAGGCTGCCATGATCCAGGCGGTTTTTCGAGTAATCCAGTGTCCAGCCAGCCGCTTGCAGGGAGAATTCATCGAAGCGGTTGGAGTGTTGTTCGAACAACTCCATCAGCGTGACGTTATCCAGTCGTTGACGGTGCTGTTCGAGCTCTAGGTAGGCCGGGTACTGTTTCAGAGTATTATTCCTGTCTGGTCACTGGGTATTGCAGGTTGTGTTAACCATTCAGACTGTATGAACCTAGAAACCTCAGTTGGATCACGCAAGTCCACGCAAGCTCTTGGTGCACCTGGCAAAACAGAAAAACTTCTCATCACCAATAAGGT
>JAUXFT010000126.1 GCA_030622755.1 Aestuariirhabdus sp. | reverse complement strand
TTTTTAGACTCTTTTGAGGCGAATAGTCACTCTATTCAACAAGAAAGAGCATAGAAAATGACCAAACCCGGCTTTTTCGCAGTAGGGCAATCCTGAGTCCGACAGGCTCCTGGACTACTTTTTGCTTAAAGGCATTCTTTAAGACAATGCTTAAGACGTTGCCTAAGACATTTCCAAAAGATTGCCTATGAAAAAAATCATGAATTATCCAGCCTGAGAATCCTTCGCAGGCCATCGAGGATATCCGGTTTTGGCTGAACCCTGCAGTGCTGACTTCTGGCGAGCGCTATTAGCCTGTTCAACAGGGTCTTACACTGTGCCGTTTCGATCCATTCTGTTTATTGATTTTTTTGGGCTTTGGCCACAATTTGATCACCCATCCTGCGAACGATACCTACAAAGTGGCGAATCATAAAGGCCGTCATACGCGCCATAAAACCTGGAACGATCATAAATTTGTTGGCTCTAATCCCCGCCAGAGTATCGACAGCTATGGCCTCGACACTATTCTTTGGGATAGTTAGCGTATGTGCTCTATTCTCGTTGGTGCGATAAGTATCCAGCTCATCAACCATCGGGGAATCAAACTCTCCCGGACATACAACATGCACACTAATACCTTTCGACTTGAGCTCGTATCGCAGCGATTCGCTGAGGCCAATCAGTGCATGTTTCGAGGAACAATAAGGGGTATAACCAAAGACTCCTGTCAATCCTGCTACTGATGCAACATTTACCAGACGACCTTTACTCTTCTCAAGGTACGGTAGCGCAGCCCTGGTCGCGTGCAGAATGCCAAAAAAGTTTATCTCCATCACCTCGCGGAAATCACTCATCGGGATTTTTTCAAAATACCCTTCACGCAACACTCCCGCACTATTTATCAAAATATCAATGCCCTGATTACTTTCGGCAACCTCATTCATTGCGGCATTAATATTATCTTCATTACAGACATCGACGGATCTAACCTGAATATCAACATCTGGAACACGTTGTTTTATCGCGGCTTCAGCTTTCCGCAGTTTGTGCAGATTCCTGGCAATAAGTGTCAGTCTCGCCTCCTCTTCGGCAAGCCTGTACGCCAGTTCCAGACCCAACCCCGACGAGCCACCGGTAATGACAATATGTTTATTTTTGAACATCCATTAACCTTCTAAATGTTTTGAGTGTTGCTGGAATATCGATGGTGGCTGGATATTTTCTGTGAACATGAATTTACCCGGAGACACCTCATCATTTCAGGTTAGCGATCATTCAGGTCAGCTACCAAACCCATTTAACACATCCACAGAACGCAGCTAACGACTGAACCACCGAAGGAGATTATCCGGGGGACTATCAAAAACCGTACGGAAAATAACAACGGCTTTCAAGGGTGTTTAACATCAAACCGGTCAAGAGAGAGAAAACAGATACGCCCGAGATACCTTGATGAAAAACTATCCGGGCGGGTAGTGACAGGCGAAGTCAACGCAGCTTTATAGCTTGCCGCTAACCAGCCGGTACTAACTTGATCAGTTTTTCAGCCTCTTCATTGCTCAATACCGATACCTGGTTGTGTACCGGGTCAGAGAACTGAATCGATTCGACGGCATCGGCTTTCTGTTGATCAAATACCGGTATCCGGCTCATGCAGTACTCGGACAGGGCGGTGATGGTTAATGCCGGATTAACGCCGAGATTACCGGGGATAATGGAACCGTCAAGCACCCGCAAATTCTTGTAACCAAACACCTCCCCAGACTCATCAATTACCCCATTTTGGGCATCTTTACCGATAGCAACACCGCTCATAATATGTGCGGTAATCGGTATGCCAAGCATGATTTCAGCCAATGATGAGCCGGGTTCACCGCCCAGTTTTTCGGCATACATGCGCGTCGCTTCTTCTGCCGCAGGAAAAGAGACCGTTAAATGTTCATCACCGGGTTTCTGTACGGCGGTGATATCTTTCCTGAACAAGCGATACCAGCGGCGTCGCCACTCGAAATGGATAAAGGCTTCGCCACTTTGCATGATCAGAAACAGGATGGATGATTTCGCCTTACCTTTCGGCCAAAGCACTTTCATGGTTTTAACGGGGTGCAGCAGCGTGTTTCCCAGGAATTTGAGGATGCGCGTAAACCCTGTGCCCGTGACCATGGGGACATAAGGCAGGATAAACCACGCAGCATCCATTTTATCTCCAAAACGATTCACTTCTATATTGGTGGTGTCATCGGCAGAGAAAAACGAGCTGATGGTTATGCCTTCATTGACTTCGGTGTCAAGATTATTTGCCGTGGTCAGGGTCTCAGAATTGGTTCTGATCTGTTGACCTAACCAGGGTGAGATATCGGGCAGGGTTTTTTCCTGATCACGCATTTTCATGAGCAGGGGGACGGTACCCATCACCCCGGCTGATACCACGACACCACGAGTTGTCAGCGAGTAGGTTCTTTTGCTACTCCCCTCTTTGCTCTCTTCAATGGTGACGCGATAACCGGCCGAACCATTCTTTTTGCCGTCTTGCTCGATGGGTTCAATTCGTGTGACTTCCGAATCAGCCCGAATCTCGGCACCGTTACGCTCGGCAAAGTACAGATAGTTCTTCATTAGCGTGTTTTTAGCGTTATGACGACAACCTAAACCACAGGCTGCGCAATATTGGCAAGTGACCCGATCGGGTCCATCGCCGTTAAAATAGGGATCAGGAATCTTCTTATCTCTAACACCATCCTCTTGCGGAAAGACAACACCCGTTGCAACACATCGATAGCTATCACCCCGACCGAGATCGTCCGCAACCGCTTTAAGCGTATGATCGGCAATATTTTCATATTCACTCTGGGTTGTGCCTAGCATGCGTTGCGCCAGGGAATAATAAGGCATCAGCTGATCGTACCAGTCATCGCGAATCCGGGACCAGGAGGGACTATCAAATGTCTTTTTTTGCGGAATAAAATGCACGTTGGCATAGACCTGGGAACCACCGCCAACACCGATCCCGTGGATGATGCCTACCTTACTGGTGACAGAAAACTGGATTGAGCCCTTCAAACCCAGCTTGGGTTCCCACACGTAGTTTTTAAAATCCCAATTGGTGTCAGGGAATTCGTTATCTTCCCTGCGCCGGCCTTTTTCCAACACGATGACATGATTGCCCTTTTCAGTGAGTCGCAGGGCACTTACCGAGCCGCCAAAGCCGGAACCAATAATCAGGTGGTCACAATCAAACATAAAATACGATCCTTATAGTTTAAGCTCAGGGCACAAGGAGCCTGTCGGACTCAGGGTTGCCCTACTGCGAAAAAGCCGGACTTGGTCATTTTCTATGCTCTTTTTTGTTGAATAGAGTGTTTAATAGAATGACTATTCGCCTCAAAAGAGTCTAAAAACTGCCTCAAACCGGTCTTTCTCTCGTAACGAGCACCTAAGTCAGACAGGCTCCCAGGCGTTTCTATACCGCGCCCCGAAGAACTGTCATCTGATCTGGCCACCATACAAACACTCCAGCTACGACGGCAGGCTAAAGTAAATTTTTACTAACCTTTAAATGCCTGGTTAAGCATTGCAGAAACGCAGCTGAATTTGTACGACCAAAAGAATGATTTTGTAAGGCGTACTATAGCACTTACACATTATCGTTGCGGGAGAATAGCGAACCGAATACAGATGCTTTACGAAAAATCCTAAACCCTGATTTTATGGCAGACGTCGGGGTAAGGATTGCGAGAACGAACAGCAATCTCAAGCAAGCAGGAAGCAGGAAGCAGGAAGCAGGGATCAGGGGATAAGAATCATATTCTGGAAATACCAGGAGACCCGCTGCCAACTGGTAACATATTCATTCTCGCCTTCACTCAAGCGATCGTAGGTCACCTTGCCTTGCTCTACTACCTGGTGATCAATGTCTCCATCCACTTCACGCTGCAATGCAAGCAGGGCCCCTTCATAGCCATCCAGCGCTTCGTTAGTCACCCGGTCAATTTCTCGATCAAAGAAAATCATTTCATAGTCGTCTTGAAGGGAATAGGAATTATCCTGAAAACTGTCCAGTGAAAAGTCACTCAGCCCGTTCTGGTCACGCCAGCGCTTTCCTACCCGTTCAAAACTATCCAGAATATCACTGCGCACCAATATGGCATCTTCGATAAGCTCTGCATCATCAATGGACTGAACCACAGGACCATGCTCTTGCTCAATCTCTGCGATCATCCGCTCAATAGCAGGTCGATTGGAAGAGGACATAGCCAGCATTTTTATGCCTGCCGATGCGATGGATTCCGGATCAGCAATGTGCATTTCAACGCCGGAAGCATCCGGGTTAAAAGCGGCGTTTCGAGGCTGTTTGTCATAAGCCTGACGAAATATCCTGACATTTTCAGGACGCATTCCATCGCTCATATAGTGCATCACTTTTAGCTGGCGATACTTGAGCCCTGGCGGCAATGCATCCAGATGGTCAAGCTCCGAACTTTCATTTTCAGCTGCGCTATCCGTTGCTTTAGCAGGTGCTATCAGCACCGCCTGAACCACCAGCACACAGCAACACAATTTCCCGATTGTTTTAACAAGGCGCATACACCACCTCACTAGAAATAAACAGAGGTCCAGGCCTCCTGACTAAAGCTGCCGCTGTCTTTTCCTTTCTTGAAATTTCTGAATTGAGGCGCGTTCCCCGGAACATTCAAACGTATAGGCCCATGCGGAAATCCATCTCTAAAAGAACCTTCATAGGTAACACCGCCACGATATGTTTCATCGAACACCACCAGGAATCCTTCGCCATCCACCAGCCCGGCTTTTGCTTCACCTACGTAACGAACAGCCCCGGTATCTTTTTCCATAATAGAGCCATAACCTCGCCCTTCAGCGACGCCGTTGACACAGCTGCCATACCAAACTCCTGACACCGTGAAATCAGGGCTTTTGAATTCACAGACTTCAGCGGCCGCAGAATAGATACCTCGTACCGAACGCTGATAAATTCTCATCAGTTTGTTTTCAAACTCTTCATAGGATGCCGCCCTGATCTGTTCAGTACCTTCCAATAGATCCACATTAACCAGGATCTGTTCTTCAATAGCAGGCGCCATGGACACCAGGAAGTTTTCTCCCAGCGCATTGGACTGTAATTCCAGTTCAAAATTGTTCATTGATAACTGCAACGCATGATTGATTAAATTTCGATTATTTTGCTGCATCTGCCGCGACGTCTGGTAATCGTAATCACTGGAAGAGGTTCTGCTCATCCCGTAGACCGCCGCCGCGGTAGACACTATCTGCATAGCAGTATTCCAGTTTTGCTGGCGGGCTAGTGCTCTCCTCTGTTCAAGCGCGGCATATTCGGCGTACTGTATCTGGCGCATCTGTTGACCATATTCGCCAGTGTACACACCGTTGAATATTGCCTTTGACTGTTTCGCAAAAAACTTTCTCTCGGCGCTTAACAGCGATTCTGCACGCTTTAAACGAGACCTGACACTCGGTGATATATTTCTGGAAAGATAGGCAGATGCCACCTCCTGATCGAACCGTTCCAGCGTGGCAAACTTATCCAGATACACAGCCTTGTCATCATCTATCTCGTTAAGGATACGGGTAACACGTTCGGCAAAATTTTTCGAAAACACCTTTTGGAATGGATCAATATCGCTGCGCGCTAATCTATCCATTTCATCGCTGTTCAGCAGGATTCGCTCAACAGGAAAAACCGCGACTGAATTACTGTAAACCGCCTGACTGAGGCTGCCTTTAGGTGGCGATGGTTCCTCTCTGGACGTACTATTTAGAAAATACACAAAGCTGTGCGTTGGATCGTACTCAATTTTTTCCTGAAGAATTCGGCCCACTAAAATCTGTTTCAGATCTGACCGGGCTCGCAACCAGGCCGAGTCCAGCAGCGGACCACTGCTGAGTAACAAACCATGGGTTTCCGGGCGGCCCCAATGATTGGTCGACAGCACCCCCACGGGAGTCACCAGATCACCAAAGGTCAGGGGCTCATCATCCATCATTTTTTCGAGATCAGGATGGCTGTAGGTGAAGAAATCAAAGGTTAATACGGTCGGCGTCGTCTCAGTGGCCAGTAATGGCTTCGATTTCAACCCCCCTTGCGAGTAAATCACATGCGGAGAGAGCAGCACCCGATCTTCTGGCAGCTCCGCAATCAAGGCGTCATAAATTGACATCGCATAGTAGTTGGACTTGGCCAGCATAAGATCGGCGAGTTTCTCTATGTTGGGGTCAAATCGCTTGTACAGACTGAGCTCTTCACCGATGACTTTTGATGAATAGGCACGAACATACTCCTCTTTCGCACTCGCATCGATCATTGCCGGATACCGAATAACAATTAACGCACTGGAGCTGTCGAGACCCGCGAGATCAAGTACATGATCTTCCTCGAAGCGGATAGAAGAATCTTTGTTACCTCCTGCGGTACCAGCACAGCCTGGCAGAAAAAACACACTGGCTAATATCGCAATACTGACTTTTACCGAAATCCATCTCATCGGGTTATTCCCACTAGTTATTCCCACTAGTTATTCCCACTATAAATAGTATGTTCAATACGCTCAGCTTATTAACTGGTTATAGCACGGTGGCAAGTGATGTCAATTTACGCCCCTGGCTAGAATCAACGGCTATTTTAGAACCGAATTTTAGAACCGAATTTTAGACAAAAATGCTACGTTGACGCCGGTAAAACCACCCGTTCTGGCGAGGAAACTTACCGGGGTAATTTCAGAATTCGAAAATGCACCCCTGCCCTGCCGAAACGCATATCTTCTTCCATGCCGAGTCGAACCGATGTCACGGCATGTTCGTTCAGGTAAGTTCCGTTTCCCGATTGCAGATCTGTTAGCACCAAGCCTCCATCTGCCGCCAATTCCAGTTGCGCATGCAGCCTTGATACGGTTTCATCATCCAGACACAAATCACAGCGTTTCGCCCGCCCAATGGTGAAAGGGAATCTGGTCACCCTAACCACCTCACCAGTGTCCTCAAGCGAAAGTTTAGCAAACACCTGTGACCCTGGACGATATACCAGCGTCCACATCATCAAGAGCATCCATACCAGCAAGAAAGCCAGCAGGAAAAACATCAGGTATCCGTAAATACTGCGTCCGGGCACCTGAATCCACTCAATCCAGTTGCGCGGATCCAGTAAAACTGCAAGCCCTGCAGGTTCAGGGACAACAACAAACTGTCCTCTTAAGCTTTGATCGTTAATCGTCAGGGTACCTTCCAGGCGCTGTTCGCCTTCGAAGGGTAAGCGATAAAAATCCTGTAGTTTATACAACAGTAACCCACCCGCATGCTGCTCCCGGAAGTTACTCGCAGCCACCACTGGTGCAACCGAAGACCCTAGCCAGGGCAGTGCACGAGCACCGGTTAATGCCGCCAGCCTGACGCCATGAGACAGGTCTCCAGGCATTACCAGCGGATAAAAAACCGTATTACTCATGCGGCTCCAGAACACAAAATCCTGATCCACATTCACCCAGGCATCCATAGCAGCCAACTGTGTAATAACGGCTTTGCGAGATTCTGGCTGGCGCCCTAAATATGTTTTTAGTCTGGGCAGCATGTTCCGGGCAGTCATTGGCGTAAGGCTGCTATCGGGGAGCGCTGTCATACGGGCCACCATTTCACCCAGGTCTTCCGGTGCTTCAATCTCTCCCAGAATATTTAACTGATTTCCAAGGTGTCCGACGATGATTCGCTGGCCATTTACCGCTAACTGACTACTGATAAAGCCCGCCAGGGCAAAAAGATTCACAGACGCTTTCTGGCTATCACCTTCGAGCAGTATCAGTACGAGTTTGGATATGGCGGGATTGTTACCCGCCAGTTTGTTTTCCAGAACCAGCTCTCCGACTTGAGCGTTTAATGAGAGTTGATAGGTAAAGGATTCATTACTAACCGCCGGCAACCCTTTTGCGTAAGGCCGCCAATTCAGCAGCAGATCCCTGCCATCGGTAACATACGCCATTCGCCCGATTTCTGAGGCAACCCAACCCGACCGGGCTGTTTCTCCAGCAGACAGCTGAGCAACCCCAAGCATCAGGATAATCAAGCTCAGATTTAATGCCTTGCTGATGAGCCTTTTTTTTGCACAAAAAGTCATCCCAATAAAAGTTTTCGCATTGTCAGTCATCACACTAACGGCTCCGGTAATCCAGGCATAAGAAGTGCTGCTTGCCTCGATGCAAATCCAAAACTGCCTCAGTGATTAAGTCATATAATTTCATCAATTCCCCGTCTCGCTGACATCCGTATCCTTACCCGCTATTTGTCTGTTAATCACCTGCCACAGAATCCATTGGCGATACCGTTCAATATCTTCTGCGTAAGTATTGTTTTCGCTTTCTATTACTTTCTCTGCAGTTTTATCTATTTTTTGGTCAATAGCTTCATCGGGAGCTTCATTAATAGCTTCATCCGTACCTTCATCAGTAGCTGTTTCCGAGTCTTTGCCCATTCTGGTTTGCTTCCAGTTTTCCGCCCACTGCTGGAGCTGTTCGTTATCACTCAATACTTTGGCACGCTGCATCTGCTGACTCTGATTGCGTAGCTCACTGATTCTTGCATTTGCTTGTTCCATCATCTCTCTGGGGCTTTGATTCCCTGACTGGACTGCCATCTGCTCACCTTCACGTTCAACGTTGCTCCCCATCTGTTGCACACCAGACACAGAGACGGGCGCCTTTACTTCAGAATTTATTTCAGAGCTTATTTCAGAACTAAAGACGGAACTAAAGACGGAACTGACAGAACTTGATTCGGAGCGTGCAGGCTCAGTTGCACTTGCACTACCGCCACTTAACACCGCTTTTGAACTGGCGACCGCTCCCTCATGAGTGCCTGGCGTTATGGTTTTCGAGTTCGTTGCCATGACGTCACCCGAGCCGTTCACACCACCTGTCTTCTCATTCTCAATCGCAACTGGCTGCTCAGGCTTAGGGTCATTCATGGATTCCATGGCCAACTGTTGCAGACGTTGTATCTTCTGATCCGCATCCCCGAGTGGCGATTGCTGTTGGGCGTTTTCATTTTGCAGGATGTCTTTTTGCTGGATGTCTTTTTGCAGAAGGTCTTGTTGCAGAAGGTCTTGTTGCGGGATTTCTTCTGCTATCTCGGCTTTTCCTTCCTCTTTTCCTTCCTTTTTTTCCTTTCCTGTTGCCTTGCGCATTTCCGCTCTTGTCGCCTCAGCCTCGCCTGCTGCGCTTTGCTGCTTACCCTGAATCGGAGCCTGAGGCTTAGGTTTGGGCTTAGACTGAATAGATTCGGCAACTGACGCATTCGCCGCGGTATCCTGTTCCACCGATTCTTGCTTACCGGGATTACTTATCGTTTTACCAGATTGTGACTTCGGCTCTGATTCGTCCGTCGGGGTTTGTTCTTGCGACGCTGTTCCAAGCAGCTCATTTGCATAGGCCATTACTCTGACCATTAAACTGGCCATTAAACTGTCGGGGTCTACTTGGTCAGATTTTTGACTGGCTTCACTGGCCTGACTGGTTTCACTGGTTTCACTGGTTTCATATGTAAATCTGGCAATGGAAGAGTTAAGCGGTTACACACGCGCCGAGTTAATCGGTCAGCACCCGCGCTTATGGCGCAGTAAACGCACAAGAAAAACAGTTTATGCAAAGATGTGGGACAACTTGCAAAACGGCC
>JAUXFT010000117.1 GCA_030622755.1 Aestuariirhabdus sp. | reverse complement strand
CTCTTTATCGAGGCCTGCCTCTGTTGGGGTATGGAATAACTGAACTCTGTAAAACAGACTTTGCTTGCCACTTGCTTTACGTTTCGCCCATTCTACCCGTTGTTGTTCCCCTTCGTTATTCCACCCGAATCCGTAACCGGGTGAAGTGAAATCTTCACTGAGAATAACGTTATTGGGATTGCGGTTAGGCAGCGCCAGAGATGCTTTTACAGGTTTGCCTTGCGCCTCGAATTCAACCTTGGCTTCGACGCTCCAAACGGAGCGTTGCTCACCGGGAAATAGAGGGAAACCCAGTTTAATGTTTTTGTAGGCGGTCAGGCCAAGGCCTAATGAAATAAAGATAAACGCGAGTAAATAAACCTGGGATTTTGAAGACATAATCTAGTTTCCTGCTGCGGTCGGAGTGCCAGCTGCCAGTTTTTTACCAACATCGACGACAAAAATATCCTTGAGCAAGTTTCTGCCAACCAGAACCTTGTAATCGAAAGAGGAGCGATCCGCCAGGGTGACTTCCACCAGTTGGTTTGTTTTGCCAATGGTCAGATTCAATTTAACGGCGTAACGGATGCTGTCTTCAGCGCCATGGCGTTTAATGGAAACCATGCGGGTAACCCGCCCCTTGATCTCCTGCTTACCCTTGCCGTCGGCGGAAAGGGTATTGAATTTGACCCATTTTTTTCCATCACGCTCAAATTCAACTACATCCACAGCGTGTACAGAGGTGGTGGTCGCGCCAGTATCTATTCGGGCAGCGGTGACGAAATCACCGGGGTTTACCAGGATTTTTTCTACTTCGCCGATGATGAGTTTGTCACCCAGAGGGTTTGCAGCAACCTTACACTCGGGTTTGGGCTGGCTGGGGCAAGCTTGAGTGGTACTCGCAGGAGCAGATTCTTTGGCCATTGATGAGGCTGTTGCGCTTGCTTCAGCGCTATCGTTCGGGGCCGCTACGGCAGCTTCAGAAGAAACCGGTTCTTGGGAGCTGGCTTCAGGGCTTGAGGTATTTCCCATCGTGGATGGGGTACTGTCAGATGCCATAACAGCATCGTCTGACTGTGATCCGGTTGTTTGGCAACCACTCAATATCAGTAAAGTGAAACAGATAAGGGCAGGGCGGGCTAAACGCATAAAGGACTCCATCAAATTCTTCCATGTTATTGATAATATGAGTAGCGCTCGTGTGATTATGATTACTTTGACGCTAACGGCGAGCATGACGGTATGCAGATGCAGTAATTGAACAGTAGCCAGTAGCCTCGGCAATTCTGGTGGCCAGGGGTACCGCAACGTACAATACTCGTACAACAGCCTTACAATCTCATGCCATCAAGGGCCTCATACAAAGTACAGGATAGCAGACAGTGCTATCTCTCGGAACTCCTATGACAAATTCAAACACAGTAGTTGGCAACCCATGGGCGCTGTTTCCGTTGTTTCTTTTTTTGTTGTTTTTTTTAGGCAGTAGTCTGTATTACCACGGCGTCGGAACAGAGTTTGCTTTTTATCAGATCAAGGCTCCGGTTGCGATATTACCGGCGATTCTGGTTGCGTTGTTGATCGGTCGTGAAAAACTGCAATTACAGTTAGACACTTTCCTGAAAGGGATCGGCGACAGTAATATTATCATGATGTGCGTGGTGTTTTTATTAGCCCGCGGGTGAACACTCATTCACTTAAGTAAATAGTTTTTCGTTGATAAATAGCCTTTGCGTAAGTAAATACGTATGGAAATAGATAGAAAATTGATTGCGGATCAACGTATCGTCAGTCAGATACTTTAACAAAGACAATCTGTAGAACATCGAAAAGGGATATTCTGTATATGATCAGAAGGACGAAAATAGTCGCTACTCTGGGCCCGGCCACGGACGATCCGGCAAAGCTGGAACAACTGCTGCTGGCGGGCGTTAATATGGTGCGTCTGAATTTTTCTCATGGCGATGCCGATTCACACCGTCTGCGAGCACGGCAGGTGCGGGAAATTTCAAAACGGCTTGGGCGAAGCGTGGCGGTGCTCGGCGACTTGCAAGGCCCAAAAATACGCATTGCTAAATTTAAAGAGGGGAAAGTGACCCTGGTTCCAGGGGCTGAGTTTGCACTGGATGCCGATTTGGCAGTGGATCAGGGTGATGTCAATCAGGTCAGTATCGCCTATAAGGCGCTCCCGGCCGATAGTAACCCGGGGGATGTGCTGCTGATCGATGATGGCCGTCTTGAGCTGGTGGTTGATCGTGTAGAGGGTAACCGGATCATTACCCGGGTACGGATTGGTGGAGAAATATCCAACAATAAAGGCATTAACCGCCAGGGTGGTGGACTGTCTGCCCCCGCTTTGACCAACAAGGATAAAGCCGACATTGTGCTTGCAGCAGAACTGGATATTGATTATCTGGCGGTATCCTTTCCGCGCAATGCTGATGATATTCAACAGGCTCGTGATCTACTGGCTGCCGCCGGTGGTCATGCCTGTTTAATGGCTAAAATTGAACGAGCTGAAGCGGTCGCTGATGATGAAACGCTGGATAGCATCATCCGTGCTTCGGATGCGGTTATGGTGGCACGGGGTGATTTGGGGGTAGAAATCGGTGATGCCCAGCTAATCGGCAAGCAGAAGCATATTATTGCCCGTGCCCGTAAGCTCAATCGCGTGGTGGTGACCGCGACGCAAATGATGGAATCGATGATCCACAACAGTTTGCCGACTCGTGCGGAAGTCTTTGATGTGGCCAACGCCGTGCTCGATGGCACCGATGCTGTCATGTTGTCGGCCGAAACAGCCACAGGCGATGACCCTTGCGGCGTCGTGAAGGCGATGTCGCGTATCTGTATCGGAGCGCAAACCCAGAGATCGATGACTAAATCGGGTCATCGTATGGACCTGACATTTTCATCCGTAGAGGAGACAGTGGCGATGGCTGCCATGTACAGTGCCAATCATCTTAATGGAGTCGCCGCGATTGTTTGCCTGACTGAGACCGGGGGAACGCCGCTATTGATGTCACGAATCAGCTCAGGTTTGCCGATCTATGCGATGACAGCATCACATCGAATCCAGCGTCGAGTAGCCCTGTTTAGAGGTGTGGAGCCGGTGCATTTTGTTAATGAGCAGTTGGCAGAAGGTGAGCTCGAACAGCGAGGGCTTCAGGTACTGCGTGACAGAGGGGCATTGAAAGCGGGTGATCTGGTTATCATGACTCGCGGTAACAAAATTGGTAAAGATGGTGGAACCAATATCTTGCAAATAATGAGCGCTTAAGGAAATGAACACTCGTTAGTTTTTTTATGGTGTTGCGGTATCGGGTTGAAACTGGTCCGCTTCGTTGGATGAGTTCGTTATAGCAATTAATCAAAGGTCCTTTACTTTAGATAATGACTTTAGAAAATGGCTTTAGAGAATGACTTTAGTAAATGATCTGCGAATTTTTGAACGTTTTTTTTTGAACGTTTTTTTTGAACGGAATTGAAATGAAATTTAGAGATGGAATGCTACTGTGGAATATGAGCTTAGCGTAATTACCGTTATTGCCCTGGTCGGTGCTGGAGTGATCGCGGGTTTTATCAATACTCTGGCAGGTGGCGGCTCGATGCTAACCCTTCCCGCCCTGATGCTGCTGGGTATGCCAGCAGAGATAGCCAATGCAACAAATCGTGTGGCGGTGTTACTTCAGTCGCTGACGGGAATGGCGGGATTTAACAAACATGGTGCTCTGGATAGGTCGGCGATAATGCCGATTCTGATTCCGACCCTGATTGGCTCTCTGGTAGGGGCGTTGATAGCCTCTTACATGCCTTCCACTGTGCTCAAACCGGTGCTGTTGAGTTCTATGATTATCATGGCCTTGCTGATGCTGTTTAAGCCAGCCACGATCATTCCTGATCAGGGCGCCGAAGCCTTTACTTTTAAACAGCGCCCCGGAGCCTGGTTTGGTATGTTTATCGCAGGACTGTACGGTGGTTTTGTTCAGGCGGGGGTGGGCTTTATTCTGATTGCTGCATTGGCTGGAGGGTTGAGGTACGACCTGGTGCGCAGTAATGCCCTGAAAAATGTCTGTACAGCGGCTTTGAGTGTGGTCGCTCTCGGGGTGTTTATTTCTCGTGGTCAGGTGCTCTGGGTACCCGGATTAATTCTGGCGGTGGGTAGCGTAGCTGGCGCCTATGCGAGCGTAAAGTTTGCCGTTCGAGCCAGCCAGCGTACGCTTAAATGGTTGCTATTGGTTATGGTGACTATTGCCTGCGGCGCGGCAGCCATGAGTTAAACAAATTTTTGAATTTGGCACCCGTTGTTGTTTCGTTCGATAAGATTATTCGGAACAGAAAACTGTCCATATTGGCTCGTTGAGAAAAATGAGGTGAAGGATTTGTGAACGCTGCCCAGTAAATAATACGAAGCATAAAAACAATCAAAACTTATAGTTTGAAATTACGTTGTACTGATAGTCACATAAGCTTTATCCTGTCGCCACATTCGCTCAGATCAACAACACATACAAAGGTATTTATGAGGCGGTTATTATTACTGGTGGGTACCATTACCCTGTTAATGCAGTCTGTAGCACAAGCAGAAACCCTGCGTGTTCTGAATTGGTCCGATTATGTTGATGAAGCAACACTCGAGCAGTTCCAGCAGGAACAGGGTGTTGAGCTGGTGTATGAACTGTTTGAAAGTGAGGATGAGTTCCTCGAGAAATTTCTGGATACTGACGAGCCCTGGGACGTGGTTGTACCGCCAGCCGCTATGGTTCCATTCCTGAACAAGCGTGAGTATCTTTCCGTTCTGGATAAAAGTCTGCTACCGACCTATGGCGGCCTGGATACTGGCCTGATGAGCCAAGTTGCTGAGAAAGATCCTGGTAATCGCTTTGCGGTGCCATATATGTGGGGAACCACAGGTCTGGGTGTAAACGAAGAAATGCTTCAAGCTCAGGGTATTGATGCCAGTAAAATGAGCAGCTGGGATCTATTGTACGATCCGGCAATACGTAAAAAAGCAGCAAATTGTGGTATCGCACTACTGAATGAACAGGTAGAGATGTTTAGTACTGCTCTGATCTATCTAGGGCACTCAGTTAACACCTCTAACCCCGATGAATTAAAGGCGGCTGGCGACCTGCTGAAGGCCGCCGTGGGTGATAGCCGTTATCTGCATACCTCCCAGTACAGTACTGATCTTGCGGAAAACAAAGTTTGCCTGGTAGTGGGCTACTCTGGTGATATTCTCGCCGATGTAGAAGAAGTGGAAAATGAAGCTGCCAGCTATCATATACCCGAAGAGGGGGCGGTAGTCTGGATTGATGTCATGTTGATACCGGCCAACAGCACCAGAAAAGAGTTGGCGCATAAGTTCATTAACTTCATGTCCCAGCCTGATATTGCTGCAGTTAATACCAACTACGTTGCTTATCCTAACGCAGTACCCGCGAGTCTGCCGATGGTGGATGATGAAGTTAAAAATGATCCAACGGTATATCCATCCGATGAGATTCGCTCGCGCTTTCAGGCGTTAGCTCCTGCTGATCGCAAGATTCGTCGGATCAAGCGTAAGCTATGGGTTTCGGCACAGTGCCAGAAAGGACGTTTTTGCCAGATACCGATGAGAAGCCCGTACGGTTACTAACACCCGTGTAGAAAAGCGTGTGAAGAAAAGTTTCGAGAAAAAGGTGCAAAAATTACTGTTTCAGATTTGTGGTAATTAAAAGCATCTAGCGATAAAACGCGAATCACCCTATAAAGCCTCCCCTCAAATTTCTGTCGGGAGGTTTCTTTATGCACTGGAATCTATTCCTGCTGGAAAACTTAATGATTTTCTGAGCAAAGATTAAATAGCGAAATCCATTACAAGGCTATCCCCGCAGCCGGTTAACCACTCGAAAAGTAGCCATCTGGATCTTATGAACTAATGTGCCGGAGAGAGCTCGAAAGGAGCTATGCTCTTTCAGGAAATGGATTCTGTCGCAGGAGTAGAAATGAGTATAACCGGCGAGTGTTTTTGTGGTGAAGTCACCTATCAAATAGAGGGTAAGTTGCGTGACGCGCGTTCATGCCACTGTTCCCGGTGCCGCAAAGCATTCAGCGCGCAGGCATCTGCGTATGCTCTGGTCAGGGCAAATGAATTCAGCTGGATGTCCGGGGAGCAACTGTTGACTAGTTTCGTGAACAAGGATGGGTTTGGTTATCAGTTTTGCAAACTGTGTGGATCGACGCTCTGTGGCCTCGAGAATGGTAGAATTCACGGAGTGACTTTGGGGTGTATCAACGGAGACCCCGATATTGAGCTGGGGATGCATATTTTTGTTGGCTCGAAAGCCCGTTGGGAGATAATCCCGGAAGGCGTTACCCGGTTCTTGCAGGGCCCGGACGAAGACGTTTAGGTGCTATTTTCAGTTTGCTTGTTAAAAGGAAAAACAGCGCATCGGTGACTGCGCAATTTTGGGTGCTCATCTGGAGTGCTGACCATGTGGCGCTTTTTTTAGGGTAGCAGTTAGGTAGTAGTTAGGTAGTGGAGTAAAAAAGTCATGGCAAGTGCATGTGCCCGTCATATTTTGGTTAAAACCAAAGCAGAGGCTGAGAAGCTGAAGCAGCAGTTGGCTAAGGGAGCTGATTTTGCGGCGTTGGCAAAGAAACACTCGTTGTGTAAATCATCAAAAAAAGGTGGTGATCTGGGTGAGTTTCGGCCAGGAACCATGGTCAAGGCGTTTGATGATGTTGTTTTTAAAAAACCGGTTCTCAAGGTCCATGGCCCAGTGAAAACCAGGTTTGGTTTTCATCTGATTGAGACAATTTATCGAAGCTGAAAATTCGGCAGGTAAAGGCGCGTTGGGTCTGGAGAGGGTATGCAGATAATTGCTGATAATATTAAATGGATCCTGCTGCTGGCAGGCTGTCTTACGGGTACCATGCTATTTGCGGCGTTGTTGCCCCGGGAGGCCCTGTATTCCATGTTTGGCGAGTCTCTGCAAGAGGGGCCGCCAGGAGAAGTTGTGGTCCGCAACTGGGGGCACTGATCGCCATTATTGGGGGGATGTTGATCTACGGTTCGTTCAATCCGCCGGTACGTGCTTTGGTGATGGTTGTGGCTGTCCTGAGCAAACTCATCTTTATTATTTTGGCGGTGGTAAATGGCTTTGAACCACAGCTTGCAGTTGCCATTAGCTTTGATGTCATCGTGATTGCGGTGTTTGTGTCCTATCTTGTTACGCGGAAACCACCGCTGTCAGGCCTCTGAATAGTAGGAATATATTGTGAATACGAGTAGTGGAACACGGCTTAACAAATTTATTAGCGAGTCCGGCTTTTGTTCAAGACGCGAGGCCGACAAGCTTATTGAGGCAAATCGAGTTGCCATTAATGGTAAACGATCCGAGTTGGGTACTCGGGTAATGCCAGGTGATGTTGTGCTGGTTGATGGCAAACGAATTGATGCCAGCCCGGAAAACAAGTCAGACCGCGTGTACCTCGCGTATAACAAGCCTATCGGTATTACCTGTACGACGGAGCGTCATGTCAAAGGAAATATTATCGATGACATTGGCCACCAGGAGCGAATCTTTCCAATAGGTCGCCTGGATAAGCCGTCGGAAGGCCTTATTTTTTTGACCAGTGATGGGGATATCGTCAATAAAATACTGCGTGCTGAAAATGCACATGATAAAGAGTATCTGGTAACCGTCGATAAACCCTTGAGTGAACGTTTTGTAACGCGGATGTCGAAAGGCATACCCATACTTAATACCGTGACCAAACCCTGTAAAGTCAGCGTTCAAAGTCGTTTTGTGTTTAAGATTATTTTGACTCAGGGCTTAAACCGACAAATCCGTCGCATGTGTGAATACCTTGATTATGAGGTGGTGAAGTTAAAACGTGTACGCATTATGAATGTCTCATTAGCGGGACTGAAACCTGGTCAATGGCGCAGCCTGACCGAGCAGGAGATGGAAGAAATAAACGGATCGGTGGCACATTCTGACAAAACAGCACCCGAAGGTAAGAAGAAAATTCCTCAGTATAAAAGTGCTCAGCCTAAACGCGCTCCACATGCCAGGTCAGGCTCCCCTGAACAATCCAGCTACAGAGAAAGCACATCTGAAACAAATAAATTTGAAAGAAACCGACCTGAAAACGGATTTGAAAAAAGCAAGTCAGCTAGAAAGAACCCTGGCGCTATAGTAAAAGGAGAAAAATCACAGGGTATAAAGGGTGAAAATCAACGTAAAACTCAAGCAAAAAGAAATTCAGAAAATCATATTTCAGGCGACAAAAAAACATTTTCTCCCTGGGGTAAAGGGCGAAGTAAGTAATAAGGTATAGAGGTGCCTTAGTGCTTATCCTTCACTCTCGTGGCGTAAAAAGCAGCATCAAAAAAACAGCTTCGAAAAAGTAGTATGGATTAAAAGAAGTACCGATAAAAATCGGTATGAATAATAAACAGCACCAGACATAAATAAATCAGTGAGATTTTTGAGTAACTTTAAAAATTCAATGCTTACTACATGCAAGGAAGGTCCAATGCAAATTCAACGATGTGAAAAATGGTTTCGGACAAGTGCGTTAGCTGTAATGGTGTTTTTGGTTGGCTGTGGAACCAGCGCTCAAATCACCAGTTCCTGGGTTGATCCTGAAATTACGCCGCAAGACCTTGATGGGGTATTGGTGATTGCCGTGACGGGTAAGACCCCTGATCATCAGGAGGTTCGTGCCGATTTTGAACGAGCTTTTGCAAAAGAGTTGAACGATAGGGGTGTGCGTGCGGTTGCGAGCTATACCGTACTCAAAAATACCAGTAGCAAGGATGAGGTATTGACAGTCGCGAATAAGCTCAAGCTGGACACTATCCTGGTGACACGTTATGCGGGTACGGTGAGCGAAGATGTATATCATGAGGGCGATAGTTATTACGCTTATGCCCCGGTATACAATTCAGGTTATGACGGCGGTTTTGGTGGGTATTATGGACGTATCTATAAAGTTTACCAGGAACCGGATGTGTGGACGACTAACAGTTACGTATCAGTAATCAGCGATCTTTATGAAACAGCGACTGAAAAACGTATTTGGGAAGCCTCATCTAATGCTATAGATCCGGGTGATATGACAGAGTTGCGAGATGCTTTTATTAGCGCATTCGTTGATGAGATGACTCGCGATAAGCTGTTAGGCAAATAACGATTCATAATGATTTTTAGCCAACGCTGGCTACTCGAAGTTTTTACGGGAGGACGATATGCAGATCAAAACTGCTACGCTGGAACACCTCGGTGAAGTGTCGTGCTTGTTTGATAAGTATCGTCAGTTTTATGAATGTGAACCTGATATATCAGCGGCCAAAAAGTTTATATCGGATCGAATGAGCAACGATGAATCGACGATATTTGTTGCACTCGATGACAATGAATCTGCGGTAGGTTTTGTCCAGCTTTATCCGTCCTTTTGTTCTGTAGATGCTATAAAAATACAGATCCTCTACGACCTTTATGTGGACCAGAGTCAACGTAAAAACGGAGTAGGTGAAGCCTTAATGAATCGTGCGAGCCAGTTTGCAAAAGAATCTGGTGCGTCACGGGTTGATCTGCTCACGGCAACCACTAACAAGGCTGGTCAGGCTCTCTACGAAAAACTGGGCTATAAAGATTCATTGAAGGATTTTATTGGTTACTCCCTCACGCTGTAACGGGAGCTTATAACATCACTTTGGAAATTTTAAATAATGAAAGATAAGCGCAATAAGCCACCGTTGCTGCACGATTTTTCCAGGAAAAATAAACTCTCTGTTTAGGTGCACAACATCCCTGTGAGTCAATACCCGATGAGTATTTTGAAGATGCCTTTCTCAGTAAAACCCGAGCGACTAATCAGTGGTCAGGAAATTTTCATCTGAAGTTGTTTGTTCGGAAAATATGGAAACCAGTGGAGCGCACTAAATGCCTGGGAAATTTTAAAAACGGAGGCAATAAAGAAGGCTGTCAGATGACAGCCTTCTTTATTTTAGTGCGAACCAAGTGCAAAGATTACACGGCGTGAATTACTTCAGCATATGCTTGATCATGAACGCAACCAGCTTACCGTAAGGGGGCGCCATCATCAGAATCCCGGAGAATCGAGCCTGCTTGAAAACAGGACGCATCTTGGAAAATTCCACGAAACCTTCATAGCCGTGATAGTGACCCAGGCCGCTATTACCGACACCACCAAAAGGCATATCGTGCTGGCCAACGTGAAGCATACTGTCATTCAAGCAGACGCCGCCAGATAGGGTGTTATAGAGCACCTTTTCCTGCACTTTCTTG
>JAUXFT010000188.1 GCA_030622755.1 Aestuariirhabdus sp. | reverse complement strand
TGCACAGAAGCAACATCACTTTAGCGCAGGAAAACAGCGTGGCTCGTCGCTTTGAAGCCTATGAGTTATATGAGGCTGAGTCATCTTAAACAAGATGACTCATTCGACGGCTCTGCATAAAAAATCATAAACACAGAGACATTCCCTGTGGCTGCAAGCCAAGCCAGGTTTCACTAGTGCCTGCTAATCAGCTTCGTACCAGGCAGGCCTCATCCAATCATTAATTAGCTTTCCTATCATTGGCTAATGCTTTATCCCATATGACAGATCTAGCCTGAAAAAGCAGTTTCTACTGATTCCAAAGCACGATATCGAAACTGAAAAAACATCCGAATAGCCTTACTCAAGTTTGGGTATCAGCCGATACCCCACAGCAGATACAGTACAAAAATACTGAGTAAAGTGCTGCCACCATAAAAGAGAATAGCCAATAGCGAACCCGGACCCTTGACGTGCATATCATGTAAACCATGAAAAATTCGATGCGCCACATGATACAACGTAGGAATAATCAAAATAGCCAGATAACATTTTCCCCACCAGGAACTGGCAAAACCGATCACCCTCTCAAAGCTCACAGCATCATTATCGACCAATCCTAGCGAGAGAAAAAAACCAATAAATATCACTACTGCCGGCATCAAAAAGGCAACAACCATTCCTCCTGCACCAAATAAACTCCAGACAATGGGTTCATGGGAACGATGATATTCTTTTGCTGTAGTACGTCCTACATTCAAGTCACTCATAGCAGCGCTCCTCCACAGGACGCGACCAATAGACAGGCTACGGTCACTCCCAGCATTACTATCCAATGAGCCCATTCAACTTTTTGATCGCTCACAGGCTTTCCCGAAATCCTCAACGCCATAATTCGCGGTGCCAACTTGAACCAGGTATAGGCGTGATACACCACAGCCAACAATGCCAGCAGATGCAACGGGAACATTAGCGGGCTACTCACTGTCTCCACCCACCCTTGCCACATGTAGGGACCCTGAGTTAGGCGCAACAACCCAACCACTATAACAAGGCCATAAATCAGCACAATAAGTGAAGTACTCTCACGAATCATGTAGCGAAAATAGTAACTATTATCAAGCCACCACAGCGGCTTCTGCTCGACCTTATATGGCCGTCGTAATGTTTTGTTATTCTCTTTAGGAGCATTCATTTATCACCTCCTAATTGAACAAGGTTGAGTGCATAATCTATGGCGCTAGCCGCCTTCCCCTGATTAATTGCCGCTGCCGGATCAACACTTTTGGGGCAGACCTCTGAGCAATAACCAACAAACGTACAGCCCCACACTCCCTCTTCCGCATTCAGCAATGGCATTCGATCTTTTTTCCCCTGGTCCCTGGAGTCCTGGTTATATCGATAAGCCAGAGTGAGCGCTGCTGGCCCAAGGAATTCAGGATCACGTCCAAACTGGGGGCACGCGGCATAACAGATTCCGCAGTTGATGCATTGGGAAAACTGTTTGTATAACGACAACTGTTGCGGAGTTTGGTTAAACGCTCGACTGATCGGTACCGAAGTATCCAGATCAGAAGGGTCCTCCCTCATAAGATAAGGCTTTACAGTCTCCAGTTTTTCAACGAAGCCGCTAATATCTGCCACCAGATCCCTTTCGATCGGAAAATTATCCAGCGCTGCAATTTTTAGTGCGCCATAATCACGCAAGAAACTTTTGCAACCAAGCTTTGGAACCCCGTTGATCATAAACCCACAGCTGCCACAAATTGCCATCCGGCAAGACCAGCGAAAACTGAGACTCGAGTCCAGTTCATCCTTGATATATTGAAGAGCTTCCAGAACAGAGGTGTCATTGGTATAGGGCACGTCAAACGCCTGCCACCAGGGTCTGGCATCCAGCTCGGGACGATAACGCTGTACTTCCACACGCATAGTGCTGCTATTGGGGATATCGTGTTCAGAGTTCATTTTTGATCTCCCTTCGC
Organism: Aestuariirhabdus sp.; assembly: GCA_030622755.1. Classification (GTDB taxonomy): domain Bacteria; phylum Pseudomonadota; class Gammaproteobacteria; order Pseudomonadales; family Aestuariirhabdaceae; genus Aestuariirhabdus. Next base: position 4,342 of record JAUXFT010000188.1, on the reverse strand, counting down.
GTCATCTTCAGCTTTTCTTTTAGCGTCATTTTCTGCAGCATGTACTGCGGCATCACCATACAATCTGGCTGCTGGAGGAGAGCGAGTAATCACTACATCCTGATACTCAAGTCTTGGGGCCGCATCTTCCACTCTGTAGGCTAGTGTATGTTTGAGGAAATTCACATCATCCCGCCGGGTGAAACCATCCAGTCGCTGATGGGAACCCCGTGACTCCTTACGCGCCAACGCAGAATGCGACATACTCTCACCGATATCCAGCAGAAAACCTAGTTCTATTGCATATAGCCACTCTGTGTTAAACACAGAACTTCCATCCGTGAGGCCGATATGCTGATAACGCTCGCGAAGTTGTTCTATCTTTTTACAGGTTTTCTCAATACACGCCGCATCACGATAAATTCCTACGCCCTCTTCCATCGTGCCCGCAAGCTCCTTACGGATTTCGGCCGGATTTTCACTCCCTTTTTGAGTTTTAAGCGCTATCCAACCAGCCTCACGGTGTTTCGCATCCTGCATAATACGGTCAAAATCTACCCTGTCGCAGTCAATCGCATGCTTTGCAGCCTCCTCGCCAGCTACCCGCCCCATTACGCTAAGCTCCGCTAATGAATTGGAGCCAAGTCGATTAGCGCCATGCAACCCGGAGCTGGCGCATTCGCCTACGCCATACAGCCCGGCTATAGCGGTTTCAGTGCGAATGTTGGTTTGTATCCCCCCCATGGTGTAATGCGCTGTGGGGCGAACAGGAATAGGTTGAGTAACAGGATCAACGCCCATATACGCACGAGCCAATTCACGAATAAAAGGCAAACGCTCATTAATTTTTTGCTCGCCCAGGTGGCGTAGATCGAGATTAACGGCCGTTCCCCTCGACGTCTCGAGCACCCGACCTTTTTGTTCCTCGTGCCAAAACGCTTGACTAAGCCTGTCCCGAGGACCCAGCTCCATGGTTTTATTTTTTGGGCTACCTAAGGGTGTTTCAGGACCTAATTCATAATCCTGAAGATATCGATAACCCTCACTATTGGTTAAGACCCCACCCTCGCCACGGCAACCTTCTGTCATGAGGATTCCCGATCCAGGCAACCCGGTAGGATGATACTGAACAAATTCCATATCCCGAAGGGGCACTCCAGCACGATAGGCTAAAGACATTCCATCTCCGGTAACGATCCCACCATTGGTATTGAAGCGGTATACCCGTCCGGCCCCTCCAGTAGCAATAATTACGCTTCGGCCACAAAATGTAGTAAAGGTGCCATTGGCAATATCAATAGCCAGCACACCCTTTACTCGACCATCCTCAACCAGTAAGTCGGTGCAAAAATATTCATCATAACGCTTGATAGAAGGGTATTTAATCGAGGTTTGAAACAATGTATGCAGGATATGAAATCCTGTTTTATCCGCGGCAAACCATGTACGTTCAATCTTCATGCCACCAAAAGCGCGAACATTAATGCTTCCATCAGGCTTGCGACTCCATGGGCAACCCCAATGTTCCAGCCGTAGCATCTCCTCAGGACAACGCTCAACGAAGTACTCCACCACATCCTGGTCGGCTAACCAGTCCGCACCTGACACCGTGTCATCAAAATGATATTCAAAACTATCATGGTCCTGAACTACTCCGGCAGCTCCACCCTCTGCAGCGACAGTATGACTGCGCATAGGGTATACCTTGGAAATTAACGCAACCGATAGTTCCGGATTACGTTCAGCCACCGCAATTGCGGCACGTAATCCGCCGCCACCAGCACCTATAACAATAATATCGCTATTGATTATGTCCATATCTCACCGCTGTTCCAAGCCATATACTGAACCAGCATAAACCGATGCCCAAAACGGATTATTGATCTATGACACATCCATTACAAACAACCCTACAGCCCCGGAAGCTGGCGAAATTGATAATCAAAGCGTTGTAAATCTATCCGAAATCGTTTAGTCAACAGCATAGAGTTCAACAATCACTGCTTCCATCGTATAAGCAGAGCTGGCTAGCTCACTAATACTGTTTTGCGTGTGCAGCGTTACCAACCACTCTGTAGGGCTGGTCCAAATCTTCAATGTATATTCCGTGCGGGAAACCGAACATTAACGATCTGGTTAGAAGGTGGCGGAGGCACATGGATGCATGCCCCGGCAAAGGGCACCAACAAAAACTCTGAAAACTTCAATGCACCATCATCGAAAGGAACTACGTAACCTGATAGCTCTACTAACTGGCTATTCAACAACTCATCACCCGGCGCATTCACCCACTCCAAACGCATCTTCACTTCTGTGTCATGACGAACCGGATCATTAAAAAAACGCAAGGCACAACCCCGGACTGATAGCGATTCAGCATTCAAAATTATGTGCTGTACTCTGGGGTATTATGAATTCTAAAAAATGAAATATTGCCAATAATATACAAAGGGATTGCAACTAAACTTCCCCTAACTCGCACTTAACATTTCTAGTCATGTAACTAAGAACAAGAACTTAAAGAAACTGTGTATATCAAAAATATCATCAACTTCAGACTAGTTATTTCTTGAAGACGGCACCAATAATGACACCTTCATCGAGATCTACTGATTCTTTATAGCGCACATAGTTCAACCAGTTTTTTAGCCGTTTAAAAACGCCTTTTTGTTTGATTGACTTGCGTTTTGGCTTAATCGGAGATCCATCCAAATTCATAATATGTTTCGGATTATTAATCTTTGGCTGTTTAAGTAACTTGCGTGGAAAATTTGTTTTGTGCCAATCCCGAAAACGATAAAAAGATACGCTTAAACCTGCAAACTCCGCCATCTTACGCATGGCATTCTTGGTAAACCACCATAAATGCACCGGTGGCAAGTCTGTTCCCCACGGCAATAATTTCCCAAGGGGATAATCCTTATTCGGGGTTGTTACCAGAATACAACCGCCGGGGCTTAGTAGATTGCTCAACATCTGTATAAACATTGTCGGTTGCGTTAGATGCTCTATGACTTCCGTCAGTAAAATAACATCAAAACGCTCTCCGTCATCAACCAATTTCAAGGCGTCTTCACAGCGATATAGCTTGCCAAATTGTTCTGTGGCTTTATTTACTGCCACAGAAGAGAGCTCAACACCCTGAACATTATAACCAGAGCGATGTAACGAATAGGTTAAATATCCTAAACCGGATCCTACCTCAAGTAATTTAGAATGCTGTTTGTCAACATTATTGCGTAAGTAATCTTCAATAAACCAGTAGCATTCTTCCTGCTTCGCCAAAAACTCCAAGGGCGATTTCTGATATTTAACTGTACGAAAATACGCATGATATCTATTGTAACCAGCCAAAACCTCACCATGCTGGTAGATATCTTTGTATATTTCCGGGTCAACCTCTAGAGGATCACAAAAGGATGAGCCGCAAGTCTGACATTCAAAGATATTAAAAAATTGCCCAACCTTATATCCTTTAAAATTGCGAGACATCTCTTTTGCTGGCGACTGGCATATACCGCAAGTAACCTGCAAATTTTCTGCTTCTGACTCACTTTTCATCATAACTCTCCCTTGATATCTAATTTTTTACAAATACCTGAATGTACATTTTCACGACATATAATATATTCACGAACTGAAGTCCAACTCTTGCATAGCCTAATAAATGCCATCGATACAATTCACAAAGACGATAAGCTCTACGATATCCCTCTTAACCATCTTTACGCTTAAGTATTTTCTTACCCATTCAATTTTCTGGCGATCCGTACCCGTGACCACTGTAATATGCTCATCAATATTCCTGATAAGCATGGATAACTTGAAGGGGGTTTTGCCACTACTTCCCTGGCTAATCAGCCTCACGATCCGGCATTTACACGCCAATATTCCAGCTCGGATTTAAAGGCCATGATATCAGCTTAAACCGTTATACTTCTGTGCTTATCTATAATTAATCCATACTTGGATCACGCTTTGTAAAATATTGCGCCTCGATCATAACGCATGGTTTGGAACCCTGCGATAGCTTGGTTATGATGTGCATTTATACACGCGCTTTAAGGATACCCAATGAAGAAAGCCGTTTTGCTGTTAGCCGTATTAATCATCACCGGGTTATTGGTCACCCCCTATCTGGTTGGAAAGGAGGCGGAACAGGTCTTCGCGAGAGAAGTCGAGCAATTAAGACAGCAAAGTGCTAACGCCAGTATCAAAAAAATCGAACACAGTTACCAACGAGGGTTTTTCACAAGCCAATCGAAACTAGAGCTTGAAATCCATACCCAACAAGAAGCAACATCTACCCTTACAGTTGTCATTGAATCCGATATAGCCCATGGCCCACTACTGGTGACTGACG
>JAUXFT010000045.1 GCA_030622755.1 Aestuariirhabdus sp. | reverse complement strand
TTTTTGCCAGTGCATCATGTTTGGGTAGGATACAAATTATTGGCTGTGGCACATGGATGATATCGTAATCCGGCGACGGCTCAGGTGCTTCCATCACCGCGATATGGTATTGCTGCGAGGCGATGTAGTGGCGCATAGTGTCGGATGAACCCAGCGTTGAAATTTGTACGCGTAGCGCAAAACCCTGTGATCGCACTTCGCGTAGTGCAAGAGGTAACACGTAGCTCGCTGTCCCAGGTAATGAGGCAATTTTTATTAGTGATGACCGCATTGGCTCCGGCGCACCGATCCGGTTTTGCAGCCTCTCCAGTGCAATTAATACATCGTTGGCCTCATGTAAAAGAAATACTGCTTCCTCAGTTGCAATCAGCCGATTCCGCTTTCGTGCAAAAAGCCGATAACCAGCCTCCTCCTCAAAAGAGGCGATAAGTTTGCTGACTGCAGGTTGGCTCAAGTGCAAAAGCTCTGCCGCTCGGGTCACCGAGCCGGTCTCCATGACTGCGCGAAATGCTTTGATGTGTCTGATGTTCATTGCTTATGTCAAAAATATAGTATTCCATTATGGAATGGAATCATAGTTATTAATCATTTGCTTTATAGAATGTTTTGAAAAATAATGCAAGATTCCATCAACAAATAAATCGAGCATTTAAGCTACCTCTGTGTTGACAGGCTGCTGGATATGTCAGTGTCGAGGTCGCCTAATTATTTACACATTCAAACCAGTTTACGAGAAAATTCAATGAAGAAATCTATCAAAAAACATATATCGCTGCTGTCTGTGACAGCTATCATTTCCCTGTTTGTATCGTTGTCGGCTAGCGCAGGCGAGTCCCTGGATCGTATTATGTCCAACAATCTGCTCAAAGTTGCGACTTCTGCGAGCTGGGCACCGCAATCCTTTATCAATGACGACAACGTAATGGACGGGTTTGATGTCAACGTCGCGCAAGAAATAGCCAAACGCCTGGGTGTTGATATTGAGTTTGTTACACCGGATTGGGCGGTAATTACTGCAGGGAGATGGAACGGTCGATGGGATATGTCGGTAGGCTCGATGACGCCCACCGGCGACCGTGCCAAGGTGCTGAGTTTCCCTGCCATTTATTATTACACCCCGGCTGTTCTTGTTGTTCACAATGATTCCAAGGCGCAGAGTGCCGCTGATCTCAACGATAAAAAATTGGGTGCGGGTTCATCGAGTACGTTTGAGCTGTACCTCCAACACGATTTGACAATCGACGCAGTGGGCGCGCCAGCCTTCACATACGACATTACTCCAGCGTCGATTCTTTCGCTTCCAACTTCGCAGGCGGTTATGGACGATCTGCGACTAGGCGACGGCGTGCGGGTCGATGGTCTGGTTGATGCACTACCGGCTGTGAACGGCGCTATCGAGTCTGGATATCCATTTCGGGTAATAGGTGAACCACTTTTCTACGAGCCACTGGCAATTGCCGTGGATAAAGGCGATGCCGAATTAGATGCCAAGATTGCTAGCATAGTCGCAGAGATGAAAGCTGAAGGCGTATTGTCGGAACTTTCCAAAAAATGGTACGGAATAGACTACACCGCGACTCAGTAATCTGAGGACTAGTTGCCCTGCTTTATATTTTCAAAGCAGGGCACTTGAGCAGGCCAGGTGCACTTACTTTACGCCAGGTGTTGTCGCCACAATATACTATCAATCAGAGCTAGCCAGTTCGTTCGTTCCGGTTCACTATAAATCGAGGTATAGATTATGTACGCTGATACAGTCATTGCGGACAAATTAGTTCACAAACCACACTTTATAATCGGCCTGCTGGTGGCTGCTGGGGCACTGTTTTTTCTCTTCAACATTACAGACTCTTTTTTAGGGCATGTTTTGTCACCAGTTATTGGTGATCCCGCGAGCAGTGGCCTATATGGTCGCTTTGTTGTCGCTTTTATGGCGGCATTATTGCTGGTTATCAATATTGTCATCATCGGCTTTTTCCCTCGTAAGTTGCAGATACTCGCGGTGTGGATGGAATTGCTGCTGCTGGCTCTTACGCTCGGCATTGTTTTTAATCTTGATCTTGCGTTTATCAAATCAAAACTCTGGTTTATGATCACACAGGGCGTTTTTACCACGCTTTATGTCTCGGCTATTTCCATAGTCATCGCCTCAATACTCGCCATTATAGGTGCTGTGGCAAAGCTGTCGGACAATGGGTTTGCTTTTGCAATCGCGAGCTTCTACACCTCTTTATTTCGCGGCCTGCCTTTGTTAATGCAGGTTTACATTATCTACCTGGGCCTGCCGCAGCTTGGCTATGTGGTGGACGCCATACCTGCTGGCATTGCCGCTTTATCGCTGTGTTACGGCGCCTATATGACCGAGATTTTCCGCGCCGGGATTGAAAGCGTTTCACGTGGCCAGTGGGAAGGATCACGCGCCATGGGATTTAAATTCGGTTTAACGATGCGCAAAATCATTTTGCCACAAGCCATCCCATTGATTATTCCACCGACAGGCAATCAATTCATCGCAATGTTAAAGGATTCCTCGCTGGTTTCAGTCATTGGTGTATGGGAACTCATGTTCCTGTCCCGAACCCTGGGGGTGAAGACCTTTCAACATATTGAAATGCTGATGACCGGTGCCCTGATTTACTGGATATTGACCATAATCCTGGAGGCTATTCAATCAAGAATTGAGGCCCACTACCGAAAACAAAGGAGTTGATATGAGTGACCTTACGCAAGAGTCGACCAATAGCTCACCGATTATCTCTATCTCCGACATGAGTAAATGGTATGGCACCTTTAAAGTACTCACCGATATCAATCTGGATGTTAAGCTAGGTGAACGACTGGTTATATGTGGTCCATCCGGGTCGGGTAAATCGACATTGATTCGCTGTTTGAACCGTCTAGAAGCCCACCAGAAAGGCTCTATCATGATCGATGGTGTCGAGTTACACGACCGCATGAAGGACGTTGATAAATTGCGCACTGAAATCGGCATGGTGTTTCAGAGCTTCAATTTATTCCCGCACTTAACCGTGCTCGAAAATCTTACCGCAGCGCCGATGTGGGTGCGAGGTGAATCTGAGAGTGAGGCAAAAAAAACCGCTATGTTTTATCTAGAGCGGGTCAAAATACCTGAACAGGCAGACAAGTACCCCCGACAGCTGTCAGGTGGCCAACAACAACGTGTCGCTATCGCTCGCAGTTTGTGCATGAACCCCAAAGTTATGCTGTTTGACGAACCCACGTCTGCACTTGATCCAGAAATGGTATCCGAGGTGCTGGAAGTTATGACCGATCTCGCTGAAACTGGAATGACTATGCTGTGCGTTACCCACGAGATGGGGTTTGCGCGCAAGGTTGCCGACCGGGTGATATTCATGGATGAAGGCAAAATCATCGAAGAGAATGAGCCTAATGAGTTTTTCACAAACCCGCAGTCTGAACGAACCAAACTGTTCCTTAGCCAGATTTTGCAACACTAACATTGTGTGGCAGCGCTGTAGCGCTGCAAAACTCGATCAACACGTTCTATTCAGCAGCTAACAGGTATTTCCCATGAGACGATCGAGCCGACGTCGCGCAAAAAATAATGCGCAAACGCCCGTTGAGATCCCTGCGTATTTTCGTCGTACTGCGCCAGTCTACGATATTCTCAGCGAAGATAAAATAGCACGTATCGAAGCCGCAGCAGAAGATATTCTCAGTAATACTGGTGTGGCAGTTCGCCACCTGCCTAGTTTGGAATTACTGCGAGAAGCGGGTTTGGAAATTGACGGTGAACAGGTGCGTTTCCCGCGTGGATTCTGCCGCAAACTGATCCAGGATAATGCACCATCAGAGTTTATCCAGCATGCACGTAATCCGGCTAAGTCGGTTCGCATTGGCGGCGATTCGCTGGTGTTGGCGCCGGTTTACGGCCCGCCGTTCGTCGCTGCAGAAGACATCGAACGTCGTTACGGCACGCTGGAGGATTTTCATAACTTTGTAAAACTCGCTTATATGAGTCCGGAAATGCACCATTCTGGCGGCACCATATGCGAACCAACCGACATACCTGTCAGCAAGCGTCACCTTGATATGATTTACGCGCACATGCGTTATTCTGATAAGCCTTTTATGGGTGCCGTCACTGCGGGTGAGCGCGCTACAGATACCATGGAGATGTGCGATATATTGTTTGGCAAAGACTTTGTTGATAGCCACTGCGTAACCATGGGATTGATTAACACGAATTCGCCACTGGTGCTGGACGAAACGATGCTCGATGCCGCGCACGTTTACGCTGCTCGCGGGCAGGCAACGGCGATCACGCCGTTTATGATCGCTGGTGCATCCAGCCCGGTAACGGTCGCCGGTTCGGTGGCGCTGTCGCTTGCTGAAACCTTGGCAGGCATGGCGATTGTGCAATTGGTCAAACCGGGCGCCCCGGTGATATTTGGCTATATGATGCTTGGCATGAGCATGCGCACGGGCTCGCCTATCCGCTTCGATGAAACCTGGAAAAGCTTGCTAATCGCGGGGCAAGTAGCGCGACGACTGGGCGTGCCTTTTCGTTGCGGAGGATCTTCCAGTAGCTCGAAAATTCTCGATGCACAGGCCGGTTGGGAAGGCGCTTTGTATATGATGTTCTCAATGTTGGCCGGGGTGAATTTCATGATTCATGCCACCGGCACGCTGGAATCCGGCCTGGTGGCTAATTTTGATAAATTTGTACTCGATTGCGATGCGCTCGGCGCAGCGGCGCGAATGATGACGGAAGTCACCGTGACAGACGATGATCTCGCGCTTGATGCAGTCGACACTGTGGGCCCTGGCGGTAATTTTCTTGACTCTGCACATACCATGGCACGCTATAAAACCGTGTTTTACGAGCCGAACGTTTCGAACAACGATTCGTTTGAACAGTGGACTGCTGCAGGTGCCGAAAATGCTGCGCAACGCGCGAATAAACATATGCGCCAGCTGCTTGCTGACTATCAGGCGCCAACTCTGGATGCCAGTGTTGATGAAGCTTTGCAGGCATATATACAAAAACGTAAAGCTGAGTTGCCTGATAGCTTTGCTTGATAGCTGGAAACCACACATAATCTAGAATATGGCAAATCATAAACAACGCAAAAACGACCCGCTTTTTCAACCGCTCAGTATCGGTAAACTGACACTAAAAAATCGTCTGATGAGCACCAGCCATGCCTCAGGTATGGATGATGATGGTATGCCAGCCGAGCGCTACCAGCGCTATCACGAGGAAAAAGCCAAAGGCGGGTTAGCGCTTACTATGTTTGGTGGTTCATCCAACGTGGCGCCGGATTCGCCGTCAGTCTTTCGTCAGTTGTGCGTGGCTGACGACAAGGTGGTCCCGTACTTGCAACAATTTTCTGAACGCATACATCAGCACAACACAGCCTTGATGTGCCAGATTACACACCTTGGTCGGCGTGGGGATGCACAAGTAGAACACTGGCTACCGACCATCGCGCCGTCGCCGGTGCGCGAAACCCTGCACCGCAACTTTCCGCGCGAGATGGATCACCACGATATTCGGCGTGTGGTGAAAGCGTACGGGCAAGCGGCGCGACGTTGTTTCGAAGGTGGACTGGATGGTATTGAAACATTTGCTGGCTCGCACTTGATCGGACAGTTTTTTTCCCCTGATACTAATTTTCGTCGCGATGAATTCGGTGGATCGATCGAGAACCGCGCGCGCTTCGCACTACTGGTCCACGAAGAAATCCGTAAACAGGTCGGCGATGATTTTGTCGTCGGTATGCGACTGTCGATTGAAGGCGGCGGGCTGTGTTTTGACGATGCTGTACAAATCGCGCAGTTGTTGGAACGCGAAGGCGCAGTGGATTTCTTCAACTGTAACTCAGGTCGAATGGATACAGAACTGGCGTTGGCCGAAGAAAACATGCCGGGTATGGCCCAACCACTGGCACCGTTCCTCGACAAAGTTGGTACTTTTAAACGCGCCGTTGGTCTGCCAATTATACATGCAGCGCGCATTACCGATGTCGCCACCGCCCGACACGCCATTAAAAATGGCTTGCTAGACATGGTCGCGATGACGCGCGCGCATTTTGCCGACCCGCAGATCGTTAATAAAATCCAGCGCGGCGAAGAACACCGTATTCGCCCCTGTATTGGTGCTTCACACTGCATGTATAAAAAGCCCCATTGCATCCACAACGCGGCAACGGGGCGTGAAACCGAGCTGCCACAAGTGGTTGAAAAGTCATCGCAACCAGGGCGCAAGGTCGTTATCGTTGGTGGAGGCCCGGCAGGGCTTGAAGCCGCACGCGTTAGCGCCGAACGAGGCCATGAAGTAGTGTTGTTTGAGGCGTCGTCACAACTGGGTGGGCAGGTTATTCTGGCTGCTAAAGCTAATTGGCGGCGCGATCTGATCGCTATTATTGATTGGCGTATTGCTGAGCTTGAACACCTTGGAGTAGATATACGATTCAACAACTACGCCGAGGCCGACGACGTATTGGCAGAAAATCCCGATGTGGTTTACGTCGCCAGCGGCGGCATTCCCGCCGAGCTAGATTTTGCGGGCAGTGAGCTCTGTGTATCGAGCTGGGATTTGTTCGGTGGTAATGTGCAACCGGCCGATAATATTTTTATATTTGACGGTACTGGTCGACACGAGGCTGTTTCCTGCGCCGATCACTTCGCCAAATTGGGTAGCAAGGTGACGTTGGCCACAATAGATGATCGTGTGGCCGTGGAAATGGGTTACGCAGAACGCGTTATTTACCGTAAACATCTGTACGAACAGGATGTGACAGTGCTGTGCGACAGAACACTTTCATCCGTGACGCGACACGCAGGCGAATACAAGGTGATACTGACGAATGACTTGAGCGGTGACGAGCATACGCTGACTGCCCAACAGGTGGTTGTCGAAATGGGTACGCAGCCTATTGACGACGTCTTTCATGAATTACGTGAACAGTCGCTCAACGATGGCGTCACTGAAATTGATGCGCTTGCCTACGGTGAACCACAACAGCAGCCGAAAGGCAATGGTTTTGTCTTACACCGTATTGGAGACGCAGTGAGCAGTCGCTCGATTCATGCTAGCATTCTCGATGCGTATCGATTGGCAATTAATTTTTAGGACAGTAAAACCTCACAGATTCTTTTTCAATCTGTATGGCGTCAGTAAAAGTGAAGCATAAAGCAACGTTATCTATTGACGCCCGATCGCGTTAGCGATACGGGTACCCGTAATCGTACGATAAATCTAGCTGAGCTATTTGACTAGCCCTCCGGATCGTTCCACACTAGAGGTTAAATTTGCCATCGCAGTATCGGAGAAAAATTGATGACTAGCTGGCCCACAATGACGGATGTGTTTGCCGCAAAAGCGCGGATAGATGACTACGTGCGGCGCACGCCACTAATCCTCTCTGAGACTTTGTCGGAACTCATAGGTGGGCAGGTCTGGCTGAAACTTGAGAATGCTCAGGTAACGGGCAGCTTTAAACCTCGTGGAGCAGCCAATCGCATCCTCAGCCTGAGCGATGCCGAGCAAAAGCGCGGACTTGTTACCATATCAAGCGGCAACCACGGGCGAGCCGTATCCTATATGGCTCGGCACCTCGGCCTTAGGGCGGTCGTCTGCCTGTACGAAAACGTTCCGAAAGAAAAACAGAACGCCATTTCTACGTTGGGTGGCGAAGTGAGGGTCTGCGGGTCAACTTACGAAGAGGCCGAAGCTGAAGCCACACGCCTGGCCCAGCAGGAAGGCCTCACATTTGTGGCACCATTCGACGACCCGTTTGTTATTTCGGGGCAGGCAACAATCGGGTTAGAGATTGCCGAGGATTGTCCCACCGCCGACGCAGTCATCATACCGCTTTCAGGCGGAGGTCTTTTCTCGGGAATAGCCCTGGCTCTGTCAGCCTGCATGCCAAACGCGCGACGTATCGGTGTCGCAAACGCCTTTGGAAACGGCATGCTAGCCAGCCTCGACGCCGGCCACCCGGTACCCATCAAAGAGCAACCCAGCGTAGCCGATTGCATGGCCGGAACGATTTCGCCGGGCAACCAGCTGACATTTGAAATGACCCGCAGTCTCATACAGGAATCAACCCTTTTGCCCGAGGCATGCATCGTTCCTGCCATGCGCCACAGCTTTTTGCACGAAAGGCTGATTTTGGAAGGGGGTGCCGCCTTGCCAATCGCCATGCTGCGTGAAAACCCCAAAATGTTCTCAGGACAGACCATCGTGCTGGTTATCACCGGGCAAAACATCGAAATGGCGTTATTTTCTCGGTTGGTTACCAACACGAACTGACGTGCTGTCAGACCTGCCTTTGAGCTGGCGCAACAAACCCCGGTCCTGCTCCTGCTGCGCATCCGGTGGCTGGACGATGGTTAAGTTATTTGTGTAAAACTGCGCCAGAAGTCCCGCATCGATACGATTTGTCTTATTGAACCTCAATTGAAACGAGCAATTGAATAGGCAGCGTGTTCCCGGGTGCACTCACGCTCTGTCAACAATGTAGATAACAAGCGCGCCGAACTTGCTGCATGGGTCAGACCATAGTGGCCGTGACCGCAATTGTAATAAACCCGATGCGCGTGATGCGAACGGGAAATAACCGGTACGGAATCAGGCAGCGAAGGGCGGTTTCCCATCCAGAAATCCGCACCATCAAGCTTCAAACCGGGAAATAACTCGCTACTAATTCGAGCGATAGATTTAAAGTGATTTTGGTTGGGGGGGTGATTGGGGTGCGCATATTCCGCCCAGCCACCAATACGAAAGCCACTCGTCAGCCGGGTTGCAACTATGCCCCGGTCAGCAAATACCAACGGCAGCTTCAGCTCCACTTCAGGCGCCGGGACAGTCAGGTTATAGCCGCGTTCGGATACCATTGGTAGAGTGTCACCACAGGATCTGGCAAACGCTACCGAATTTACCCCAGCTGCGACAACTACGGCATCATAGTGGGACACCCCCTCACTGGTTTCTAATGTGACGCAATCAGGGCTCCCGGAAAGACTATTTACCTGATTGCGGTGGAAAACAACGCCATTGGACTGCGCGGCGCGGGCAAGTCCGCGAACAAGATCCAGCGGGTCTTGTACCTGTGCCCATTGCTGCGAGCGAACAGCATATCGGAACTTATCGTTGATCGACGAAATCTCCCGGCTTATTTGTTTGGCATCCATCTCTTCGCTGTCAAATCCGTGAACGCTTTTGTTGGCCCAGCTATGCTTGGCGGCGTTGAAACTTTGCTTTGTATCATAGATAAAAATGCCGCCGTTAGCCGTTAGCATATTGTGCATGCCTGCTGATTCGAGCATTGCAGCAGTATCTGTCAGCGCATTACGGCATAGATAACTGAGCGCATTGCTTGCGGCTTCGAAATGTTTACCGTTGGAAGTACGCCAGAATCGCCAAAACCAGGGGATATGTTTTAGCGCATCGGACAGTGGAATTTTCAGTGCGCCATCAGGGTTGATCAGCATTTTCAACGCCTTCCAGTGAATTCCTGGCGTACTTAGCGGATGAATATCAGATGCAGCCACATGGCCGGCATTGGATCGAGATGGTCCTGCCTCACCGGGAGGAGCAGGATCATAGACGACGATTTCGTACCCGCGTCGCGCGAGCTCGTAGGCGCTTGCGACCCCGACTATACCCGCCCCGATGACCGCAATTGATACCCCTGCGGGAAGTGCCTGATGATGCATGCTGTATCCCTAACTTAGCAAATCAAATGCGTCACCCCAGCAATCGGAGACCATATAACCCAGCGGATAGGGATCACTGGGGTCGATGCCTATCTGATGGATCCCGTGGATCCAGCCTCGCCCTGAAACCCGTGGCAGAATACCGGGGCGGCCGGCAATGGCTTGTTCACCAACGATTTTGACCTGAAATTCGCTATCTATTATGGAGCGTACTGCCAGAACTTGCCCCACCTCACTCTGTCCGCGCGCCGACATCACCGCAAGACGTGCCGCATTGCCGGTGCCACAGGGCGATCGATCGATTCGACCGGGAGGCAGTATCGTCGCGCCTTTCATCACGCCATCATCATCAAAACCAACAAACATCGTATAGGAAATACCCTCAATACCATCGAGCTGCGGATGGCGGATATCAAGCTGATCATTTACTGCACGGTGGACACGTGTACCGATATCTACCAGCTGGCGTGCATTTTCCGGTGAAATTTTCAGGTCAAATTGAGCCGGATCTATAAGCGCATAGAAAATACCGCCAAAAGAAATGTCGACGCTGACCTTGCCAAGCCCTTCGACTTCTACTACAGCATCCAGCTGGTCAGCGTAAGAAGGTGTCATATCCAGTTCCACGCGCACACACTTACCCTCTTTGCAGACTGCGCGGGTACGCACCAGGCCCGCCGGGGTTTCAAGTGTCACGATAGTTTCGGGCTCGTGCATTTCGATCATGCCAGTTTCCAGCAGCACCGTGACCAGACAGATACTGTTTGAGCCCGACATTGCGTGCGCTTTGTCGCCCTGAAGAATGATGAAACCCACATCGGCATCAGGATGGCTCGGGGCAAACATAAGATTGGTCGACATCTGTGCATAGCCGCGGGGTTCAAACACCAGAAAACGACGCAGACTATCGTCTACCTGGTTGATATAATTCATCTTGTCCAGCATAGTTTTGCCCGGCAGATCGATAACCCCTCCGGTGACAATTCGACCAACCTCGCCTTCAGCGTGAGCTTCTATCATGGTGATGGTTTTTTTCCAGCGCATATTTTTACTTCTCGTTCCTGGTTGTCAAGCTAGCCTCCACGCCAATCTCTTGTTCGCACCGGAGAATGAAAGAGGCCTCTATTAAGTTTGGAGGCTCATTTGCGAATTAGAGAGGGTCTTCTGAAGGCCCATCATACCTTAAGCTCAGTCGGCTCATCGTAGAAATCGCCGGGACAAGCCGCGAAATTCGATGTACCGATCACGCGCCATTTGTGTTTTCCATGCGCATAGAAAATGCATGTATGTCATCACCATTTAGGCATGCCCAGGTTTATTGTTTTAGCGGCCAGGTGTCGGATAGTCGATAGCCCCCTGGCCATGGGTCATCCGGATCAAGCATCAGCTGATGGGTGCCGGTGATCCAGGCGCGTCCGCGAATCGATGGAATGATCGCATTTTTAGTACCCACTCTGGTGTTCTTGACGATGGCGCAATCAAAGCGTGAGTCGATGATGGAGCGACCGATCATGCGGTCACCTGTTTGCAATATTCCTTTTGCGTGCAGGACCGCCATGCGCGCGGAACAACCGGTGCCACAAGGAGAGCGGTCGAGTTTGCCGGGGTCGATTGCAACGCTGTTACGGCTAACCACTACGCCATTTTCCTCAGCCAAAGGCAGTGCAAGCTGGCAAAATGAAATATGCTTCCAGTCGGGGTTATCTGGATGAGAGAAGCCCAGTTGCAGGTTGGCGGCAGCGGTAATTTTTGTTCCAATCTCAGCAAGGTCCTTGGCTTCGTCGGGTTTGATTTCGAAACCCAACGCTGCTGCGTCGACGATCACAAAGCTGTCACCCCCGTAGGCGGTATCAACCTGGAGTGTTCCAATCCCCTCGACTTCGATATTTACACCAATCCGGTCGGCAAAAGAAGCTACGTTGTGGATTTCGATGCTTTGTGCTTTACCATTTTCACAATAGGCCTTTACCGGTATCAATCCTCCGGGGGCTTCGAGCATAAACTCGGTGACGGGTTCCAGCATGGGTATCAACCCGGTGTCGAGCAATACCGTTGCCACGCAAATCGAATTAGAGCCCGACATCGGTGGGGTGTGTTCGGGTTCCATGATAATGAAACCATACTGCGCTTGCGCATGCAGCGCCGGGACCAGCAGATTAATGTGCTTAAACACGCCCCCGCGTGGCTCATTTAAGACCAGCCGGCGTAATTTTTGATCCTTCGCAACCCAGCGTGCCTTTTGCCACAAACTTTCCCCAGGCGGCGATGCGACCCCGCCGACAATCACATTCCCTACTTCGCCTTCAGCGTGGCAGGAAACGATATGAATGATATTCTTGCTTCTCATGGGCTTATAGTTTCGCAGAGAAACTCAGATGGCGAATACTTAAGATAATACGTCAAACAGTCGATCATAAATGCGAACCCTAATCACGAGGCGTACAGCTTGTTATTTAAACTACCTTAAACCTGACGCACACTAAACCACGATATATATTCATTCATACCTTATCATCAATATCATCATCACTGGTATCGATCCAGATAGTTTTGGTTTCACTCCTTCTCGTTTATGATTGCATTGACTGTGGTGCGTATATGGGGAATGATTTCATCCATCTCGCGCATCTGCTCTTTATTCAGCGGGCGTAACGGCGGGCGCACGATGCCACCTGGCCGGCCTTGAAGTTCGCAGCCATATTTAACACATTGCAGAAATGTTCCGCCTTGCTCCAGCACATGCATCAATGGCAGGAAAGCAGACATGATACGCCTGCCGCGATCGAAGTCGTTGTCTTTGACAACGATATTCAGAAATTTGACGCATTCGGACGGAAACATATTGGCCGTTGCGCAGACCCAGGCTTTGGCTCCCCAGGCAAAAAATTCTAGTACCTGATCTTCGGCGCCGGCCACTAGTTCAATATTGGAATATTCTCGGGACAGCAAATGCAGGCGATTAATATCACCGCTCGATTCTTTAATGCCGGCTATGTTTTTGCTCTGGGAAACTCCGCTGAGAAATGCCTCGCCCATCTCGACCCCGGTTCGCCCCGGGTAGTTATAGAGCATAATCGGTAAATTGGCGACCTGATCTATTTTCAATACATGTGCAGCCAATTCAGATTCCGAAGGCAGCGAATAGGGCGGTGCGGCGACCAATAACGATTGTGCTCCTGCATCACGCGCAGCGGCTGTAATGGCCAGGCATTCATCAACTCGAATATCATTGACGCCCGCCATAAACTCTGTACGGCCGTTAATTTGTCTGGCAGCGAATTTGAACTGCTCGATGCGTTCTTCTTTCGACATAGCGTAAAACTCTCCCGTCGAACCGCCCACCACGATGCCGGCAACACCGTTTTCTATTTGCCACTCTATTACATCGGCATAGAGATCCCAGTCTATCGATCCATCCTCGTTGAACGGAGTAATGATCGGGGTGTAGATTCCTTCAAACCTCATTGTGTGTCTCTCCAGCTATAGTTGATTTTGCAGTATTGGCGTATACGGAAAATTGCCGACAATCTGCATACAATGTGTATGTTATATTAAAAATCTATTGAATTCAACACTCAAAAATGGAATCATGCAGGCTGAGTTTCATTGGCAGAAAAATGAGCACAAAAACTATCCAGACTGAATCCAGGAAAAATACCCGGGGCTATGGCGCCGTGACTATCTATGAAACCCTGCGCGATGAGATTCTTTCCCTGACACTGCAACCAAGTGAACTGATCGATGAAGCGAGCCTGGCAAAGCGTTTTGGTGTATCACGATCTCCGGTGCGCGAGGCACTAGTGCGACTTGTTTCAGAATCGTTGCTGCAGACTTTGCCCAATAAAGGCACGATTGTTGCGCCCCTGCGGATCGAAGAATTTCCACAATATGTAGATGCGCTGGACTTAATACAACGAACCGTTACACGCCTGGCAGCCAGGAATAGAAACGCCACCGACCTACAGCGTATCCGCGATGCCCAGAATCGGTTTGCCCGCTGCGTTGAGCAAGGCGATGCGCTGGGAATGATACTGGTTAATCGCGATTTTCATATTGAGATTGCAAAAGCAGGCAAAAATCACCACCTCGTACAGATTTATCGTCGACTACTCGACGACGGTCGCCGGTCTTTGAGGTTGTACTTTAAATCCTACAATGACTCTCTACCCAGTGAGATGAATGATAACCATGAGAGGATGATTGATGCAATTGACGCACAGGATCTTGATTTGGCTGAACGCCTGGCTCGAGAACATACCACCGAAATGCAACAGCGCTTTCTTGACTATCTTGGCGCGCGGCAAACCGCTGATATCACAGTCTCAGCATAATCTAGCCCGCATGCTCGCCTGTTAGTCTCACTGTTGCCAACCCGATTCTGTCCGTATATCACTAGCTTTGTCATCTCACAATCTTGTTGACCCAGGCCATGCGGTTCCGGTAAATCTACAGGGTTAATAGCCCCGAGATTAGCCGGCACAGGCGCAACAATCCGGATGCAAAGATGTTAAATCGCATCCAAAATTGACCCAGTAATTGTGCTGAATATTGAACCGTATATGCCTGGCTAATGCCTTGCGAAAACGTCTGCTTCATACTGTTAAGGTGGGTCAGTTATTATATGCAAATTGACAGAGGTAGAAATTTATATCGGGCCAGCTGCGCGTCCAGGTGCCCGACAAGCTCCTCCAGTTGCTGATGGTTGCGGGTGTGTAACTGGCTGATACCATTCAAGCTAATGTAATAACTTGCCCAGAGAAGTATAAGCGTGGCTATAACCAGGCTAATACCCGAAAATATTTTGAATGGATATTTATGATTTGATCCAGGCATGACTAGATGGTATTAGGGTTCGGGTGTATATAACAATGTTATGCCCATAATCCACTGTTGCAATGCCTGTACTTTTTCACTTTTCAGATTTTGCTCGGGTATTACAAAGTAATACGCAGGTTGTCGACTGATATTGTCATCCAGTTCAAACGGGACAATTAGCTGACCCTTATCAATATGCTCCTGTACCAGCATGCGATTGGCCAGAGCAATCCCCAGGCCTGCGAGTACGGCCTCCAAAGTATGAACTGAATTTAAAAACCACAGCTGGCCGTTAGCCTGAATGTGGGCATAATCGCTGTTAGCCAGGTAGGTATCCCACTGTATAAGGCGTCGCTCGGTGTAAATCAGGCGAAAATTCTGAAGATCTTCCGGGCCTTTAAGTGACTTTCCTCCACTCAGTAAAGCAGGGCTGACATGGAGGGAAGTTGTCTCATTATTATGTTCAGTTTAGTTTTATTTAATCGACACCTCCAATATTTATCGTTTGTATTGGTTTAGTAAAGCTTTATTATCTGTATAAACCAGAATAACTATATTGAAGCGGGCATTATGGGCAATACAGATACAGATACTGATACTGCTGACAAACCTCTGGATGGGGTACTTGTCGTCTCTATAGAGCATGCCCTGGCGGCTCCGCTGTGTTCCTGCCGTCTGGCCGATGCAGGCGCCAGAGTGATAAAAATTGAACGTGATGCGGGAGATTTTGCACGTGGTTACGATGCGGCAGTGAACGGTGAATCTTCCTATTTTGTGTGGACCAATCGAGGCAAGGAATCCGTGGTGCTGGATATCAAGTCAAGCGAAGGCCGCGAAGTGTTGCATAACATTTTAGCAAAGGCCGATGTTTTTATGCAGAATCTGGCTCCAGGTGCGGCTGCACGGCTGGGGCTTGGTTCTGAAATACTGAGGGAGCAGTATCCGCAGCTTATTACCTGCGATATTTCCGGCTATGGTGATTCGGGCGAATATCAGGATATGAAGGCCTATGATTTGCTGATTCAGTCCGAGAGCGGGCTGGTTTCTGTTAGTGGCGGGCCGGAAAGTTATGGCCGTATAGGTGTGTCGGTGTGCGATATTGCCGCCGGGATGAATGCTCTCAGCGGGATCCTGATAGCGCTGGTAAAGCGAGCCAGAACCGGCAAAGGCAGTGGCATTAAAGTCTCGTTATTTGATAGTGCGGTTGACTGGATGTCGGTGCCGATACTGCATCAAAAGTATACGGGTAAAGGGCCGCAACGGCTTGGCCTGAAGCACCCTTCGATTGCGCCCTACGGCGAATTCAAATCATCCGAGGAGAAAATCGTAGTGATCTCAATCCAGAACAATCGTGAATGGGGTGTTTTTTGTGACAAGATTTTGCAACAGCCCGAGCTGGCCGAACATGAACATTTTCACAGCAATAATCAGCGCGTTGCAAACGGTGTTGAACTAGATGCCTTGATTGGTGAATGCTTCAGTCACTACAGCAGTGAAGACCTACGTCATTTGCTACACAGTAATGGCATCGCGTTTGGTTCAGTTAATCATACCCAAGACCTGATCAACCATCCGCAACTGCGTTATGTCGAGGTGGATACCCCCTCCGGCCCGGCTAAGATTGTGGCATCTCCCGTTATTTTTGATAGCAATAGTGAGAGTTACGGTGCCGTACCAGCTCTTGGTGAACAGACCGAAAAAGTCATCACAGAATTTTCTACTGCCAACCTCTCGGGATCTAAAACATGAGTTCAATCGCTGACTACTCCAGTTGGATCGGGCGACAGAAAACACAGCAGGATGGTATTGACCGGCAGCGTATTCAGACAATGGCAGCCACTCTCGATATCAGCCCTGATTTTAATAATGGTGATAACTTACCGCCACTCTGGCACTGGATTTTATTCAACGATATTCATCGAGCCAGTGAACTGGCTGAAGACGGGCATGCTCGTAAAGGTGCTTTTTTGCCGCCGATTGAATTACCCAGGCGCATGTGGGCTGGCGGTCGCTTTGAGTTTCTGCAGCCGCTGATCGTCGGCGATAAGATCAAGCGAGTTTCTACTATTAAAGATATAAAGTTGAAAAATGGCAAAAGTGGGGCTCTGGCTTTCGTCACTGTAGAACATGAAATTCGCGCAGAAGCTGGTGGACACTGGGTTGAAGAGCATGACATTGTTTACCGCGAGGCTGCCAATGCTCCATGGCAGGAGCTAGCCGAAGTGGTTGTCGACGATGAGGTTGCAGACTGGTCAAAGGAAATTCTAGCTAATCCGGTACTGTTATTCCGCTATTCTGCATTGACCTTTAACGGTCATCGTATCCATTACGACAGAGTATACTGTCAGCAGCAGGAAGGTTACCCCGGGTTGATTGTGCATGGGCCACTGACTGCTACGCTGTTGCTTGAGCTATTGCGTGAAAAACTGCCACAGGCCATAGTCAGAAAGTTTAAATTCAGAGCATTGCACCCACTATTTGATCACCTTCCCTTTAGCATTCACGGGCGTGTAGAGGGCCAGCGCGTATTGCTGTGGGCTAAAGATTCCAGGCAGCAGCGGGCGATGGAAGCCGAAGCTATCATTTAATTATAATCTGGAGAATTCAATGCATAATCCACCGGTTAATAACGCGCGAAGCTATCTGTTTGTGCCCGCTAATCGTCCCGACTTTATTGCCAAAGTACATATAAAAGGCGCTGATATAGTGATACTGGATCTAGAAGATAGTATTCCTCAGGATCAAAAGCAGTCAGCTCGAGAGCAACTTACAGCGGCGATTTTACAGTTAACGAAGCAGCAACAGGCAGTAGCCGTGCGCATCAATGCTGATCTGGAAAACCTCTGTGCCGATCTGGCCGCAGTGGATTTAACCCGAGTAAAATGCCTGCTGCTGCCAATGACCGAAGATGCAAGCGTCATCCGGTTTATAGAAAAATATCTCAACCGGCTGGAGCAGCGCCAGGGCTGTGATGAAGGCAGCACTGCACTGGTGGTAATGATAGAAACCTGTCGTGGAGTCGCCAATATGCGCGAGATCGCACAGGCAACGCCACGTATCATCGCTCTGGCGCTGGGGTCTGAGGATCTGTCCAGTGAACTCGGTGTAGAGGCCAGTCCAGAAAGCCTGACTGGAGTTTGTCAGCAGATGGTACTGGCTGCAAAAGAAGCGGGGATTGATGCGTTGGGCTTTCCTGGCTCTATAGGCGAGTTTAGTGATTTAGAAAAACTAAATCAGATGCTCGATAGTGCCAGAAATATGGGATTTAGTGGCTCGCTTTGTGTTCATCCCGCACAAGTTGCGGCCGTCAATAAAACCTTCGTTTACAGTAAACAACAGCAACAGTGGGCGGCCCGTGTGATTGATGCCCTGCACCAGGCTGAACAGCAGGGACGGGGAGTCTGCAAGCTGGATGGCCGTATGCTGGATGCACCTGTAGCCGCCCTGGCCAGGCAGATTCTGGCTCGATCTGAAACGAATAATAACACCTCAACCCTATAACCTGAAACATCTGGAGCAGCCCTGATGAACGATGACTACCTGGATATTCGAGATAGCATGATTAAGTTGTGTGAGCAGTTTCCCAACGAATACTGGCGTGAAAAGGATAAAACTGGAGGCTATCCAGATGAATTTATCAAGATGCTTAATGATGAGGGGTTTCTTTCCGTACTGATTCCGGAAGAGTATGGCGGGGCAGGACTGGGTATTGAGGCGGCGGGTGCTATTCTTGAAGAAATATCCCGTTCAGGCGGACATCCCGGGGCATTTCATGCGCAGATGTACACCATGGGCACGGTGCTGAGACATGGTTCAGAGCGGCAGAAACAACAGTACCTGCCAAAAATTGCTTCGGGAGAACTGAGGCTGCAGGCATTTGGTGTCACCGAACCGGTTGCCGGTACCGATACGTTATCAATCCGAACCTTTGCTGAAAAAAAGGGTGGCAAGTACATTATTAACGGGCAGAAAGTATGGATCAGCCGAGCGGAGCATTCAGATCTGCTATTGCTACTGGCGCGCACCACGCCAAAGGATCAGGTCGAACGAAAAACTGATGGGCTTAGCGTATTTCTGATTAATATGCGTGATGCTGCGGGTAATGGTTTAACCATTAAGCCTATTGAAGCGATGATGAATCATCATGCCACAGAACTCTTCTTTAATGACCTTGAAATCCCCGCCGATAGCTTGATCGGAGAGGAAGGCAAGGGCTTTAATTATATTCTGGACGGCATGAATGCAGAAAGAATTTTGATCTCTTATGAATGTATAGGTGACTGTAAATTTTTCATTGATAGAGCAACACAATATGCCTGTGATCGAGAAGTGTTTGGTCGTCCCATCGGCCAAAACCAGGGTGTTCAATTTCCTATCGCTCGTAACTATACAGAAATGCGAGCCGCTGAATTGATGACCCACAAGGCGGCTGAATTATTTGATGCTGGAAAAAAATGTGGAGAAGAAGCCAATATTGCCAAGTTGCTGGCATCAGAAGCTTCCTGGAAAGCGGGAGATACCTGTCTGCAAACTCACGGTGGTTATGGCATGGCAAAAGAATTTGATATAGGACGAAAGTTGCGTGAGACTCGCCTGTATCAGGTTGCCCCTATTTCGACCAACCTGATCCTCTCATTTATCGGTCAGCATGTGCTGCAAATGCCACGCTCTTTTTGATTTGAGATTTTCGATAAAAATTTTAGAGTTCCCTTCTTCCATATTCATTGGAGAACTAGCATGAGCACCGTTCAGTGAGATTTTTCTGCTTTGCGAAACAAAAACTCATCGGTTGTGCCTTCTTTCAGGGGACACAAAAAATGTTCTTCGTAATGTAGATATTCTGGATAGCTCTCCCAAGCCTGAGCAGACTTGTGAAGCAATTCCATTGCCTTTCCAAAATCCTTTGGGTTATCAAAAAACTGTAACGCTAATTCATCAATCTTCACAGATAGAAACCTTGAGAGTTGTATAGCGTTCCCTTTGTGTCGGGTACGCAGTGATACTCTAAATATGTTATTAAGAGTTGGATCGTGTTTCCGAAAATGTATTGGTATCCAGCGTTGATAATACCAAATACCGTGCCTTGATTCTGTGAGGAAAAGCGTGCCTGCTGACTTCAATTCTACGCACCATTCTACGCATCAATTGAAACAACAGGAAAATACGATTTTTAACTTATTGAATAATAAAGAGAAATATCGTGAAATGGTGCCGAGAAGAGGACTTGAACCTCCACTGAGTTACCCCAACATGCACCTGAAGCATGCGCGTCTACCAATTCCGCCACCTCGGCACGAGATGCAGGCCGGAGAAAAACGAGTGGCCTGC
>JAUXFT010000136.1 GCA_030622755.1 Aestuariirhabdus sp. | reverse complement strand
GGTCACTATGTTATCGAGCGCGCCTTCGTCGAACAGTAAGCTTCTTAATATTTCCCAAACCTGTATTTAGCCGGACACCAAAAGTCCGGCTAAATACAGGGACATTAACTTTCCGCAAATGAGTGCAGAGCCTCACCACTGAGACGGTAGATAATCCATTCATCCTGTGGCTTTGCACCAATGCTCTGATAAAAACCGATTGCCGGTTCATTCCAATCGAGCACACTCCATTCAAAGCGCCCACAACCCTCAACCACCGCTAGCTGTGCCATATGTTTGAGCATTCCTTTGCCCGCTCCGCTGCCGCGCCGTTCAGGAGCGATGTAAAGATCTTCAAGGTAAAGCCCTTTTTTCCCTAGCCAGGTAGAGTAGTTATAGAAGTAAACGGCATAGCCAATGGCCTGACCTCCCTCCTCACAAATCAGGGCATTAGCCGTTGCATCCTTAGCGAACAAAGAATGACGCACGGACCCTTATCGGCCTTTACCTCATGCTCCGCTTTTTCATAACGCGCCAACTCTCGAATAAACCGTAAAATAGTTGCAGCATCAGCTTCTTTTGCTGGCCTTATTTTGATCATTGATTAATCACCTATAATTTTTCCGAAGTTTAAGTTACTTTCAGACAGCGACATTAAAAGCATGAATAATATATAAAAATCAGATGCTTAGCGTTAAATAATCTACGCGTAGTCTAACCCACTCCTTAGCGATTCAAAGTACCTGCATAAGTACCTGCATAAATAGCAAGGTTCAACCTAAACAAGATTTCACAAAACTACGTACCAATCACATTGACGCCGCATAAATACTGTGTAAACTGCTCTACCAGCAGAAAAGTATGGTTGTATTTATGGTTATCGTTAGACGCTATTTCTAAGAAGTTCGTCCTGCAGACATAAGTAAGATCCCCATGTTTTCAGCACACCGTCCAAATTGGACAAAAAAATTATTTGTTTACAGGAATATAGCTATGTCTACTACTACCGGTACCGTAAAGTTTTTCAACGAATCTAAAGGCTTCGGCTTCATCGAGCAGCAATCTGGTCCTGACGTGTTTGTTCACTTCAGCGCTATCCAGGGTGATGGTTTCAAGACTCTGGCCGAAGGCCAAAAAGTTGAGTTCACCGTAACTCAAGGCCAGAAAGGTCTTCAGGCTGAAAACGTAACGGCTATCTAAGCTGTTTCGTCGCTGCAAGGCTTCAAGTCTTGCAGCAGCTTTACCCCTCTCCTCGAATGCCTACCCTCCAAATACCTCTTACCCTCCCCCTTTAATTTATTCCCCCAAATTAAACCACTCGTTCATTTAATAGTTTTGTTTTACTGTATTTAGTTGCCATCAGTTTTTAAAAAAAATAATGGAATCAATGCAGTGCGCGACCACACCCCCGATAGTTTTCTCCCATTACTTCGATACGAACCATTGTCTCAAACCGTTCTCCATTCATGCTGTCTTCACATGCAATATTCTCGATAATGATCTCAATCTCCTGAGATACGATTCTGTACAGCGTCACCCCTTTCTTTACCTCATTTTCAGGGGGCGGTAATTGAAATGTATACTTCCGTTGTCCATAGTCAGTCATCAAAACTGATTCCGAACCCTGGCCCATTTCGAGCACCCAACCCGGCTCATTCCCTACACCCCTGAAATCATAACCATTGAGTTTCGCCGCTTCCCATACCGCCTTACGCCGTTCATTACGACACATATAGGTATGCCCATCGAATTTTAATGTAGCTTCCTCACCTTGGCTCCAATAACTTACAGAAGCCGACTCATAATGGGCACCGGATGCAGACCTGCTTGCTTTAAGTTGCAGCGTTTTACCCGGAAGAAATAACCAGGCACTGTCATCTTCAAGTCGTGCTACAAACTGATAATCATCCGTACACTGATAGACAAAGGTATTTTGCGCAGACGATCGATTCGAGATATCTGAGAATGCTTTTCCAGAGGGCTGTACTTCAACCGAATTTAATGAGTCCGTTGTACTACAACCCAGCAATAATCCCATCAAAGAGATGAGACCAACCTTAACCACTCGACAAGGCAGATCTCCAGAAACAGAAATAACGCGGAATAATCTATTCATTCACTAGTTCCCACTAACCAGCAGCACACGCGGCTGCAACCATTTCAAACATTTGATGTCCATTTAAATCCGGAACACCGACTCCATTGTCTTGTGAATTTAAGACTTGCTCTTAGCTCTCCAGCCAAATCTGATGCACCCAATGCCACACAGACTCCCAACGTTCTTCGCTCATACCATCTTCAGTCCATAGCAGCACTTCATCTTGCTGATCGACACAGTAGTAGCTGCCCCTATCTTCACACAGAGGTATGTACTCACGAGGTAGCCCAAGAGACCATGCCAGGGCAGCAACCTCAGGCAAATATGTATGCATCTGCGGATCACTTGCAGTAACCGGCTCTAACGAACCATAAATTACGTCACTGGCCTTCATTAAAAATTCACGCAGCAAGAATGGAATGGGAATCAAAATTTGTTCTTCGACATCAACCAGTTCATCTTCTGTTGGTAATTCCAGAGGCACTGGTACCGATTCAGCTCGCTCACGCAGCTCTTCTATTACATGTTCCATTTATCAACCCCGGTTGTTTAACGACTTCTTTCTGCTGACTATCAACCTACATGCGATGAAAAACTCTATAACCGTAACGGTATTGAAGCGTGCTTCACACTTTTCCCGAACTACTTGGCTATTTAAGTACTTAACTACTTCAGGAGCGGAAGCATCTGACGAAATAAAGGATCTTCTGCGCCTTTTAATAGTTCAAACAACGCCATCTCCACGCCGCTCAGTTTTACCCCCTCAGTAATCAGGCGCTGTAATGCCAATTCTCGATCAAGAGGATTTCTGGAAGCTACCGCGTCAGACGCAATATGCACTTCATAACCCTCAGCTAACAGATCCAGTGCCGATTGATGCACACATACATGGGTCTCGATACCACACAATAATAACTGAGTGGCACCAGAAGCAATGATGGCTTGCCGAATGGAGGGTTCTTGCCAACAGCTGAAACTTTGCTTTACCAGTGGCTGACGCCCTTCCAGTAAAGCAACAAACTGCGGTAATGTTACGCCGAGGCCTTGCGGATTTTGCTCAATCCAGAGTATCGGCAAGCGCAGTACAAGCGCCCCTCTCAACAACTGCTGCAAGCGTTTGAACAGCAGGTCCCTTGCTGGCATTTGTGCAGCGAGGTTTCCCTGAACATCTATAAATAATAACGCTGTGCTTTGTTTATCCAGCATATTTACCACTCCAATCCGACCGGGCCATATAGCTGATTAAAACATTATCAACCCGTTGCCAACCAAATACCGACTCCAAGCATCAAGGTACCCGCAATACGATTCATCAGGCGAACGTTACCGCTCTTTTGTAAAAAATGGCGCAGAGATCTACCCCCACTGGCATAAGCCAACATACAGATAAACTCACTGCACAATATAATACTAACAAGAATGATCAGCTGAGGAGCCAGCGGGTTTTGAGTATTAATAAAAGGAGGCAACAATGAAACCATAAACGCCCAACCCTTTGGGTTAGCAATTGCAGTGACCAATCCTTGTATCATCAACTCCCTGCCCGGAACATGAGGTAGGTCTTCTATCGTATCAGTTATGGCCATTTTTCCCCGTGAGCGCCACATCTGCATCCCGAGAAACATAAGGTACGCTCCACCCAAATATTTCAGGACAGAAAAAAGTGTCGGATAATTAAGCATTATCGCTGCAACACCAATGACCGCCGCAACCGAAACCAAACCGACGCCAACCAATTCGCCCCACATCATCCAAAACGTCCGGCGCACGCCAATGGTCATCCCCATCGTCATAGCTAAGGTCATACACATACCGGGGGTTGCTGACACCAAGAAAAAAGTCGGTATAAACACCACCAACACAGATAGCTCAATCATAAAACTCCAGAGCAGACTTAAAGAAACAGGTTAAAAATGGAGCCGGCATAACAACCTCTCGATCTGTTTTTTATTTATCTGTAGCCTCATGGACAATTAGACAGCCACTGGCCGCGCAAATAGATTTGCTACCGACGGAGCTTGAGAAAATTAAAAACGTGAAGGCTTTATCATCGGGATATTCCGGATATTTCCGAATTATCCACCTTCTCTACAGTAAATTACGCCCATCGAAAGTATCGGCATCCATATTCCAACTTTCCACCCCATCGACACACCCCAGATTAACTCGAAAATATCCCGGTTTGCGTAAGGTTTCATTAAAGGTGTAAATACCGCATTCCTTACAAAAGTAGTGCCTGGCAACTTCGCTACCGAACTGATACAGGCCCAACGCACCCTCTTTGGCATCAATTTTCATCGCTTCGGGGGCTACAATGTCCGGCGTCATCATCGCCCCTTTGCGAGCGCACATGGAACAATTGCAACGCAACCCTTTGCTTATGGGTGAGTGTTCAAAGGTAAATTTAACGGAGCCGCAGTGGCAGCGCCCATGATAAGTTACCATAGGATCTCCTTACTTTTGGGCAGTAAACCGAATAAAGGAAACTTGAGTGTAGCCCTTCGACGAGCAAGACAGAAATTGCCAGGAGTTCTTTAAAACAACCTTTTTATACATCGCCCCGAATGTAAGAGAGAGGAACGCGACCAGTCATTCGAGTCAGGAGTTCATAACCAATGGTCCCTGCACAGGCTGCAACTTCATTCACTGGTAGCTCCTTTCCCCACAAAATTACCGGATCATTAAGTGCAACCGACGGTAAATCAGTCACGTCTACCGTAATCATATCCATAGAAACACGACCCACCAGTGGCGCACGCTGACCATTGACCAACACGGGCGTTCCGGTAGGTGCATGTCTGGGATAACCATCACCATAACCAATCGCTATAGTAGCAATCACTGAACGGCGCCTGGCGGTCCAGCTATGGGCATAACCTACCGAATCACCTGCCTCAATTTCACGCACACCAATAACCCCGCTGCGCAGAGTCATCACCGGCCGTAGCAGATCTGCGATCTCATGTGGTGTTTCAAATGGTGACGATCCATAAAGCATAAAGCCCGGGCGGTTCCACTCGGCAGTCGCCTGCGGCCAGCCCATCAAACCCGCCGAATTAGCCATACTGCGCGGAGCATCAATCCCCTGGCACACCGCATCAAAGAGCGCTATTTGTTGTAAAGTCGCATCATTATCCAGATCATCGGCGCAGGCAAAATGTGTCGCCAGTACCATCTCATCATCAACTTTCGAGCAGTCACGAAGCTTATGATAGATGCCGGTAAGCTCGTCAGGGTCCAGCCCCAGGCGATGCATTCCAGTATCCACTTTCAGCCATACCTTCACCGGAGCCGAAGGGCTGCTGGAAACAATCTGTTCTACGTGCTGAGCATTCTCAACCATTAGCCAAAAATTTTGCTGCACCGCTATTGCAACCTCATCAGCGGTAAAGCTTCCTTCCAACAACAAAATCGGTTTACGTATACCCGCCATGCGCAATGTTATCGCCTCTTCAATGCAGGCTACGCCGAATGCAGGGACCAAACCTTCCAGGGCATTAGCACAGGCCACGGCACCATGGCCATAAGCATTCGCTTTCACCACCGCCATGCTATTGGAAGCGGGAGAAATTTGCTGCGCCAGACGATAATTTGAACGCAACGCATTCAGATCTATTGAGGCTTTAGCTGGACGGCCCATCGGCGACCTCCTGAGAAAACAACACAGAAAACAGTGTTAAAAAACGGCGTATCAAAAATTTACCGGTTAATAACGGGGCCTGACGACCCCGAAAAAACTGAAACGATCACTCGATCCAATATCGGATAAATACCGGATTCATACCTACATCAATAGTCAAATTTCGTAGCGCTGTATAAGCGAGATGTTCGCTCCCATACTTCCCCAACCTTACCATCACCAACTGGTTTGCCATCTACCAAAATCACCGGCGCGATCTCCTTGGAGGAACTACTGATCCAGACCTCATCAGCATTAAGCACTTCTTCACGACTGATATTACGCTCTTCTAGAGGTATTGATCCGTCTTTGCGAATAATATCAAGGATCATCAACCGGGTGATACCCGGAAGAATCTGATAATCCAGCGCCGGAGTAACTATGACACCATCCTTCACGATGTATGCATTGCAGGCCCCCGCTTCTGTTAAGTTCCCCTCAGCATTAAACAACAAGATTTCATTGTTTCCTGCTGCATGGCCTTCCTGAAAATGGAGAACATTACCAAGCAATGCTGTGGATTTAATATTGCAACGCTTCCAGCGCAAGTCTTCACCAATTGAAACTTTATAACCATGGGCCGTTTCACGGTTGGCTTCCTGTGGCACCGGAATTTCAAACGTCATACAGAAAACCGTGGGCTCTACCCCTTCCGGAAACGCATGAAATCGTTTGGTATCCGCACCGCGGCTGACATGCAGGTAAATACCGAGATTACCACCACCATTTTTTTCACACAGCGCTTCACAAACGGCTCGCCACTCATCGTGCCCCCAGTCCAACTGGATACCCAGTGCCGATAAACCATTTTTCATACGATCGATATGCGGGCCAAAACCCACCGTTTTCCCACCGTATGATGGAATTACTTCGTAAATCCCATCACCAAACAGGAAGCCTCTATCCAGGGGTGATATTTTAGCTTCTTCAATCGGCAGGTAAGAACCATTCAGGTAAACGATACTCATAGCAAACCACTCATAGTTTATTGTTGATCTTCTATTTAATTTTTTCTTGATCGATTCGAGTTATCGCAAAGATCAATTTTGTCTTGGCTTTGTACGGGATAACAGCTGTACCATCCGTAAGCCTGATTTATCTTCCAGCTTTTTCATTAACTGCCGTCCAATAACATATTCAATATAGGTTGTAACGTATCCAGTACCCTCTAGCAACCGACTTGATACTTCCTTTTTTTCACTGTCGCCTCTCTCGCTACGGGTGAGATCTGCGGTCGCACAGGATACTGTTTTTTTAGCGAAATTTTCTCTATTATTAATTATCTTGCAGAAAAATGCTCCGACAACCTTAACTCTAATACTTAATATTTCTGTTTTCACTGTTTCCCCCAGCCATCAAGGCCCGCCCACTCTCCGCCAGCAAGCCAGGTAACATACGAGAGTCATCCAGACGCCAGCCACAACAAAACTCTAAAACCGGCGGCTCAGGACTCAGCGATAAACGGACCAGGCTGCCCTTTTGAAGAGCTTCCCGTACCAAAGGTTCGGGTAACAGGGCAACACCACACCCCTGCTGCGGCAATGCCAGTAAATTAGCCACTGAACTACAGGTGTACAGCATAGGCTCCCGATAAGACAACGCGCCCTGCTGGGTTTTTAGTGGCGCCAACAGCTCCTGCAGGTAAAGCCAGGGGCGAGTGTTACGCGGAAAACTCAACAGCGGTTGTTGCTGCAGCAATGCCAATCCCCGGGATACATCCAGCGATAACGAAGGTGCAGCCACCCAACACTGCGCATAGGCACAAAGCGGCTCGACGACAATTTCACTACTGTGCTGCTCGGCTACTATCAAGGCTAGATCAAGTTCATGCTGGTGCAACTTCGCCATAACTCCTGAGAGAGATCCATCGTCAGCTCAAACTCCATCAGCGGGAAAAGCTCTCGCCACTGGGTTAATAACGGTGCCATCCATAAATGCGCAAGCGTATCGGCTACACCGATGCGCATAACCCCCTTTTGCGGCGTATCATCCAACAACTGCAGTTTCATCTCATCATGAATTGCCACCAGCTTTCGCGCATAAGGCAGCAATTGGGCACCTCGCTCGGTCAGGCGAGTACCGCTTTTATCGCGCTGAAACAACTGCACACCCAGAGTTTCTTCCAGGGCCGCAATACGCGCAGAAATCGCGGGTTGCGATGCATGTAACTGCTGGGCAGCAGCATGAAAACTACCCAGGCTGGCAACTTTGATAAAGCTGTTTGGATTACGAATTCTCATCACTGGCCAACGCGAAACCGCACACCCGACGAAGTTGAAGCAACAACGCTTCCCCCTCCTCCAGCACCAGACCATCTTCGGTTAATTCGTTGATCCGGGTAACACCATCAACACTGCCAAGCACAGAGAGATATTGCAGAATTTGTAACGGCTTAATCATCGCCAACAGATCAACCTTACTCCACAGTGCCAAAAACGAAATAATCCCGTACGCGCCCCAATTAGAAACATCGGACACAATCAGCTCATCACAACCGGTCGCCGCGGGCACGATATCCAATGCTTTTAACGCCTCCCCGACATTGCCCATACCAATTTCATTACCACCATCACCAATTGCAATGGTCGGACAATCTTTTGCGCTCTCGTGTAAAAACGTATCAAAACATGCGGTGCGCTCACTAATACTTTCGCCACGCATATTGTAATAGCCTCCATCCGCCGCCATGCCGGGACGTTCGATAGATATAATCGCCTCCGGTTGATGATACGCCAGCGCCTTACGTGCTTCTTCTTCACGCTGGCTATGATCCCCAACCCGGATTTCATGCACGGAATACTTAGCTGCCAGCGCTCGTGATATTGGCGGACCACAAACAATAACCGGATTCGCTCCCAAAGCTTCCAGGCTGTGATAAAGCGCCAACGCACCAACCGGACCATCGGTCTCGAAAGTATCCACCACCGGGAAACCTGTGCCTATTAACACGGTACCGCGACAGTTGCGCAGTTTTTGCGCCGCTCGCAAACAGTATCCGGGCTCCAGTGCCGACTGAATGATTTTCATGCCACGCAAATTTTTTGCGACCAGAAGGTCCTCGATCTGGCAACTCAACGCCAGCTCATCCCTGATATTTTTATTACCATTTTCCAACTGACGATCACTCATGTTTTTTCTCAAATATTTTCGACCTATTCTTGATGTAAAGCGAACAGGTATATTTTTACTTAAGTTCAACAACCCTTCATAGCAAACCACCCTGACCAACAGCAGCTAACGACACCTGGAGGCGATACCCAGGAGTCTGTCGGACTCAGGGTTGCCCTACTACGAAAAAGCCGGGCTTGGTCATTTTCTATGCTCTTTTTTGTTGAATAGAGTGACTATTCGCCTCAAAAGAGTCTAAAAACTGCCTCAAACCGGTCTT
>JAUXFT010000226.1 GCA_030622755.1 Aestuariirhabdus sp. | reverse complement strand
CCTAGGAGTCTACGTACACTTCACCGGCTTTCGGCGTACCATCAACATCCGGATCACTAAAGCGGCGCAAGTAGAAGCCAGCCAGTGCCAGCATCACGCCACAAACCGAGGCGATAAAGGCCAGGGAACCAAACCACAGCAACGCCACGAGACCAATCGAGGAGCGCTCCACATCCGCTGCTGACTGTTCGCCATAAGCATACATAGCCAACCGGTAAATCTGGTTCTGGTTGATCAAATGGTTAATTTCTGTTTGCAGTACTCGTTGCTCGTTACGTAACAGGAAAATTTGTTCATCGATACCAAAAGATCTATCGGCGATTTTTTCCAGCTCAATTTGCTTCACCTGGACGTAGCTACCTAACTCCTCGTCTCTTTCTTTACGAATATTCGCAAAGCGGACCTTATCTGTCGCCGCTTTGGCTACCACGCTCCTTCTTAACCGCGCATTATTGTTCAGGCGATTGACAATCTCCTGCTTTTGCCCTGCTATCCGTGCATTGATATCGTTTACCCGGCCTTCATACTTGGTATTAACGAACGCTAGTTGCTCCTTGAGTTGCGCCTCCATAGTCGACTGCTTCTCAATAGCGTCACCACCCAAATAGCCAAGAGTAATTTTAGATAATTGATCTTCCTTGTTTTTTATCAGCGCACGGTATTTACGCTCCTTAGCGGTATATGTCAGGAAACTTGCATCATCCAACTCTCTTTTCATCTCTTTGTTTAACGCTTCCAATTCTGCCAGCAAGCGCTCTCGCTCGTCTGAACTACCGCTGATATTGCCTAATAAAAGAACCGAGAAGCGATCTTCAATATTTTGCTTTTCGGCATTCCAGTCACGATAATATTCATCCCTGACATCCATTAACCGCGCGATATCAGCCTCGATTTTCTTTTTAAATGAGTAGTCAATACCGGAAAGTACCTTACTGGTATTATTATCAATCTTCAGCACCACTGCTTTGTATTCACCATCAATTTCCGTCTTTGAAGACTCAACTTCCTGAAGTAACTCCTCTTCGGTAAATTTTTCTATGTGTATCCTGCGCTTTTCCAACAACACGACCTGTGAGTTAACACTTTCAATATTATTTTTTCGCGAGTCGATGGCCCTGTTCAGATTAGAAAAGTTACGTTCAAAGCCGTTCAACATGGTCTCAAAAGTGATGAGGCACAAAAACGCCACGAAGCCTAAAAAGAGTAATCGCCAAAAGATATTTCGCACCGACATAAAGGCAAAGGTCAGCGGGATCTTACACAACTCAACAACGGCGATAAGAAGAAAAGGCAAGCCAGCAACAACAACGGCCGAGGTACCATCGAGCAAGCTGGCGGACCCGGAGGAGGCAAAAGAATTATAAGCTGATACGGATACAACAATTGAAATAGTAAAGCCGATCAGAACGGCAATTATCTCTACAGTCCAGGCCAATATCACTAAAAAGCGGGAATAGTTCCCCACATACCTCTTTGAATAAAGCATCCTGCGGCTCACTATTGGAAATAAGTACGTTAGTTGACCCTAGTACAAGAACGGCCAGCGTTCCAGATCTGGATGGAGTAAGCCCGGCCTTGTGTTACGAACAAATCAGCAGCAGGATCTCTGGTTCACGAGGTACAGTCTCTCGCCATGTCGCGCTAAAAGATAAGTTCCGACACTCTACCATTCGGTAAGAGTCGTATTGCAAATGAGTCACATTCAGAATTTTCGATGAATTCAGAATACGTAGTCGATCCCAAAACAGTCATTCACTTAATTACGGATGACTTTTGAATGTTTTCAGGAAGGATTGTATCGGAAGAGATAGATATGACCGGCCACATCGATACCCTGCTCTTTACGGAGCACCAACTCCTGAGAGCTGCATTCAATAAAACCATGCTGGTGTGCGAGATCGTCAATATAGTGCGGGCTGTGCTGATAACGGCCATTAGGCAGCAAACTCACAGGTTCTGTCGATCCGGTTTCGATAGTAAATGCCAGATAGCCACCCGGGTGCAGACGCCTGTGCATCTGATCAAACCAGCGTTCTAATACACCGAGATAAATCAACACATCTGCTGCGCAGATTAACTGCCAGCGACGCCCCTTTTCAACACAACCATCATCATCAAATTGCTCAAGAAATGGCAGAATTGAAGCATGATGCAAATGGTGATAAATCTCTTTACTCTCGGCAATCTTGAGCATCTTTGCAGACAGATCCACACCTTCAAGACTATCGACCGTCATCTTCTCAACCAGAGCTGCAGCCATCAGACCGGTACCACACCCCAGATCAAGAACAGTTGAAAAGTGGCTCTCGCCTCGAGCAATCAGGGTAGCTACGATATGGCCAGGAGCACCATACTGCAATCGGTGCTGCAGATGCGTTTCGAACTTGTCCGCATACTGGTCATACAGTGCCTGAACATATTCATCCGGCGCACCTGCTCGGGGCCTTTCACGTCGATCGAGCGAATCCAGCATATGCTGTACGGCGGCATTATCTGGCTCATGCTTCAGAGCCAAACGATACAGGCTACGGGCACCATCAATTTCGCCTTCGTCAGCCAGATAATCAGCGAACTGAGCAATTAAACCACCCTGAGGGCTTTCTGCATCGATACATCGTACTCTTGCTAATGCTGCTTCGGAATTTTCCAGCATCATCTCCAATAACGTGGCTTCGCGCTGAATATCAAAACTTCGCTCTATACTGGCAAGCTCCCTTAACAACTCCCAGGCTTTCAACAAGTGACCTTGCCTGCGCAACGCAACCGTAAGCCCCAAAAGGTATTCGCTGTCAGCTGCGTTTAGCTGCAGTGCTTGTACAAACGCCTGTTCCATTACCGGCCATTCACCCAAAGCTTCAGCGATGTATCCTTTATTAGCAAAATAGGCATGCTCTGTTGATTTCATTGATATCGCCTGATCAATTGCTGTTAGAGCCTCCTTTTCACGACCCAGGCGCTGTAATACCAACGCTAAATTACTGTAGGCCTGATCAATCTGTTGGCCAGGTTTGGCGAGCTTAACCGCGTGTTGTAATGACTGGAGCGCACCGTTTAACTCACCTTCCTGTAACTGCAATACACCCAACAGATGGTGGCTATTGAAATCTTCATTGTTCGCTTCAATCAACTTTCGGCAAATAATCCGGGCAGGACCTGATTTCCCCCGAGCTAACAGGGAAAAGGCTTTTTGCAGCAGTTTGTCAGCGTTGTCGGTAGCGGTCATAGGTTTAACCATACAACAGGTTGTCGCCGAATGGTGGTTACTCATCGATCAACTTCCCGTACTTTTATAAACCATTAATAGTGTAATGAGCGAAACCCGGGTGAATGAACCCACACCCACGGTTGCAGGTTAATGAAGTCCATAGCAGACCTATTTACTGCCCATTCTTAAACGACGATTATTATAGTGATCCAACCTCACATGACCAGATATATCAGTACTAGCATTTTTCGGGTTTATTGTTCATGCAGGCGATATCGACCTCATCTATGATGAAGGAATGCCAGGACGGGATACCGGGGTTAAGGGGGAACAATGGATACCTCTCATTATCCATTACAACGCATTCGCAACATCGGTTTTATCGCGCATATTGATGCTGGTAAAACTACCCTGACGGAGCGCGTACTGTTTTACAGTGGTGTTACACATCACATGGGCAGTGTTGATGCTGGCAATACCGTCACGGACTGGATGGAACAAGAGCGCGAGCGCGGCATTACCATTGTTTCTGCTGCGGTCACCAGCAGCTGGCGCGAACATCAACTCAATATTATAGATACGCCAGGCCACATCGATTTTACCTCAGAGGTTGAGCGCGCCCTGCGTATACTCGACGGCGGAGTGGTACTGATCGATGCGGTAAAAGGGATTGAACCGCAAAGTGAAACCGTTTGGCGACAGGCGGAAACCCACCGGGTACCACGTCTCTTTTTTATCAATAAAATGGATCGTACTGGCGCAAACTTTGACGCTTGCATTGACAGTATTTGCCAGCGACTGGGATGCAAACCCTTGATCATCCAGTTGCCCATCGGCGCCGAGTATACGTTTACTGGCGTTATCGACTTGCTTCGAATGCGCGCACTGGTCTGGGAAGATGATCTTGGCAACGTCGTTCATGAGAAGCCCATTCCAGATGAACTGACCTGCGCCAGCGAACAGGCAAGGTCGACACTGATTGAACGCCTCGCCGAAGATGACGAACAGCTGCTTGAAAGCTATCTCGATGGACGGGTACCGGATCCGGAGCAACTACTAAAAGTGGTGCGTCGCGGCACAGTGGCAGGCCGATTATTTCCTGT
>JAUXFT010000224.1 GCA_030622755.1 Aestuariirhabdus sp. | reverse complement strand
TCTTTTGTAGACAGGTCAGCGATGATATCCGCATCCTTAATATCGATGCCGATGACCCGGTCTCCCAGTGAACGGAATTTTTCCATGCAGGACTCTCCGATGCCGGAAGCACTGCCAGTGATAACTACGTTGCGCATTGGTTACTCTTTTTTTTTGTGAGTTTTAATACTGGCCACTGCTTACGCTGTGCCAGTATTAAAACGTCCAGTCACTGACAGGTTCTGTAGTGGCCATTTGTGGAACCCCTAAGCCTAAATTACTCTGAGGCTTCCGCCAGCACTTTGCGCATGGCATCGGCCATTTGCTGTGCCGCTGTGTCCGCAGGCATAGAAATGACTTCGCCACTGAAGACTTCAACATTCAAGGGAACTCGCACACCAGCATCCCAGAAAGCCTTGACTACTTCGACCGTATTACTGGCACCTTCACCCGGCATTTTACGAGCCATACTGGTTTCGTCTTTGATGTTATCCCACGGGGTTTCTTCTACATCATTAAACTGCATGGCTTTGACGTGATCCGGATTGATATTGCGAATTTGTTCGATGGTGCCGCCGGTACGGAAATGGTGCCAGGTATCAATGTTAACGCCCAGGTTTGGTTGGTTAGCAGTAACCACTAAATCGAGGGCTGTATCTAAACTGTTGATAGGGCACCAGCCCAGATATTCGATAGAGACATCCAGATTACGCTTGGCTGCTCGCTCGGATACGCCTATAAGTGCCTCAACAACGGCTTCTTTTTCTATAAAGTCCGGGCTTGGCTGGATGAGGTTCAGGCAGGTGCCGCCTATAGCGTCATGCATACGGTAATAGTAGTCTTCATCGAATTGGTAAAAGAAGGCTTCCAGTGCAGATTCTGGCAGTCGAGTTGGCAGCCAGGCACAGAGTGGATCCATTTCAGTGATGCGCAGGTTGTTGTCTTCAAGAATCAGGCGCATGTCCTGATCAGTCAGGCCGTTGTTTTGTGCCTGGCTGAAAATCGTTGGGAGCATAGAAATAGCACTAAAGCCTGCTTTTGAGGCGGCTTCAGCAATACCACGGAAGTCTGCCTGCATCATGATGCTACTTGAGCAAAGGCCTATATCTTTTGGATTGTACATGGTGATTCCTCTAAGCTTTAAGGGGCAACAAATGGAGAGAACTGTGCGGAAAACAGGTTAACAATTCCGTCGGCCATACCAGTGAGAACCTGCTCGACTAAAGGAGCCTGCTCAGGAGTTGCATCCGCCTGACAAGTCCATGTCAACAGGCTGGTGCCATCTTCCTTTGCTTCAACCTGGCCTTTTGCCTGGTAGTTTTCCATTCCAGGCATACCTTGCCCTTCTATGACATAAGTAAACGACATGGCATCATGGTTCTGTTCTATAAGCTTTTCGTCGATCCAGTCTGTGCTGCCGTCGAGCAGTACCTTGCGTACCATACCAATGCCTTCGCCTACTAATTCGACTTTTTGAATACCTACAGCCCAATCAAGGTTGCCGAAATTTTGCATGGTCTGCCAGACGAGTTCTGCGGTGCATGGGGCTGAAGCTGAAGCTGTGGCTTGAATCGTGTTGCTCATGGTGATTCCTCATTGATTGATGTTGTATTTATTGATTTGACGTCTATCTTACACTGCTTGTTACAAAAAGCAAATAATGTAACATGTAACAATTCTCACATTTGGTTTAAGATGTAACAAGTGTAGTCGATTGCAGCGAAGAGATTGACTTACTGTCGTTGAATTAAAAAATAGACACCCTGACCGGGAATGAAGCTTACTAATGGCGAAACAATCAAACACAAAGACTGACCTGCAAGAGCAAATTCTGGATGCGGCTGAACGCTGTTTTGCCCGCTTTGGTATTGAAAAAACCAATCTGGGAGACGTAGCAAAAGAGGCTGCTATATCGCGTATGACGGTGTACCGACATTTTGCGGATAAGGGTGAACTCTTTGCAGCGGGCAGTATCCGAATTCTTGCCCGGCGCTGGATTATGCTGGCTGATTTGGTCGATGATTCATTACCTCTGTGTGAATGGTTGATGGAGATACTGATTATCAACTGGAAGCATATGAGAGATGAGGAACTTCAGG
The DNA here is from genome assembly GCA_030622755.1 of Aestuariirhabdus sp. GTDB lineage: Bacteria > Pseudomonadota > Gammaproteobacteria > Pseudomonadales > Aestuariirhabdaceae > Aestuariirhabdus. The sequence continues at coordinate 2,297 of JAUXFT010000224.1, read as the reverse complement.
AGCAATACCGGGGGCTGGGTACTTCAGAAGAGGCTATTGCAGTTGTACTGTCCGAGCCGGGTTTGTTCTGTGTAATGGATGCCATTGCGCCCAGACTTCAGGCAGCACAAGACTCGGGTGAATTAGATAAAGGGGTTAATTTGGATGGGTTATTAGCAGACCTGGCCGAGTGGATTCACTGGATGAGTCTGGCTATGGCAGTAAACCGCAGTCAGAGAATTAATACAGAAGCAGAGTGGCGTCGCTGGTTGAAGCGGCAATTGAGTGGCGGGTTACTGCAGCTTCAGTAAATCGTTATTCAGCTTTACAGAGAGGAACAGAGCTCAGTAGCCAATGTCGTGATACGAGCGGGCGATTTTTTTAATGGCCAAGACATAGGCCGCCATGCGGTAGTCTTTAATTCTGTCATTAGTACGGCGGCACTCAATAATATCCTGAAATGCCAGTCGCATACTGTCGTCCAGGCCTGACCGCACCAAATCAAATTCGTTGGCACCACGGGATATTTCATCGCTTAACCAGTCGGGAAGTTTGACGTCGGTGGCTTGTTCTATCGCAGTGATAATATGCCGGCCCTTGGCTTCATGGAAACGACGCTCCATACGACCAAAGCGGACATGCGCCAAATTACGGACCCATTCAAAATATGAAACAATTACGCCGCCCGCATTGCAGTAGGCGTCCGGGATGATTTGCACGCCGCGTTCTTGTAATAGTTGATCGGCGTTATAGGTGATAGGCCCATTGGCGGCCTCGGCAATTAATCTCGCTTTGATGTTGGGAGCATTCTTATTGGTGATTACCCCTTCCATGGCTGCCGGAATTAATATGTCACAATCAAGTTCCAGTGCTTCGGCACTATTGGCCAGATATTCGGCATTGGGGTAGCCCTTAATGCTGCCGGTTCTGTCTATGTATTGTCTTACCTCTGCAACCACCAGTCCCTGTAAATTTACAATCGCACCGTCGCATTCAGCAATAGCGATTATTCTGGCCCCATCTTCAATTTCAAGAAAATGAGCCGCGTGATAACCCACATTACCCAGACCTTGAATGATAATTCTCTTATCTTTTAGAGTGCCACTGAGATTAGCTAGGTGTACTTCGTCGGGATGCCGAAAGAATTCGCGTAACGCATACTGTACGCCTCGCCCTGTAGCTTCTTTACGCCCGCGAACACCACCGTGTTCGACCGGTTTGCCTGTGACACTGCCCAGGTAATTAATGTCGTCAGGAAAGAGTCTTCGGTAGGTGTCGACCATCCAGCCCATTTCACGAGGTCCGGTCCCCAGATCTGGCGCAGGTACATTTTTAGCCGGGCTCATGTAGCCTTTATCGATAAGCTCGCGCGTAAAGCGACGGGTGATGGCTTCCATTTCATCGGTGCTGTACTTGCTGGGGTCAATAATCAAACCCCCTTTTGATCCACCAAAAGGAACATCGACAATGGCACACTTGTAGGTCATGAGTGCCGCTAATGCTTCAACTTCATCCTGGTCAACGTAGGGCGCAAAACGAATGCCACCTTTTGATGGTAAGCGGTGGTCACTGTGAACGGCACGCCAGCCGGTGAATATTTCAGCCTGGCCTTTTATTTTAACGGGGAAGGAGACTTGAAGAACCGAGTGACAGGATTTGAGCGCATTGCCCATGCCTTTTTCAAGACCCATAATTTCAATCGCGTTATCAACCATATGATCGACGCTTTCGCGAAAGGATAATCCATCAGCTTCAGGTTTTGAGTTCATAGATAGGCCATGTTTTTTTATTATGTAATGATTAACTAGCTTCTATCAGGTTAGCAGTTTCTCATTAGCTTATCAGGCCGAACAGGTGGAAATTTCTTTGTCCTGAAACGAACTACGCCCCCGTAAGGAGGCGTAGTTGTTGATTTCTAGGTTTTAAAGAACGCTATTAAAACTTAACGGTTCCAGTGACCCAGAGCTTCTTAGTGTCGGCAGAGAAATCATCGGCACTGTAGTCAGCGTATTTAACACTCACACCATACTTCTTGTTGAATGATTTGCTTGCAGATACACCCCATTCGCTGCCCAGCTCATCCATACCAGAAGCGCTTGAATCGTCGCTTTCAAAGTCGTGATAAACAGCACTCAGTTTCACGTCAGCTACTTTACCGCTAACACTGATGTAGGCATCTTGAATACCTCCAGTGATATTGCCGGCGCCTAGGTTCAGGAACTTATCAGTCCAGCCCTGGAACTTATGCAGAGTAGCAAGAGGTGTAATGAACTCGCCGTCGTCGCCATCGGCGCCAAGTACTTCGTAGCCAGCTTTGA
>JAUXFT010000073.1 GCA_030622755.1 Aestuariirhabdus sp. | reverse complement strand
GAAGCACACTTATTTAAGTGAAGCACACCAGGGTTCCTGTTAACCGAATCCGCTACTCAGTAGAAGAAAACCATCCTGGCTGCTAAATTTTGCAGGAATCCCCACAATCGTTTTCTGCTTCAATCGTTGATTGTCCATCAACAAAATCATCCGTGGTGAAATCATCATCTACCGAGTCAAGGAAATCAAAATCGTCGCTGTCCAACGCATCATCCTTATCTTGTCCACTCATAGCTCCAGCTCCGCTTATTTTATCGCTAATGATGAATAATAGAACCTGACGGGGCACGCTGGCAACGGTTGGCAACGGTTGGCAACGGTTGGCAAACGATAAACCAACAACCATTTTCAAATACTATTGTGTCGGGATCCTTTGATGACGCAAGGCAGACAACTGACTAGAATAGCGGGGCACCTGTAATTTCTCACTGAGACACCTAGGCTCTACTGGCTGGACCTGTTTGGAACACTTCAGGCTGTCTCATCGCCGGGCGACGAAGAATGGACCTGTTTGGAGTCATGGTAATCGCTATCGTGACAGCCATTGGCGGTGGCACTTTTCGCGATCTGATTCTTGGAGCAACGCCCGTATTCCGGGTTAAGGAACCCCTATACATCCAGCTTTGTGTCATCACCGCGCTGGTTGTATTCTGGTTGGCACGTCGCATCAATGTCGACCTGTACGCGCTCAAATATGCCGATGCTCTTGGGGTCGCAGTATTCACCATCATAGGTACTCAAAAAGCACTCGAGTACGGAGCGGGCATGACTATTGCCATGATGATGGGGATGGTCACCGGTGTCATGGGGGGCGATGCTTCGAGACGTGCTGTGCGGACAAATACCGCTGGTTTTACGCAGTGAGGTTTATGCGGCAGCATCGATGATCGGGGCAGCAGTCTTTCTTATTTTGCAACAATTCACAGAAAAACCCGGAGCCACCATGCTGATCTCAGCATTGGTTATTTTGACGATTCGTCTACTCGCCATCAAATATAAGGTATCACTACCCACCTTCCGTTTTCATAAAGCGACTGGCAACGAACAGGCACAAAAAAGCCGGTAAGTTGGCAAACTCACCGGCGAAATAACACGTGCATGTGTCAATAGATACGCGTGCAGTTTACCGCAACAGCCTCTACCTGCAATGAGACAGAATGTCGCAGGCACAGAAATATCTTTCACCTATCTCGCTCGATAATTCCAGCAATCACTTCAATCGCCATCATCTGTTGGCGCCCTGCTATTAGTATTTTCTCTACGGGAGTTACTTTCGTTACCAGTAGGCTTTTTTGGAAGGGTTGAGCTTGCCTGTCTTTCATTGTTATCACGAAATAACTGCCGACTCTGCTTCATCAACTCTCCTCGAATTGCCGACAACGAAGGTTGCTCTTCATCGCCAAAAGGCAACGGGCGACATGACGTCATCGCCTGTAAACCCAGTCGAGCGGTCATGACACCAGCGGCTATACCTTGCCCGGCTCTTGCCGATACCGTACCCATTACTGATGCTCCCAACAGCTCATTGCCTGAACCAATTACCGCTTCACTCACCCCGACAAAAGCAAGGTTATGCAGGACCTGTTTTAACAGATAGAGGCGAGTAGAAAAGCTGGTCTGTAAACCATAGTGCGTGGAAATTTCACTCAGCATTCGAGTATTACGCCAAAGCATTAGCAACATATCCAGACTTACCATGGGGCTAATGCCAACCAACACGGCAGACTCCAGACTTCGGCGAGTAACCAACTGATATAACGCTTTATCAATAGGCTGCAGAGTACGCCGGGATAGTTGTTGCAGATACTCTGCGTTATTGTATCTTGGATCCAAAGCGTGTCGTTGTTTAGCGAACTCTTCTGACAGGGGATGTTGACCATAAAATTCGCTAATATCATCCAAAACCACGGCAGCTCGCCCATGATCAACACTGACTGACACTTGCACAGCATCTTCGCGCAGCTTCTGCACGCCTTTCAGTTGACGAATTCCACGGACTTCACGCCACAAGGCGAAACCTCCACAGCCCAACATAAACACGACCAGGCCAGCCAGGGCTCCACCAATCAGGGCATGAAGCTCACTCCCCCACAGGATTAACTGACCCAGACCAATCCCCCCGGACAGCGATACCAATAGCAATAATGCTTTACCAAATCGCTTTGCCCAGGGGTTACCTGACGCTGAAGTAACATCCATGTTTTGTTTTTGATCATCGATTGGAGCTAAAAGGTGACGAGGATCAATCTCCCTCGGAGTGATCGGTTTAGCAGAAGGAACTTCAGGAACCACAGGTCTAACCGATTCTGGATCCAGAAAAATCGGCTTCTGCCACGCGGGTTTCTCGGTCATCTGAGTTTATCTCCCAATAAAAACTGCAACGCCTGATCCATACGAATATGTGGCAATGGTTCATCCTCAGAAATCGATGCTCGAGGAGGCGGCATAAAATCGACAAATCGAAATCGTTGCTGGTTCCATTCATCCGGGCTTGGAAGTGCAGGCGGTATTTCACCAGGAAAAAGTGCTAATTGTTCACCACTGGACTTTGCTATTCCTCGTAAACAGGATAATCGCTGACCATCCACACTGGCTTCAACCAACTCCGTACAACAGACTCCGGCCAAAGCCAGCACGTCACTTTGTACCCCGTCAAAAGTGACTCGCTGGCGGTTTTGGTCAATCAAACGCCGTAAGAATTCTTCGAGATTTCGGTGCTGATTGGGTGTGACATGATCACTTTTGGTTGCCGCAAACAATACACGATCTATTTTAGGCGCGAATAATCTGCGCACCACAGATGAGCGACCATAACTGAATAAAGGCAATACGGATTCAATAGCTTCTCTCATGTTCATAAAACAATCGACCCCCAGGTTTAGAGGCCGTAGACAATCAACCAACACAACCTGTCGATCAAAACTTGAAAAAAAGTCTTTGTAAAAGGGCTTAACAACCTGATCACGATAGGCGTTATAGCGTTGCTTCAATTGCTGATAAAAACTCGTTAAAGGCGAATCTTCTAATATGGATAACTGTTCTTTTTCGACTCCCAGGGCAGGGAAAAAATCCAGCACAGGCGCACCCTCAAGATCGCCGGGTAGTACAAACCTTCCTGGCTGGATGATACTGACTCCGGCATCAGGTTGCTGGCAACGCTGTAAAAAATTGCGATAGCCTGCGCTTAACTCAGATATCAGCTGATCATCAGCAACTGCCGTTAAATCCACGGAGGCTATCTGTTGCGCAACATCCTGAAGTACCTGCTGATACAGCGCCGATGTATAACGCTCAGCACAGAGTTGACTCCATTGATGAAACTCCAGCTCCAGTAATGGCAGATCAAGCAACCACTCCCCGGGATAATCAATAATATCAACCGTCAACCGCGATGAGTCACGAGCAAATTTTCTAAATCCTTTACTGGCACGATAGCAAAGTTCCAGGCGTATTTCGCTAACATTGCGTGTCGATTCAGGCCAACTGGGACGATCGCCAACAAGGTGTTTAATTGCATCACGATAAGGAAACTGTGGAATTTCAAGGTTGGTTAACGTTTGCTGCCTTACTGCCAATAAACGTTGTTGTTGTACAACTTCAAAAAAAGGCAAATTATCACTTTGGTTGCCATTCATTAGTTGACTGACCAGAGATGTAATAAACGCCGTTTTACCGCTCTGACTTAATCCGGTAACGGCTACACGAATATTACGATCCAATCCGCGCTCTAATGTATGCTGCAACCTTTTCCCGGTACTCCGTAGCGTTTGGCGGGCATTATCCAAGAGAGGCTTCTGATTCATAATAACTCCAGCATGAGCCTGCTAAAACATCCTATTTCAGTAACAGCATACTCGATAAAAAACTGTCCCGATTGCATACACCACTTTACCTTCAGGCAAATTACACATCACTTGCAGATAGTCGGGCAGCCAGGCGCTGCACCCCTGCCAGATCAAAATCTGCCAATAAGGAGCCCAGATGCCGGGCGAGCAATTTCTCATCTTCACCCTGATCCATTAGTTCTCTTTCAAGTTCATGTAACGCTTCAACATCACCAATTTCAGCAGACTGTAGCAGGCGATCTGTTATCGATGAATCAAATTTTGGTAAATCTTTATCAAGGCTTTCATGCAGAGAAAAATCCGACTCAACAATCTCATATTCAACACCCAGATGCTGTTGAATTTTGCTAAACAATTCAGAGGCTCTAAACGGTTTTGCTATGAAGTCTGCGAATCCGTGTTCTTCCAGTCGATCGACAAACTCTGGAAAAACGCTTGCAGAAACCGCTATTACTTTAGTGTCTTTGAGCGAAGCATCAGATTGAATTCGCTTTGCTGCTTCACTTCCGCTCATCACTGGCATGCGAATATCCATCAACACCAACGACACCGGTTTTATGTGCAAGTAATCCAGTACTTGCTGACCATCGCTAACCTCATCAGTCAAAAACCCCGCCGCACTCAGCAAGCGCACCAGAATGTCCCGATTGGTTTCCTGATCATCGGCAATCAACACTCTAACCTGCTGTCCCTTTTCCAGGTGAGGAGCCTGGAGGCGTTCGTCTATTAATTCCATATACGACTGATCATCAACTTCGTGCAATGGCAGGGTAAAGCTGAAGCAGCTTCCTTTTCCTTCCTCGCTACTGACCCTCAATTGTCCACCCATTAATTCACAAAGGCGTCTGCTAATGGTTAACCCTAACCCGGTACCTGAATTTTGATGGCCACTATCTGCCTGCTGGAAGGGCTCAAAGATAGCCTGCAATTTATCCTGAGGTATTCCAACGCCACTGTCCTCGACGGAAAACTCCAATTGCTGATGTTCCACTAACTCTCTGACACGCAGCACCACATGCCCACGCTCGGTAAACTTGATCGCATTACCGAGTAAATTAATTAAAATCTGACGCAATTTTACTTCATCGGTTTCAATATGAATAGGCAGGTCATGCGCAATATCCAGCTCAAATTCAAGACCCTTGCCATGACATCGTTCTCGAATAATATCTTTCACACTGCTCAACAATAGAGACAAATTACTGGTTGTTGTCTCAAGCTCCATACGCCCGCTTTCAATCTTGGAGATATCCAGCACTTCATTAATAAGACTCAACAGATGCTGCCCGCAGTTCTCAATACCTCTAAGCGCCTGTCGCTGAGTAGTGTTCTCCGTTTCATCTCGTAACAACACCTGTGCGTAACCTAACACACCATTCAATGGTGTCCTCAGCTCATGACTCATATTAGAGAGAAATTGACTCTTGGCTCTGTTTGCTTGTTCTGCTGCGTGTCTTGCCGTTCTCAGCTCCATATCAATAAGCTGGCGACGGCTGGCCATATCATTCAGGGTACGAGCAACCACATCGTGATTACTGCGCTCTATCATCCGTTGACTAAAATCACCTTCCGCTATTGCTACACAAACTCGCGACATCTCTTCATTTGCTTCAATCAGTTGCCCATAGCTCAGCAGCATGTCATCGACCTCATCCCCCCCATCACTTCTCACTCGGGGACGACGAATTTTACCCTTGGCAAGGTCGCGTAGAAGCAACGCCATTTCACTGATAGGATCAACAATTGGCTGTAATAACAGAGATAAAACCAGAATAACCAGAATGAGCGTTACAACACCGATGATGGCTGTAAAGTGACTGAGTGAACGTGAGGTTTCCAAAATTGAAGTGAGCGGCACCCCAACCACAAAACTCCACTGCGTACCGGTATCACCTACTTCAATCGGGGTATAAATCTTTAGGGTTTCCTGTTGCAGGTTTTCAGAAAAAACTACTTCACTATAAGGAGAACCCGCTGCCAGGCGTTCGCGTACCGCCTGGTATTGCGGACTGTCGTGCAAACTATCACCAACCAGATTCGCATTACTGTGCGCAAAAAAAGTCCCTGTATCTGACAATAATCCGGAATAGCCTTCTTCGTTGACTCGAGCCCTTACTACCTTGGTTTGTAATGCATTGGAATCAAGGTCTATACCGACCACACCCAGAAACCTGTCATATTCCATGATTGGCACAACCAGACTGACGATCAACCGGCCATCAACATATTTACTATCCCGGGAAGGCTCATAGACTACTTCGCGCCTATCTCGTTTTACTCGCGCATACAGATCACTGTTTATGAGCGGCTCCATCGGCATTCGAACAATGAGGTTGGTTCGTAGTTGCCAGGCTGGAGCGAAGCGACCGGTGATATCGTGTCCCGGGGTATTCACATAGGACAAATCGTTGCCGTCGAACATGTCGGGCTCCCAAATCGACCAGACTCCGGCGATATCGGTTTCATCCTCGAACGCACTAATTAGCATATGATTCACTAATTGACGATCCAGATGTCCGCTCTCGATAATCTGCACCATCGCTGCACTTAGCATATGGGCCTTATGGAGTGCATTGGATAATACTGCCTGTACAACCCGACTATTGCCTAGCGCCGTCTGCTGAGCAATTTCATACGCCTGACTACGAGCCGTATTACTCGATTTCATCCCTACCAACAGGGCAGTCATCATGAACGCTGACAAAATAACAGCACAGACGATGATGACTATTTTCGCCTTAATCTTCACCCGGTTACCCGCCTCTCAATAAGATTGGTAGAATTACACTAAATAACTATTGATCCTATTGTACTGCAACCTTCGGAGATAATTTTAACCGTTGTGAATATAACTTCCGTTAACGTTAAGCCAATAGGCATTATCCACTCCTGCTTTCGACAAAAGTTTGGTATTCCGCGTCAACCTGGACTCGTCACTGCCGCTCGCGCCGAACTTGAGCTCGTAGCCCCCTATAACCGGAGAGAGATGCTAAACGGACTTGAAGGCTTCAGTCATATATGGGTTCACTTTATATTCCATCGCACCATGGACGAAGGTTGGCGTCCTACCATCCGTCCACCACGACTTGGCGGCAAGAAACGTATGGGGGTGTTTGCTACCCGCTCGACTCATAGACCAAACCCTCTGGGAATGTCGGTTGTTAAACTTGAGGGAATCCGCGAAAGCGACAATCGTTTACTGCTTGATATATCCGGAATCGATCTACTCGACCAAACTCCCGTGGTGGATATCAAGCCCTACCTTCCTTACGCTGACATTATCAACGATGCCTCCGGAGGATTTGCGCCAGAACCCGATGCGGGCACACCCGTGCGTTTTACTCCACAAACTGAAGAAATATGTCGCTGCTATAAGCAACAAACCGGTCGTCAATTGGATGTATTGATAGAGCAGATTTTATCTCAAGATCCACGCCCGGCTTACCTGCATAACAACAATGAACGCAGTTACGGAATGCACCTGTGGGAACTTAACATTCGCTGGCATATAGACGCTGGATGCTTCGTTGTGTATGAAATCAAACAGCAGGAACCACCCGAATAATGGCTCACGTCGAGAAACACTTAACCGAATCAGAGCAGATATAATTAAGCGTTAATTCCAGCTCGCTCTGCATAATAATCACAGTACAGAGCCCAGGAACGCTCAACAAAGATACTTCTCGATGGATGCGCCGCTTCTGGCAAACTGATATCGGGGTAAGGGTTAGCCTCCCAAATAACCAGAGCACCATCGGCGTCATAGCTATAATCGAACGCTGCCACATCAAATTGCAGAGCTTTTGCCGCAGCATCAAATATCGAAGCTTCTACAACCGGTTTTGCTAAAAAAAGAAGCTCCTCTTCACGAGCATCCGCGTTGCGAATGCGGTCTTCAGGTCTAACCTCCCAATTTTTAGACATCATCAAGTGGCGCGGTAAACCCGCATCACCCACAACCAAATAACGGCATTTTCGATAGTACCCATCAGCATTACGCACATCGATATATTCAATCGCTACCCATTGGCTCAGGTCTCTTTTCACCTGTAACCACCAGCCATCCAAATCTACTTTGGTCTTCAACAATTGCATGCCATCACCATGGCCGAAACAGGGTCGAACAATGATCGGCAAAGACAACCCGCCCAGAGTTTGTTGAAAATCACTGCCAACAGCAACCGTAACAGGCACTCGTGCCCCAACACCGTTTAACCGTTGCATCATGGTGACTCGTTCTGAGTTGGATAACACTTCTGATGGCTGCACTATTTGTGCTCCGCGGCTATTCAGATCATATTCCAGTTGCTGTAAATGGCTCCATAATTTCGGATCACGCTCTCGAACAGGATCCTGTACCCAGGCATGAAACAGGGCTACGTCATCATGATCGTCCAGATTACAAGGAAGACGATCGAGTCGTACATGTTCACGCAGCTGCGGGCGATTAACCGCCATCCACTCCAATAAACAGCGATAGAAATGATCCTGTTGATCTCCTTCACTGACAAACAATATTGACGGTGATTGTTTATATTCAAGCCGGTTTTCTCTACGTTCCCGTTGCCGCCACAACTCGAGCTGTCGGTTCTTTTGCCAGCCATTCCAGCGCCATACCAGCCCATCAACTGCACGTGCAAATGGCGATATTTGGTCCGGTAAATAGCTCATCGTAGTTTCAGACTCATAATATGGAAGGGTGTCTCTGGAAAACGTATATCAACAGGAGCTGGGCCATGATCGGTCCAGCCACGAGCAATCAGCAACCGCTGCATCGCAGGTGAAGACTGCCGAACTGCCAGATGTACGCCTGAGTTTCGCATCTCAGAATCCTGCACATCCAATAGGCGCGAGGCATAGCCATGCTTGCGATACTCAGCCAACACAGTCACACGAGCCGGTGCGCCGACGGGTCCTTGAACGCTAAATCCTGCCTGTAGATAAACTTCTGCTTCGTCTACCTGATCTAAATGCTCATGCACTCCCAACGACGCCGAGGCGATAATCTTGCCTTGCGGATCACGCACTACCCAATGACTTCGAATACTATCGTGCTCATCACTCCAGGATTGATCCGGAAATAACGCCGTATTAATACCAGCATCTTCCCAAGCCTGATAACGAAAACAAGCCAGTTCCTCCATATCACTAGCATCGTAAGTAGTAATAGGCCATGCAGACAATTTATCCACGCTCATGCGGCTTTAAGATTTGGTATATGCAATAACTGACGAACTTCCCGAATACTGGCAGGCTCTCGCCCCATAGAACGAGCCACCTTCACGATTCGTTCAACCAAACGAACATTAGAAGCAGGATCTGTTTTGGTAAGTGGATCCATCCAGATATTGTCCTCAAGCCCCACCCGGATATGTCCACCCATCGCAAGCGCCAGACAGTTCATTTCAAACTGATAGCGACCAATACCAGCACCCGACCAAATTGCTCCAGGCGGTAACGCATTCACCATAACTGAAAGATTAAATGCGCCACTACCAAGAGTGCCCAGGGAACCAAGAAGAATGTTGGTGTATATAGATGAAGGTATTTCACCTTTATCTACGAGGGTACGAGCATAATCTGCCATACCCAAATCAAACAGTTCAATTTCAGGAATAATACCTCGTTCTCGCATGCGTCTGGCGAGACCAACAATCGTCTGCGGAGCATTCACAGATGCCTGTTTGGGGAAATTCAGCGATCCCATAGTCAAGGACCCAAGATCTGGTCCGGCATCCAAAACTTCCGCTCGTTTTTCCAGTTCACTGACTGTGCGACCGCTGGTAGAACCGCTAATAATCACGCCAGGACAGGCCCTGCGTACAGCGATAAAAAGTTGTTCAAAGGAAGATTTTTCATAGGCGGCAGTGCCGTCAGGATAACGAACATGCAGATGTAAAACCGAAGCTCCTGCAGCAACAACTCGTTTCGCATCCTCTACAATTTCATCTTTCGTTAACGGAATATGAGGATTATCGTCCCTGGTTGGAACCATTCCGGTTAACGCTGCGTTTATGATCACTTTATCCATGCAACTCTCTCTTGCGCCAAGACCGGCACCTTTTCAGAAAACATCCAGAACCCTGTCCAGACCCAGGAGCCTGTCGGACTCAGAGTTGCCCTACTGCGAAAAAGCCGGACTTGGTCATTTTCTATGCTCTTTCTTGTTGAATAGAGTGACTATTCGCCTCAAAAGAGTCTAAAAACTGCCTCAAACCGATCCTTCTCTCGTGACGAGCACCTGAGTCAGACAGGTTCCTAGACCCTACCACTCTATATGAGTAGCGAGCATTGAGCGAAACACTGAATAAATGCTGCAAGAAATAAACCAACATATACCTACGCTACTTATCTCTTTGATATATGTAGCATATTCTTATCTTCTTAAAACTTGATTTCCTTTAGAAAATAAATTTGTAAAAAAAACTGACAGCTGTCAAAGCTTTAATACTTAGCTAGGAGCCTGTCGGACTTAGGGTTGCCCTACTGCGAAAAAGCCGGATTGGGTCATTTTCTATGCTCTTTCTTGTTTAATAGAATTTTATAAATGCAGCGCAGGTAATTCCTAACGTTTCGAGCAGGCTAAAATCAAGGCATAACTAAATAAAAAAAACTAGTTAAGTGTCTTAACGATCTCCCGGAGGGCAACACCCGGATCATCCGCCTGGGTAATAGGGCGCCCTATCACAAGATAGCTGCTACCCATAGCTATTGCCTCTTGCGGCGTAACCACTCTGCGTTGATCTCCACGTTCACTATCCTGAGGGCGGATACCTGGCGTAACCAGGGAAAACTCTTCACCAATTTCATCCCGCAACATACCCACCTCTTGCGCAGAACAAACTACTCCATCAAAACCGCTATCCTTGGTCAGGGTGGCCAATCGTCTAACCTGCTGCTCTGGATCCACGTCCAGACCAATCTCCAAAAGATCTTGCCTTTCCATACTGGTCAATACAGTAACCGCGATCAATAAAGGGTTAGCCTCGGTACGTTTGCCAAGTTCTTCACAGCAAGCTTCCATCATGCGACGGCCACCACTGGCGTGGACATTCACCATCCACACGCCTAGTTCTGCTGCCGCTTTAACTGCTTTGGAAGTAGTGTTGGGAATATCATGAAATTTGAGGTCAAGAAACACCTCGAAACCGCGCTGATGTAGCTGTTCCAGCGCAACGGGTCCTGCACTGGTAAAGAGTTCTTTGCCCACTTTTAGACGGCACATCGATGGATCCAATCGATCTGCCAATGCCAATGCACTAGAAATATCAGGGTAATCCAAGGCAACAATAATAGGGGTCATAACAAGAATCCACGAAAAAATGCCCGGTACCAGATTATTCAGTAGCCGGTGACAACTTAAAAAGACACTGTAAATCCAACACCAACAGGTTGGCTATTGTAAAGGTAGCCTCACTGCCCCTCAATGCCTCGTATTGGTTTAACGCATCCCCACTCCTTACAGCTAGGACATTGCCAATAAAGTTCTTTGCCACTAAAACCACACTGAATACAGCGATAAACCGGTTTGCTGCGTATAACTCGAGATACCAAATTGGATAACAGCTCCAGGTTCTCTTTACTACTACCCTCAAGTTGTTCCAAATGCATCTCAATGAGTCCGTAGAGCCCTTTTAAAGAAGGACGACGCACCAATTGCTGCACAATAAAACGGTTTGCGCGCTCATCGCCATCGCTTCTGCGTATGTTCTCAGCGAGAGCCAGCATCACTGCCGTAGAGGGTTGTTCTTTAAGGCACTTATTTAAATATCCATCGATAGAGTGGAAACGGCCAAGCCGGCTGCCAACCTTAACCAATAACGGAATGGTTTCAGATATAAAAGCCAAGTCCTGCTGAAACACCCTTTGCAATGTCTTACTTGCCGCCTTGTAATGCTCCTTGTCAAACTCAATAGCGCCCAACATCAAGCTTGCCCGCACAGAGTTTCTATCGTAATTCAACGCCTGCTTAAGAAACTCCCTGGCGTCATGATACTCTCTACGTTCAAGTGAGCGCTGTGCAAGTTCGCAGCTATAGTGTGCGAGTTTAGTCCTGCAAGATGCTTCGTTTCCAGGAAGCAGCTGCTCCGCTACTTCAATTGCCTTTGGCCATTCCTTTTCCTGCTGATAGACATCTAGCAGCAATTCAAGTGCTTCGTATTTTATTTCGCTTTCAGACCTGGACACATCCCGAAGCAGGGCTTCAGCTCGATCCAACAAACCTGCAGACAAATAGTCTCTGGCCAATTCTAACTGAACACGTAAAGATTGCTTGTATTCCAGGCTTGGCTTAGCCAACAGGCCCTGATGAACCTGTATCGCTCGTTCTACATCGCCACGACGTCCATACAATCTGCCCAAGGTAATACGGGTTTCGAAAGTTTCAACGCTATCACTGGTTACATCCAGGGAACGAACAAACGTATCAATTGCTTCATCTGTCTGGTCGTTCAGAAGATAGTTCAAGCCCAAAAAATAATTCTGAGAAAGGTCTCCAGCAATCTTGTTACGCTTTTTACCTCGCTCAATGCGCCCGAGGGTATAACCGATTGCAATTGCTGCCACCAGTAGTAACAACAGCACCCATTCTGGCATCAGTCCATTCCTTTGATGACGCTCTCATGCAAATTTTTTAACTCTGTCTGACGGCGAACCAATTTGCGATTAAGACTCTTATTACTCATCCATAAGCGAGAAACAACGAGCGAAGCTGAAAACACCCCTAAAGCCCCACCAATGACAAAAGCCAGCAACAGGTAGGATGATAAACTTCCCTCGGGTGCTTGATATCCTAAAAAGCTAACAGAAAGCAACTCTTTATTCGATGCAATAAATTCCACTGAGACTATTAGCATTAACAGCAAAACCGCAGCAAAAATTAGCCATCTGAACCACAAAGTGATTTTATGCATGATGCGAGCCTTTCTAATAAGCACAGTTAAATTGCAGTGCAAGAATCAAACAAAAAGAATTTGCTAAATGCGGATTATAAATCCTCAATCCGACAAAACAAGCGCTTATATACAACGATAATTACCAGAACCGATAAATGAATTATTCCGCATGCAAACTTTCGTTCACACGCTCGCGCAACTCCTTACCAGGTTTGAAGTGAGGGACATACTTGCCCTCAAGGTGAACTGAGTTACCTGTTTTTGGATTACGGCCAATACGAGGGGCTCTGTAATGCAAAGAGAAGCTGCCAAAGCCACGAATTTCAATTCGCTCACCAACAGCTAATGTCTGTGACATCTGTTCAAGAATTGTCTTTATTGCAAGCTCAACATCCTTAGGAGATAACTGCCCTTGCTTCTCTACTATTCGATCGATCAGTTCTGATTTCGTCATTTTTATCCCTGCGACGTATCACGAATGATCTAAAAATAGCCAATCGCTATACATAAATCAAGTAACTATTTGATTATTAAGAATATATTGATTTCACGCCATACCTGGCACTGAAACAGCTTGCTAGAGAAAAGCGCCTGAAAGTTATCAACAAAAAAGGCACCCGAAGGTGCCTTTTTTGTTGATACACACGAACAACGTTTAGTCGTCCTTGCTACCCATTTTCGCTTTGATCAGATCACCGATAGTGGTAGG
This sequence comes from Aestuariirhabdus sp., assembly GCA_030622755.1. Taxonomy (GTDB): domain Bacteria; phylum Pseudomonadota; class Gammaproteobacteria; order Pseudomonadales; family Aestuariirhabdaceae; genus Aestuariirhabdus. The sequence goes on along the minus strand of JAUXFT010000073.1, from coordinate 953 downwards.
TCCGCTAGCGGCAACTTCCTGAGAACGCAGATCTTTAAGAGCTTCTTTCTCGTCGGCTTGATCTTTCGCCTTGATAGACAAGCTGATCACGCGATTTTTGCGATCAACGCTGACGATCTTGGCTTCAACAGCATCACCAGCCTTCAATACATTAGTCGCATCTTCGACACGGTCACGGCTGATTTCGGATGCGCGCAGAGTACCTTCAACTTCGTCAGCCAAAGTGATGATAGCGGCTTTAGCAGTCACTTCCTTCACAGTACCTTTGACGATGGTGCCCTTCTCGTTCACGGCAGCATAATTGGAGAACGGATCGTCTTCCAACTGCTTGATGCCCAGAGAGATACGCTCACGCTCAGGATCGATAGACAGAATAACGGTTTCCAGTTCTTCGCCCTTCTTATAGTTGCGAACAGCCTCTTCACCGACTTCGTTCCAGGAGATATCAGACAGATGAACAAGACCGTCTATTGCGCCTTCCAGACCAATGAAGATACCGAAGTCAGTGATAGACTTGATGCTACCGCTGATCTTGTCACCTTTATTGAACTTACCAGAGAACTCTTCCCACGGGTTCGCTTTACACTGCTTGATACCCAGAGAAATACGACGGCGCTCTTCGTCAATATCAAGGACCTGCACTTCAACCTCGTCGCCTACCTGGACAATCTTGGAAGGATGTACGTTCTTGTTGGTCCAATCCATTTCAGAAACGTGAACCAAACCTTCAACGCCTTCTTCCAGGGCAACGAAGCAACCGTAATCGGTCAGATTGGTAACGCGACCGGAAGTGCGAGCACCCTCAGGGAAACGATTCTTAACCGCTACCCATGGATCTTCACCCAACTGCTTGAGACCCAGTGATACGCGATTACGCTCACGGTCAAACTTCAATACCTTAACGCTGATCTCGTCGCCCACGTCAACGATTTCGCTTGGATGCTTGATGCGCT
>JAUXFT010000229.1 GCA_030622755.1 Aestuariirhabdus sp. | reverse complement strand
TTGTCTTCCTAAGACCGCTTGGCCTCCGACTTATAACGCTGCTGCACGGTTTCAGTGAAAGGTACAGGGCGGTGCAGGTGCTCGGCGTTAATCTCCAGAGTGATTCGTTGCGCCAGTCTGTTGCCCGCTTCGGTTAAACTGACAATGGCGATTTCGGGAGTTAATGGCCGACTCATCGCAATGGCCGCTCTTTTCGGGTAGTGAGTAATAACGAGAAATAGGGTCCAGTGTTTCCAACAAGAAGACTAAGGTCTGTGACTATCTTTTGATCATCGTGGCTAAGTCGTTCGAGATAAATGCTCTCCTCAAAGCGGCCAGCTTGCTCAAGCAGTTGCAATAGTCGACTGAGCGCAGGACCAGCCTTTAGAATGGCAACGCTGTGGAATTTTTCTAAAGCGTTCAAAATATCCTGATCACTGGAACGTGAACTGACCACGGCCAGGTTTTCATCTAATAGGGTTAGGGGAACACCACTCTCTGCACTGGCACAATTTAATGAGCTGATGCCAGGAACGACTTGGCAGGGGTAATGTTCTTGCAGTCGATCTTGCAGGTAAATAAATGAACCGAAAAAAAGTGGATCTCCCTCGCAGAGAAATACAACGACTTTACCGGTAGCTAGAAATTCGGCCATTTCTTTCGCGGCTTGATCATACCGCGAGTTGATCAATTGACGATCTTTGCTCATGTTAAGCGTGATTGAAAGTTCTTGCTGATCAGGATTGCGTGAAGAATTTTCGAAGACTTGTCTGGCGATGTGACGACTGAGTGAAAAGCCTTGTGCGTTTTGGACGTATGCAACCAGATCTGCGCTTGCGATCTTGTTAACCGCCCGAAGAGTTAATAGGTCCGGTGCTCCAGGACCCACACCGACACCCCAGAGAGTCCCTGGATTCTGGTCACCAGTAGAAGTTTTCACGATAGAGCTCCATGGCTACCACTTGCCAGGCTGTGTTCATCAGTTTTCCAGGGTTTTTGGCAGAGCATGAGTAATACTGGGGCCTTGGGTCGTAAGAGCAGTTGATTGCCAAGGGTGTCTCCGCGAGAAATTTGCACCTGATTCCATTTGCTTTCAATCGAGTTCATTAAAGGACTGTTGGTGAACGCCAATAATGTAGCTCGGGTTTGTTCTGTTACTGCGCTGGCGACGAGCCTGCCACCGGGCTTAAGCTGTTGCCAGCAGTATTCAAGGATTTGATGTAATTCGCCCCCGCTACCGCCGATAAACACCGCGTTGGGTGAGGGTAGTGATGCCAGTTTTTCCGGAGCCCTGCCTTCAACAATGTGCAGGTTTTCATCGACGCCAAAGCGATCTCTATTATTTTTCAGGTAGCCGATTCGCTGGGGGTGTTGCTCAACGGCATATAGGGTCATTGCAGGGTTCCAGCGTGCCCACTCTATGGAGAGTCCACCACAACCGGCGCCGACATCCCAGGCAGTATCCTGTGCCTGGGGCTGCAATAAACCGAGCGCTGCAAGGCGAACCTCGCGCTTTGATATCATGCCTTTGCCAGCTTGTTCGCCGGTGTCAAAAAGCCTGTCGTCGATGCCGGGAAATTCCGGTAGCAATCCACCTTGACCCAGTGTTTTTACGATGGTGACGTGAAGCGGATTAAATATTGTGTCTGAATGTTCAGGGGCCAGTAGTTCGGCTACCGTAAAGCTGCGCACTTTTTCCTGTTGCGAGCCCAAGGCTTCACACACCCATAGTACTGAGTTATCGAAGCGTGCCTGTTTAAGTTCTTCGGCAATATGTCGAGGACTGCTTTTTTCGTCTGTGAGGAATGCATATAAACGTTGATTGCCTAGCACAGATCGTATGCGTTGCAGCGGACGACCGTGTAAGCTCACGATTTGTGCTTGCTGCCAGGAAAGTCCCAGTTTGTTGAAAGCCAACTGAATACTGGAAAGCGCAGGAGAAAATCGTAAATGTTTATGACCTGTCAGGCCAACAAGATAACTCCCTATGCCATAAAACAGCGGGTCACCTGAAGCCAGTATGACGATATGCTTATGTTGGTGTTTTTCCAGTAGCTGCTGTAAATCACCGATGGGTGAGGGGTATTCGGCGCATTGCGCGGTAAGGTTAAGGGTTGAAATACACTTCAAATGGCGTTCGGAGCCGATAATAATATCAGCGTTAAGTAACGCTTGAGTCGTGTGCGTACCCAGTTCAGCCGGTTGCTCTGCTCCAATACCCAGAATATGAATCGCATTTCCTTGCCATGACAAAACGGGTTGAACTTCTTGTACTTCTTGTACTTCGCTCATTAGTAGCGCTCGCCGATATTGATGCGTGCCAGGGCATTGAGGGCGGCTACCGAGAGTGCGCTACCGCCTCTGCGTTCCAGTAGCGTTATGCAGGGTATATCTAACCATTCCTGGGCTTCCCACAGAGCCTGTTTCGACTCGCGTGCGCCGACAAAACCAACCGGCATCCCTATAATCAGGGCCGGTTTGTTCTCGCCAGCACTGAGTAGCTCTAATAACCGAAACAGGGCGGTGGGTGCATTGCCAATAACCACAATGGAGCCCGCAAGTAATGGCTTCCAATAATCCAGGGCGGCCATGGTTCTTGTTTCGCCCAGAGCCTTGGCTTTTTCGCTAATGCTTTCCGTATTGAGGAAGCAGTGCGTGGGGTTTTGAATGTAGCGGCGAGTGAGCCCGTGTCGCACCATTTCAACATCACACAGAATGGGTGCGTTATTTTTTAAGGCCTTTAACCCTGCGGTGACGGCGAATTGATTGATGCGCAGGTCATTAACGATATGGGGATCGCCGCAGGTGTGTACCAACCGCATGGCAATTTGTGATTGTTCCTCATCAAAATCGGATAGATCGGTAAGTTCACGAATCTGACGAAAGGATTCCTGTTCGATAGCAACCGGATCTTTTAGATATGTATACATGCACTGGTCTCTTAAACAGGTCTCTCAAAGAAGATGTTTATCAACGGATGATAGAGGTACTTGGAGTGTGAGAAGTAGTTGGCACGACTCCTTCTCACATTCCAATACCATAGTGTATCTGGAACGGTCTGTGACTCATTTATTAATGAAGTTTTTAATAATGAAGCCTTCGATTTTTTTATCGATAAGGCATTTCATTGGTAAGACACTCCATCTATCAAATATTCCATTTGACAGACATTCCTTTTAACAGGCCTTCCATGTGAAAGAAAGCGTCATAAATCAGACAGCCAAACAGTCCTCTATGAAATTATTTGAAGCCACTTATTTATGGTCATGGCTATGGTCGTGATGATGGCCGTGATTGTGCGCGTCATCCGTACCTGCACCTCGAACATGGTGGTGATGACCCTCTTGAGGCTGGCCGACTTTACGTTCTGAACCAATAATCTGAACCCGGTACTGGCACATTTGGCAGTTCATGTTACCAGTGCCTTGTTCTGTCTCTTCGAGCCGCTCGATGATGGTTTCCAACACCAGCGGGTGATCGTTGAGGTAGCCCGCGTTGACAACTTTAATATCGGGATACTGCTGTTGATAATCGTTGCTTGTTTGATAAATCTTTTTTACCAGTCGTCCGGTAAACAGAAAATAGGGGAATACGATAACCTGTTTAAATCCCAGCTTATGAACACGTTGTAAGGCATCGCCAATTAAGGGCGTGGTGACACCGCTGTAGCAGGTCGTAGCCCAGCCAAACCCCATCCCTTCTTCCAATATCCGGGTGATTTTTGAAATGTTTGAGTTGGCGTCAGCATCCGATGCTCCACGCCCAACAACAACCAGCAAAGTATTTTTGCGATCGTAATCTTTACCGAAATTACTTTCTGATTCCTCAATACGTTCTTTAGCGGCTTGAATCATTTTCGGGTGAACACCCATATCCCTACCATAGGTGATTTCAAGGACTGAATGCTCGGCTTGCAGCGCGTTAAGTTCGCTCGGAATATCATTCTTTGCGTGTCCGGCAGCCATGAGCATGCCGGGAATGGCTGTTACTCTGGTGGCTCCCTGTTCCAACAGGGTATCAATTCCCTCGCTGATGACGGGAGACGCAAATTCCAGAAAACCAGTGGCGCATAAACGTTCAGGAAATCGGCTCTGCAGATGCTCAGTAAGTTTATTGAACTCGTTAATAGCATCCAGGTCACGTGAGC
>JAUXFT010000062.1 GCA_030622755.1 Aestuariirhabdus sp. | reverse complement strand
CACGCTGTTTCCATCACATCAATCGTAATTCCTACATCCCAGTCACCCTTTGCTGAACCATCACTGCGCTGGATATAGGGTTTTAGTTTTACCTGGAAACCGATCTGTTTGAGCGCGTTCTGGAATTTCTGCTGCTGGGGATCACCGCGATCAATGGCGAAGGCGGTTGCCGAGACAATCTCCCCCAGAGCGCTAATGTGCTGCCAGCATTTGCGGTAATTAAACTGACGTCCATAGACGTGACGCGTGGTGTAATAGATGTTTTGTACATCGGCAAAAATGGCGATTCGATTCACGCTATTTCCTCAGGAGCACGCGCCCGATCGTTGGCAATCAACAATCGGGCATCGGTGCTTTTGACACGTTATTTAACACGTCGCAAGTTAAGTTTCAGGTCATTAAAGGTATGACGCAAGAAGGAACTCAACACGCCGATTTTCGGTTGTGGTGGTAGCCCACGGCTGAGGCGAATAATTTGCCAATAGTAGAAACCGATCTGGCCAACAGTGTTAATCACCTGAACCAGGGTAATCGTACTCTTGTTGCCGAGCCAGCCGCTACCCAGAACGAGCATATCTTCCTGGCAGGGGAGGTGATCGATTTCGGCATTTAATAGTTTATTGGGTAGTTCGGGGTCAACGCACAACGGCCGCGCCAAACCCACCAGGTCAACCTCGCCATTGGCGACTGCATTCTCCATAACGTCACGACTGCGAAAACCGCCGGTTACCATGACGGGAACCTTGGCCACTTCACGAATGGCGGTAGCGTATTCGATAAAATAGGCTTCGCGCTTGCGAGTGCTTTCCCGCATATCATCGGGTTCCGCACCAAACAGACTAAGTTGTTCATAGGTGCCACCAGATATTTCAAGCAGATCGATACCCAGATCGCTTAGCCAACCAGCTACTTGCACGCATTCATCAAGGCTAAAACCGCCTTTTTGGAAGTCTGCAGAGTTGAGTTTCACCGCCACGGGAAATTCCGGCCCGACTGCGGTACGTACCGCAGATATTATCTCCAGCGCAAAGCGTGCGCGATTCTCCAGAGAGCCGCCCCAGCGATCGGTACGCTTGTTGGTGATCGGCGAAAGGAATTGGCTGATCAGGTAACCATGGGCGCAATGAACCTGTACGCCGGTAAAACCCGCTTGCTTGGCGAGCCGTGCGCTGGTGGCAAAACGCTGAATTGCATCCAGGATCTGCGCTTCTGTCATCGCTTGCGGACAAGCGAAGTTGCCGGCCAGTTTAAGCTGCTCGGTGGAGGGTGAAAGCGGCTCCTTATTGACCAGGCGTGGACACTGTCGCCCAGGGTGGCTGATCTGCATCCAGAGTTGATTGTCCTGGCGGGTGCCGGCCCTGACCCAGTTAATTAGCGCATTCATCGACGAATCATTCTCCAGAACGACGTTACCGGCGCGTTCCAGATAGCGCTTGTCGACCATGACATTGCCAGTGATCAATAAGCCGCAACCACCGTCGGACCATTGTTGATAAAGCGTCTGGTGTGCCGGCGTAGGGGCGTCATCGGCATCGGCAAGACCTTCGGTCATAGCACTTTTGCCGAGTCGGTTGGGAATGATGACGCCGCACGGAAGTGCCAGGGGGGTGCCAAGAGTAATGCTCATCAAAAGTCTCCGCAGTATTTTTTGTTTTAGTTATTCTGTGTCGTTCTGTTATAACAAATCCTGATGAGGATAGGTGAGCCTCAAGGCAGTTTATTATGCGAAATCCAACAAATAGTTAAAATCATATAGCCGATTTTTTTGGAGGATCTCCGCCGTTAGAGACTAATGTGATCTATGGTGACCCGTTGCAGAAGGGCACCGATTAGTTCTTAGCCAGACTAGCGTCGTTGTACTTGAGATATTTGCGATGTCGTTCGCTATTGGAAGGTAGAAGCAATTGTATTTCTGGTAGGTATATTCCGTAAGGGATATCCTGATAAAACAATCGATGTATTTCGACCTTGCCAATATTTGGGGTGAAGTAATGAGTGGAATGGGCAAAGTAGTGATAGCGGCGCTGGTCTGTGCCGTTGCAGCAGGGCCGGTATCTGCCAAAGAGAAGGATAAGCACAAGCATAAGAACAAGGCAGGCTACAGTTATGACAGCTCCTTTGAAGAGGAGAGGGTCAAACGAAACAAGTATGAGAAATCACGGAAACTCCCGCCCGGTTTACAAAAGAAAGTCGCTCGCGGAGAATCCTTACCTCCGGGCTGGCAAAAAAAATTACGGGTAGGAGATGTTCTTGATCCTGAATATTTTAAACGTGCCGAGGAAATCAAACCGGATGATAAGCCTGGCGTGATTTCAGTAAGGATTGATGATATCTGGGTGGATCTTTATGAGACCAGTCGTGAAATCATAAAGATCATGACTGCTCCTCAATAGGAAGTGCTTATATGAAAAGTATCACAGGCTATCATGCTCATCTTTATTACTCGCTGGATCAGTTAGACCAGGCGCAAGCCCTGGCGCAGAGTACGGTGAAACGCTTTGGTGTTCGTATGGGGCATCTACATGAGAAACCTGTAGGTCCTCATCCTCAACCGAGTTGCCAGCTGTCTATAACCGTTGAACAATTTTCCCGGGTTATTCCCTGGTTGATGTTGCACCGTTCGGGATTAACGGTATTTGTTCACACCTGTACCGATAATGATTTAGAGGATCATACGGATCATGCGCTGTGGATGGGTAAGATGGAACCTCTCAAACTGGAGGTTTTTCAATAAAACCTGGGCACTACTCTTTGGTGTTCAGGTGATTTCAAATTGTGATATCTACAATATTTTTATGGTAATTCATCATAAAATTTAACGTGTCGCCGCCGTGATAACCGCCATACTTTCATAACGATTACCTGTCGAGGGGAAAGTAATGAAAGTGATACTGTTCGCCCTAATGGGGCTTTTTGTGGGTCCATTGTGGGCGCAAACTCCAGCGCCACAACAAGCCGCGGTGTATATAATCTCGCCGGCCAACGGTGATGTGGTGAGTTCTCCGGTTACCGTACGTTTTGGTCTGTCCGGCATGGGGGTTGCCCCGGCGGGTGTTGAAAAAGAGAGCACCGGGCACCACCACCTATTGATCGATACTGGGATACCATCGCTGGACCAACCGGTACCAGCGGACGATCATCATAAACATTTCGGTGGAGGTCAAACCGAGATTGTACTGGAGCTGTCTGCGGGAGAGCATAGTCTGCAGCTGTTGATGGCTGACCATATGCATGTCCCTCATTCGCCTGCGATAACGTCAGAAGTCGTCGTATTTACGGTGAAATAGCTTTGTCCCATTAAATATGTGGGTTCGAATACGCACGAGCCCACATACAAGATTCAATCGTGCGGGTGGGTTTCGGCGAGCTTCGCGTACTGCTCTGCGCTGGCTTCAGTTTGATATTTCTTCTTCCACTCGCTGTACGGCTCTCCATATACCTTTTCACGCGCGCTTTCATAATCAATTTCTACGCCCTGTTCCTCGGCGGCAGCTACCATCCATTTGGACAGGCAATTGCGGCAAAATCCGGCGAGGTTCATCAGGTCGATGTTCTGGGCATCTTTTCGCTCATCCAGGTGTGCAACCAGTCGCCTGAACACCGCGGCTTCAATTTCAGTTTGCTTATCCATGATCTATTTTCCTTTGTTGGGATTCGGTCGGTGTAATGCCAGTGTACAGTCAGTGCAATAAAGGTTTCTGTTTAACAGTAAAAGGAGCCTTCATGCAAGCTATCTTCCGCATGCTATCCGGGTACTTTCCGGGTACTTTCCGGGTACTATAAAAAGACAAAGTGAATTCGGTTGTTGAGGTTGAGGGGAGAGCAGGTTCCCAGGGTGGCAATGGATAGCATCATCAGCTGTCTCCGAGGTCGGGATGCCAAATAGATTCGTGATTAATGAGTTAACCAGAATTAACAGCAGGATAGCCTCTTAAGAGGGATGTTTAAAAGGGGGAAGGCAGAATGAGTAAACCACAACGACCGAGCAGAGATCAGTACAGGCTGTTTTACAGCTATGCCAGCCGTTGGCACGATAACGACATGTATGGGCACTTTAATAATGCAATCTATTACGAGTATTTTGATTCCGCGGTCAATCAGCACCTGATAGAACAGGGCAAACTGGATATCCATGAAGATGACAGGCTGTGTCTCGTGGTATCGTCAGGCTGTGATTATCATGCAGAGTTGTCGTATCCCGACCGGGTTGAGGTAGGGCTACGCGTTGCTCATTTGGGAAACAGTTCGGTTCGTTACGAGATAGCCATGTTTCGTGAAGGAGAGCAGCTGGCAGCTGCAGATGGATTTTTTGTTCATGTATTTGTAGATCGGGCAACGCGTCGCCCCTTGGCTATTGAGGGAGAGATGCGTGAAGCCATATCGAAACTGGTAATGGCCTGATACGTTTACAGGAGTTCAGGTTTTTGATTTAAACGCACAATGGTGAAAGCAGTATTGAACATGATAAAAAACTGAAATGTAAAGCTGTCAGTGTGGGTGCGAAAGGGCATAAAACATGATGGCACTATGTGAATGAGGTAATGATGTATATTGCAATGAATCGGTTTCAGGTAGCACGTGGAAGTGAAGAGGAGTTTGAGTCGATGTGGCGCGCGAGGGAATCCTATCTTGATGAGGTTCCGGGGTTCCATCAGTTTAGTTTGTTACGCTCCGCAAGCGAAGAAGATTTCACTCTGTTTGCCACCCATGTGTTGTGGGAAACAGAACAGGCGTTTCGTGACTGGACGCATTCTGATGCATTCCGTAAAGCCCATCAACGTGCTGGAAAAAATACTGGTGACAGTAACAACAAAAGTGAAAGACAGTCTCTGTATCTTGGGCATCCAAAGTTTGAGGGTTTTGAGGTTGTTTACAGCGAATCATAAGCTGTTTTAATAGCTCATAAATAATCAAAATTTTTGTTTCTTTTAATAAAGTTTTTGTACAGTGTAAAAAAACAGGTGAACAGTGAGAGGATAGAAATATCAACTCCTTTACAATGTTATCTATAAGTTTTGTCAGTATTGTCTTGAGGGTATCTTGATCGATCATCAAATTAAAGCCGCGGGAAAAATTTCCGGAAGCCTGGAAATCATGAAAGCGCAATTGCGCCCTTTAGATTTGCATAGCTTGCAGATACCTACTGATAATGAAAAAGAGTGCCTCGACTATTATGGGCTTCTACTGGCCCCGGAGGAAGGCAAGCAGAGCGTGGGCTTTTTTGAGTCGGACCAGGAACGATTGGCGTGCTATCGTTTTCAGCCAAAAAATCCTGTACGGGGCAGTTGTTTTGTGATGCATGGGTATTATGACCACGTAGGCATTTACAGCCACGTGGTTAAATATCTGGTACAGCAAGGACTGGAAGTGATCGCTTTTGATTTGCCAGGACATGGTTTGTCGACCGGGCCCCGTGCAAGCATTCACGATTTTGCGCAATATCGCAGCGCGTTAGAATTATTGATATCAAGCTTTGAGGAAACGCAACTCCCTCGCCCCTGGTATGCAGTAGGGCAGAGTACCGGGGCGGGTATCCTTGCGGATTATTTGTTGACGCATGAACTGGATGAAAAAAATTGTCCCTTCGTTCAAACGGCTTTTCTGGCGCCGTTATTACGGCCTCGCCGTTGGCCTATGGCGAAATTGGCCTACTATGCGGTTCGACCTTTTTCTAAAGCACTAAAACGCAGCTATTCACGAAACAGCAGTGATTGGAAATTTTTAGATTTCGTACGCTTTTATGACCCCTTACAACCACGCACGTTACCGCTAGCCTGGGTAGGTGCTTTGATGCGCTGGATTCCTCGCATGTTGAAAGCCAGGCCATCCAGTCTCGCGCCTTTAATCGTGCAGGGTGAAATGGATACAACGGTTGACTGGCGTTTTAATAATCAGGCGTATGCAAAACTGTTTCCGAATCGGAAGCTGTTTTTGCTACCGAAGGCGGGACATCATCTTGCCAATGAGGCGGCAGCATATCGCAAGCAATATATGGACTGGATTATTCAGAATTTTAAAATTGAGCAAGCGCCTGTACGAAAAATTACGGAGCAAGAAATTTCAAAAAAAGAAAGTGAAACGAGATAAAGTTTGAATTAAAAAACTCTGATAAGTAAAGCAGTAGAAATAATGGATACGAGATAAAGTTTACCACAGAGATTCCCTACAGAAGAAAGTGAGAGCCACAGAGGTTTGCTACTGATTTCCTGCACTTCTCAGTGACCTCGGTGATCTCTGTGGTAATAAATTGGTTAAGGAATAATAAATACGAAAAGAATATTCATCACAGAGATTCACTACAGAGTGCACGGAGTAACACAGAGGTTTTATATTGTTTTTTTTTGCACTTCTCAGTGATCTCGGTGATCTCGGTGATCTCTGTGGTTATAAATTGTTTAAGGAATAATAAATACGAAAAGAAGATTCACCACAGAGATTCCCTACAGAAGAAAGTGAGTAACACAGAGGTTTTATATTGTTTTTTTCTGCACTTCCAAGTGGCCTCGATGACCTCTGTGGTAATAAATTGGTTAAGTGATTTGCAATGCAATATCGGTATTATTATTTTGCCAGGAAAAGATTCAGCTTTTGCCTGCCCATACAGAAAAGGGTTTACCCCTAACGCGATTATCAGGCAATAAAAAACCGGTGCCCGGGATGGCCGGCACCGGTTTTTAGAATTACTTGAATGTTAGTAAAGAATCCGGCAGCGAATAGTGCCGTCGATCTTTTGCAGTTCTTCCTGAGCGAATTGGCTCTGGTCCGCATCAACATCGATGACGACGTAACCCACTTTTTCGTTAGTTTGCAGATATTGGCTGCAGACGTTGATGCTGTGCTCGGAGAACACGCTGTTGATGGCTGTCATGACGCCAGGGATATTGCGGTGAATGTGCAGGATACGGTGTTGGCCAGTATGCGTTGGCAGGGCCACTTCAGGGAAGTTGACGGATGAAGTAGAGGTGCCGTTATCGCTGTACTTGACCATCTTTTCGGCGACTTCAAGACCGATATTTGCCTGTGCTTCTATGGTACTGCCACCGACATGAGGCGTCAGGATGACATTGTTAAAAGCGCGCAAAGGAGAAATAAACTCATCATCGTTTGATCGCGGTTCAACCGGGAAAACATCGATTGCCGCGCCCAGTAATTTTTTGTCTTCCAGAGCGCTGGCCAGAGCGTCTATATCGACCACCGTACCGCGAGAAGCATTGATAAGAATGGAATCCTGCTTCATTGCTGCAAACTGATGCGCGCCCATCATATTCCGGGTAGCGTTGGTTTCCGGCACGTGCAGGGTGATGATATCGCATTCCCCGAGGAGTTGATCGAGGCTGTTGGTCTGACTGGCGTTACCAAGCGGCAGTTTGGTGATGACATCGTAGAAATAGACTTTCATACCCAGTGATTCGGCCAGCACACTCAACTGGCTACCAATGCTGCCATAGCCGATGATGCCCAATTTTTTACCACGAATCTCATAGGAGTTCTTGGCGCTTTTCAGCCATACACCCTGATGAGCCAGGGCACTTTTTTCAGGCACTCCACGCAGCAGCAAAATGGCCTGGGCTAAAACCAGCTCGGCCACGGAACGAGTGTTGGAATAGGGAGCGTTGAATACTACGATGCCGCGCTCGCGCGCAGCGTTAAGATTGACCTGGTTGGTACCAATGCAGAAACATCCTACCGCCACCAGTTTTTTGGCTGCATCAAACACTTCTTCAGTTAGCTGGGTGCGAGAGCGTATACCGATAAAATGAGCATCAGCGATGCGTGCTTTTAACTCGTCGTCGGGCAGAGACGTGGCCAGATAATCGATATTGGTGTAGCCGGCGGCCTTAAGATTGTCGACAGCGGATTGGTGAACTCCTTCAAGTAGCAGGAATTTGATCTTGCTTTTTTCTAGAGATGTCGTGGCCATGTTGATTCAACCCTCGGTAACCCAAACCGTTACAGTTACGACGGTGGGTTCCATTAACTGTTGTAATGTATTGAAATTAAAAGAATTTTCTCTTGGGCTGAGTAATTTTGGGCATCTTTGAATGTCCCGTTTGCATGGTGCAGCCCGCAAGCGGCGCCTATCATACCACAGCAAATTATATTTTCTTCCGCTGCCTGGTTGAAATCCATTCAGACATTCTTGAGAAAAAAGGTGAATAAAAGAGGTGAGTAAAAGAGGTGAAATAAAGAACTGAATTAAAGCGCTGAATAACAACGGGAAGTAAGGATACCTATAGGGTTGATCAGGTATTACTCAATACCCGTATAGAGTGATCAGAAAGCAAACAGGGTATGGCATCCATGGCTTGCCTTTTGCTAAACTTCCTTGCAGTGCCGGTATAGCTCAGCTGGTAGAGCAACGCATTCGTAATGCGGAGGTCGGAGGTTCGACTCCTCTTACCGGCACCACTTCAAACCCCTATTAGCACTGCTGTCCAGGATGTTTTAGATTTGTTGAACAATTCCAGAACAGCAATTATTTGTCCCTATTAAGTCCCTACGCCGTCTATGGCTCTTTTGCTGAAACTTACATCACAAATATAAATGATTCAGGCTGTTCAATTAAGCCTGTTAAAATATAGTGGCTGGGCTGTGATCCCAATAGTCTTTGTTAAGAGAAATAGTGAATAGCTTGGTTTGAACTCGTATTGGTTGTTATCTGTACATACATAATCTTGGTTGTTCATAGTAATTCCTTGTAGTTGAAGCGGAACTGCACTTCATCGTCGGTGCCTTTATGGTCGGGCTGTTTTTTGGCCGCAAGACCATCGATGCGTCATCCTATCGGAGTGTTCGCAGTAACCTGTTGGCGATTACCTATGGTTTTCTTGCACCCGTTTTCTTTGCGTCGATTGGTTTACATCTCGATTTTTCAGTATTCCTGGTGGTCCCCGGCTTTGTCTTGTGCCTTGTACTAGCGGCTTTTGTCGGCAAGTTTTTCGGGGCAGGTATCGCCGCAAAATATGCAGGGCTTAGTTGGCGGGAATCTTCGGCGGTGGGAGCTGGCATGAGCGCCCGTGGAGCGGTAGAGCGGGTAATCGCGGATATAGCGCTGAAGGCGGGGTTATTTGACAGTGTTGGGCAGGTGTCACCCGTCGTAGAGCATATGTTTTCTGCCGTAGTGATTATGGCCGTTTTGACAACTCTGGTAACGCCTATATTGCTAAAAAGACTCTATCATCCGGGAAAACACTAGCTAATACAGGTACTGCTATAGTTAAAGATGGTGGGGGATAATTCCAGATGAGGTTAGCCCGGGAGGGTTGAGGTGAATAGCACGGAGTTTCCTGCAGATGAGACGGAACGTCTGGCCACACTTCATGAGCTGGGAGTTCTTAATACCACTTCAGCGCATCGCTTTGACCATCTCGCGCGAATGGCCAAGCAGATATTTGATGTACCCATCGTCCTGGTAAACCTTCTTGATGAGCACCACCAATGGTTTAGCACCTGCATAGGTCTGGCAGCAGGCAAAGTGCCTCAGGAGATCTCCTTTTGTGACCATGCGATCCTTAGCGATGACCTGCTCATCGTGCCTGACGCCCTAATGGACGACCGTTTTGTGCATGACCCGTTGGTCAAGGAGGGGCCGCAGGTTCGATTCTATGCGGGTTGCCCTTTGAGAGATACCGATGGTGTTTGTTTGGGTACGCTGTGTTTGATGGATAAAAAGCCACGAGACTTTGACGCTGAGCAGCAGGAAATTTTGCGTGGCCTCGCTGTTATTGCGGAACATGAAATTGCAGCGGTGGAGTTGGCGACCGTTGATGAATTAACCGGAATTTCTAATCGGCGAGGGTTTATACAGCTCGCGCAGCACAGTCTGGATTTATGTCTGCGCCAGCAGGTTCCAGTTACCTTGATTCGCCTTAAACTGGTTCGATTTAAATCGATCAAGAGGAAGTTCGGGCAAGCTGAAGGGGATCGGGTGTTAAGTGAATTTGCGGAGTTGATGAAACGCACCGTTCGAGTTACCGACCTTTGCGCCAGTCTGAAAGATGGTGAATTTGTCATACTGCTAATCAACGCAAGTGAGGCTTTGGCATCAGAAGTGCTGATTAAACTTAAGCGTTCCTTTAGAGAGATGAGTGACTCAACGGAGCATGACTATAATTTGAGCTTTGCGTATGGCGTAGTGGAGTTTGATGTCGGTCAGCATGGCGATATACAGGGTTTACTGGATGCTACTGTTGGGAAGGAGAACCAGCCAAAGAAGCGATCAAGTGCAGTAGTGAAGGTCGTAGCAAAGAATAAAGCCAGGATTGAAACTAAGGGCGATGCCCGTGATGCAACCCGTCAAGCTGGTGGTGAAACGATGGAGGAAGAGAGCTCTTGAAGAATCTCATCGCAAAGTATTTATACATTAACTGCAACCATTGGATGTTCAGTCTTTCGCGGTTTGAAGTAATAACTGCAATTAGATTATGCAGCAAGCAGATCTAATTGCTGCCCCATAAATAATTCATCAGGTATTCGATTTCCCCTGCTCGCTCGCGGGCGGTCGTTGCCAGTTTAAATTTTTTTAAAGCATCGAGTTAATGTGTGAGTTCTTGTGTGAAGTGTTGCGTTAAAGAATCGTGCGGCTTATGGCGGTGTGTTGAGATTTGTTGAGGAGCGTTGAGTTATAGTTGCCTCAACAAACGCAGGAGCGAATTAATGATCCAGAATACTCTCGAGCAGTGGCATCAATTACTGGCCAGTAAAGATCCATCCGGCTTGCAATCCCTGCTGGCCGATGATGTTGTGTTCCACTCGCCAGTGGTGCATAGCCCCCAGGAAGGAAAGCCCATAACCACAATGTATTTAACGGCAGCGATGCAAGTGCTTGGCAACCCATCATTTAAATATCTTCGCGAGGTTGCCAGTGGACAGGATGCGATATTGGAGTTTGAGACCGAGATTGATGGTGTTCATATTAATGGTGTCGATATGATTCGCTGTAATGACGCAGGACAGATCGTCGATTTTAAAGTGATGCTACGTCCGTTAAAAGCTGCCAATATGGTGCACCGGATGATGGGCCAATTGTTATCCAAAAAGTAACCAGGGATTGCTACCCGAACGTGCAATGAAAGTGGCTTTTGAATAGAGCTTTCGTCAGGCAGCAGATACGGGACAGGATAAAATATTGCAGGCGGCAATCGTTAATAATGCGCAGTATAAGGCCTAATGTAAGGATCAATGCAAGGTCTAGTGTGAGGCTCAGCATAAGGTCCAAAGTAAGGTTTAATGTAAGGCTCAATGCAAGGAAAGCCCGATGGATATGGATGATTCCCTGAATATATATGGAGAGCCACTGCTCTCTTGTAGTGAAAACCCCAAGACCGGATTTTTCCGAGATGGCTGTTGTAACACCAGCGATGCTGATGTCGGCTCCCATACCGTGTGCATCAAAGTTGATGAAGTATTTTTAGCATTTTCCAAAGAGCGCGGGAATGATCTCTCTACACCATCAAAGGAATTTGGTTTTCCTGGTTTGAAGCCTGGTGATCGTTGGTGTCTCTGTGCGGCACGTTGGCTGGAAGCCCATCAGCACGATATGGCACCGCGGGTACATTTGACCCGAACGCATCAGCGAGCTTTGGAGATTGTGCCGGGTGAACTGCTCCGTCGATATGCGGTGGATTTAAATTGAGGGTTGGCAGGAAAATTCGACCAATGCGGCTATAGTTATCCTCTGTATCTGCTGCCAGTTTATTAGAGAGTCGTTCACTGACGGATCGATTGGTTGTCCAAATGTTACATTAATGGTGAATCAATCATCGCTTTGGTAAGCACTCAGCTAGTATTTAGAAACATAAACCATAAGGGTATTTACCTGTAACAAGTAAACTCTTACTATCGCACGCAACAGATGCTTGCTTGATATTTGTTTGATCGACACACCCTTCCTGAACCGGAATAACCATGCTAGAGACGCTAAAGAAACTACCAGAAGATCCGATTTTGGGGCTTATGGCCGCCTATCGAAAGGACTCAAACCCGCTGAAAATTGATTTGGGGGTGGGTGTATATAAGGATGAAGCCGGAAATACGCCAGTGCTTGAAGTGGTCACCCAGGCTCAGCGTCATAATATTCAGGCTGAAACGACCAAGGCTTATATTGGCCCTGCAGGTACTCCTGGTTTTGGTCAGTTGATGGAAACGCTAATTTTAGGCGCGGATCATCCTGCAGTGCTTGCGGGGCGTACCAATACCTTGCAGACGCCCGGTGGCTGCGGTGCTCTTCGATCCGCAGCGGAACTGCTGAAGCGTTGCAGTAAAAATACGACGGTCTGGGTGAGTAATCCAACCTGGGCCAACCATATTCCACTGATGGGCGATGCGGGTCTGGCGATTCGCGAATATCCTTATTACGATCGTGAAACCTCCGGTATTCAGTTTGATCAGATGATCGCTGCATTGGAGCAAACCAGCGCTGGTGATGTGGTACTGCTACACGGATGCTGTCATAACCCCTGTGGTGCGGATTTAACGCTGGAGCAATGGCAGCGGGTTGCTGAGGTCGCTAAAGATCGAGGCTTTTTACCGCTGGTGGACTTGGCGTACCAAGGTCTCGGTGATGGTCTTGAAGAGGATGCTGCCGGTTTACGCATTCTTGCAGCAGTAGTGCCAGAGATGCTGATCACTGCTTCCTGCTCGAAAAACTTCGGGCTCTACCGTGAGCGTACCGGATCAATAACAGCAATCTCCAGGACCAGGGTGTCACGGGATATCACTCATAGCCAGTTGTGTAGCGTGGTGCGTGGCATTTACTCCATGCCGCCAGCTCATGGCGCTGCGATTGTCGAAACCATATTAAGTAGTGAGGAACTCACCGCTCAATGGTATGAAGAGTTGGCGGTCATGCGTAACCGCATTAATGATCTGCGTAAGCTAGTGGTAGAAAAAATTGCCGCCAGGGGCATTACCGGGGATTTCAGCTTTATCACTCATCAAAAAGGCATGTTCTCATTCCTTGGAATAACACCAGAGCAGGTCGGCCAGTTACGTGAAGAGCACGGAATCTATATGGTCGATTCAAGTCGTATCAATATTGCAGGAATTAATGATGCTAATGTTGATCGTCTGGTTGATGCGCTAGCACAGGTGCTTTAGCGAATACTTTTTGTCTGCGTATATTCTCAATTCAGATGTCCTCTTTGACACGCACTCAATGGAAAACGCCCCACAATTTCGGGGCGTTTTATTTTTCCAGGATCAAACCTTGATACGCCAGGCAGCGAAGATGTCGCCTGACTATACTCATGCACCCTTACTAATAATCAGAGACAGATGGTATGAATAGAGTACTCGGGATCTGTTCGAATCCAGCTGGGGGGATAAAAATCGAAGGCTAGATACAGAGCAGATGAAGAGCAGGAAGAAGTTTGATGTATGTGCATATGCTAAAAAACATTATGGATTATTCAGGAGCCTTTATTGTTCTGTGCGTATCATGAGTAGGTGATTCAAAGAGAGAACGCCTTGGAAGTCAAAAGGAAGTAAAGGATGTATAAAATAGAGTGGCTTGATGAAATAGCAAATATTCCGGCGCAGCAGTGGAATGCTATCGTGGCCACTGATAACCCGTTTATACAACATGCGTTTTTATTAGCCCTGGAGGAGAGCGGTGCGGTGAATCGTGATAGTGGCTGGCAGCCGCAGCATTTATTGGTATATCGAGGGGAAAAGCTGGTAGCGTTGTTGCCGTTATACCAGAAGTGGCACAGCTATGGAGAGTACGTTTTCGATTTTGGCTGGGCTGAAGCCTATCACCGTCACGGGTTGGAATATTATCCCAAACTACTCAGTGCTATTCCGTTTACACCCTCAATGGGCCCTCGGTTGTGTGTGGCCAAAAGTGAATCCAGAGACGATATCGTCAGAGTTTTAATGGATGAGATTCGAGGTCGTCACGGTGATAAAAAGTCGGCCACTATGCACCTTTTATTTGCCGGAAAAGAACTGCACGAAAAATTACACTCTGACCAGCACCTGTTGTTAAGAAGAGGTATTCAATATCACTGGCTCAACAAAGGCTTTAGTGAATTTGATGATTTTCTAGCGACGTTAAAGTCGAGAAATAGAAAAAGCATGAAGCGGGAACGTAATAAAGTGATCGCCCAGAATATTGAGATGCAGCGCCTGGAAGGGAGCGAAATAGAACCCACTTTGTGGAGGGAGTTTCACCGGTTTTACCAGATGACCTATTTAAAGCGCAGTGGGCATGGCGGATATTTATCGCAGGATTTCTTTGAAAGAATAGGTCGCACCATGCCAGAAAGTTTGATGCTGGTAATTGCACGGTACGAAGGAAAAATCGTCGCGGCGGCATTGAACTTCAAAGATAGCAGGCACCTATATGGCCGCTATTGGGGTTGTTTACAGGAGTTTGATTTTTTGCATTTCGAAACCTGTTATTACCAGGGAATAGAATACTGTATTGAGAAAGGTTTGATCTGTTTTGATGCTGGAGCTCAAGGACAGCATAAACTGAAGCGGGGGTTTGAGCCGGTATGGACATGGTCGAGTCATTGGATTAATGAGTCAGGGTTTCGACGAGCAATTGATGATTTTATAGTGCAGGAAAATCGTTATCTTGAAGCTGAGATGATCGCGTGCAAAAATGCGTTACCGTTTTCAATAAAAACCTGAGATGGCCAGCAGGATAAGTACAATTTTTTTGATTCATGTTTAGTATAAAAAACAACCACCTGGACAGGTTTAAATACTATTTCTTGTACTAAAGTTCCACTACATGGCTGTCGAAGAATGTGTGGGATACCTATATAAAATGGAAATACTGGCGGATTTAAAAAGTAGATAGGTAATAACCGCTATTGGCGTGTGAATATCTATCTACAAATTTAAAGATTTTCCACGACTAAAATGCCAAAAATTAAGCGCTAATGTATAAGCACATTATAAGGAAGCGGTTTTAAGGAAGTTTGATAATTAATAGTTTTTAATTAAATGGAGAATAGCAATGGACGTTAAATCAAAATGTATTTCAAGTTTGGCTGCAGTAGCATTGGTCGTTGGTTTTTCTACTACGGCAATCGCAGAAACGCAGACCAATCCTGCTGTGCAGGTGGGTACTCAGGAATCTACAGCGCAACCTGAAGCGCCAAAAAGCGTTGGAGTAGATCAAGGTATTGCCTTTACTGCAAAAGTTATCAATATTGATGAAGCCAATCGAGTAATAACCATTGAGACGCCAGACGGTAAAACAATGGACATTCCGGCAACCGCGGATGTTCCTAATTTCGAAAATATAAAGGTGGGTGATAACGCCAACGTTGGCATCTACCAGTCATTGGTAATTTATGAAGGCGTGCCAGGTGACAAGCCTGAAATGGATGCTGGAGAAGTTATTACACACAGCACCACTAACGGCAAACCAGGTTCTCAGTTGATTAAGGCGCTTGACGTGTCAGTTGAAGTGAAAGCGATCAACAAAGAGACTCGTGAAGTCACCATCGTATTACCGGATGGTACTGAGACTACTGCAACCGCAGATCCTGCTGATCCAGTATTCGATCAGGTGAAGGTCGGTGACAATGTTCATGTTCGCCTGATTCAAGCCTTCGCGATTGAAGTGGTAGCGGCAGAAGCAACCGAGTAAACATATCGTCTGATTGCTAATACATTGATGTAATCATCGAAACAAAAAAACAGGCATTATCCTGTTTTTTTGTTTGT
>JAUXFT010000091.1 GCA_030622755.1 Aestuariirhabdus sp. | reverse complement strand
TTTGCCAGCAAGCTCTATCAGGACGTTTCGGGCGACAGTCGCCGTTTTATCAAACAGTTGATGGTTTACTTCAATCAGCAGGAGTATTACTACACGCTGCGACCTCCTGTTTTGCGAGGGGATACGATTGATCGCTTTTTATTTGATAGCAGAAGAGGGTTTTGCGCTCACTATGCAGGAGCGTTGGTGTTTTTAGCTCGCTCCGTAGGTATTCCGGCTCGAGTCGTTGTTGGTTATCAGGGGGGAGAGATCAATAGGGAATTAAGAATGGTTCAGGTTCGACAATTTGACGCCCATGCTTGGGCAGAAGTATGGATTCAAAATGCCGGTTGGGTCAGAGTGGATCCAACATCTGCTGTGGCACCAGATCGTATCGAGGATAGTTTACAGCTAGCGGTGTCTGCTGAGGGAAGTTTCCTTGAGGGTGCATTGTTCTCTGCATTGCGGTATCAGGACATACCTTTGCTAAATCGCCTGCGTATGCAGTTGGATATGTTGGAGTATTACTGGCATCTAAACGTACTGGACTTTGATCAGCAGCGTCAACAAGGGTTTTGGCAGGACTGGCTTGGTGGCAAGGATATTACACGTGTGCTGTTGAGTTTGTTGGTAGCCGCGACTCTCACTGTAACGGTTTTATCTGGCTGGAGTCTGTGGTCACGTCGCCCCCCGTCACGAGATCCGGTTAGCTCCGCATATCTGCTGTTTTGCAAACGATTGAAGCGTTCTGGTATTGAGCGAAGAGTGGGTGAGGGGCCGGTTGATTTTATGGAGCGAGTTCAACAGCAAAAGCCGGAAGTGGCAGAAACCGTTCGACGAATTACCGAGTTATATATCAAGGTCAATTATATGCCTGCGACAGTTGTGTTGAAAAAGCGGTATGTTCAGAAAATCAGGCAGTTAAGTCGGCAGATATAATTGTTGTCGCTAAATGCAAACATAAAAAAACCCGCATAAGCGGGGTTTTTTATGTCAGGCTTGAGTATTACAAAACATCAACTTGTACCGCAGCAATGCGTTGACCTTCGTCTGCCGCTTTCTGATAGGACTCCATCTCATTGAAGTTCAGGTAGCGATAGATGTCGTCAGACATGCTGTCCAGATTTTGCGTGTACTCCATGTACTCTGCCGGGGTTGGTAGTTTACCCATAATCGCAGCCACTGCAGTCAGTTCGGCAGAGCCCAGGTAAACATTGGCACCGGTACCTAGACGGTTAGGGAAGTTACGAGTAGAGGTAGAGATCACTGTCGCTCCCGGAGCTACACGTGCCTGGTTACCCATACAGAGTGAACAGCCTGGCATTTCGGTGCGAACACCCTTGGTACCGAAGATGTTGTAGTAACCTTCTTCCATAAGCTGGGCTTCGTCCATCTTGGTCGGAGGAGCCATCCAGAAACGTGTTGATAGTTCATCGCTGGTTTCGTTCAACAGTTTGCCCGCGGCGCGGAAGTGACCGATGTTGGTCATGCAGGAACCGATGAACACTTCATCGATCTTGGTTCCGGAAACGTCAGATAGCAGTTTAACGTCATCTGGATCGTTAGGGCAGGCAACAATAGGCTCTTTAACGTCAGCCAGATCGATCTCGATAACAGCAGCGTAATCGGCATCGCTATCGGCTTCCATCAGCTCAGGGTTAGCCAGCCATTCTTCCATCTTCTGTGCGCGGCGTTCGATGGTGCGTACGTCTCCGTAACCTTGCTCGATCATCCAGCGCAGCATAGTAACATTGGAGGTAAGGTACTCACGGATAGGCGCTTCGTCGAGCTTGATGCTACAGGCAGCGGCGGAACGTTCTGCAGCGGAGTCAGAGAGTTCGAAAGCCTGTTCAACCTTGAGGTCCGGGAGCCCTTCGATTTCAAGAATTCGGCCGGAGAAAATGTTGATCTTGCCTTTCTTATCGACAGTCAGCAGACCTTGCTGAATGGCGTAGTAAGGAATGGCGTTAACCAGGTCACGCAGAGTGATGCCAGGCTCAAGCGCGCCTTTGAAGCGAATCAGAACAGATTCCGGCATATCCAGAGGCATAACGCCTGTGGCAGCGGCAAAAGCGACCAGGCCGGAACCGGCAGGGAAGGAGATGCCGATCGGGAAACGGGTGTGTGAATCGCCACCGGTACCGACGGTATCGGGCAGCAACATACGGTTCAACCAGCTGTGAATAACGCCGTCACCCGGGCGCAATGAAACACCGCCACGGTTCATGATGAAATCAGGCATGGTGTGCTGCATCTGTACATCGACTGGCTTAGGGTAAGCTGCGGTGTGGCAGAAAGACTGCATGGTAAGGTCAGCAGAGAAACCGAGGCATGCCAGGTCCTTGAGCTCATCACGAGTCATCGGGCCGGTGGTATCCTGAGATCCCACGGTGGTCATGGCGGGTTCGCAGTAGGTGCCAGGGCGAACGCCTTCAGCGCCGCAGGCTTTACCGACCATTTTTTGTGCCAGGCTGAAGCCTTTTACACTGTCGGCTGGCTGTACTGGCTTGCGGAATAGCTCTGTAGGAGCCAAACCCAGTGAGGTGCGTGCTTTGTCGGTAAGACCGCGACCAATGATCAGCGGAATTCGGCCACCGGCACGAACTTCATCAAGAATTACATCTGATTTAAATTTGAATTCAGACAGTACTTCACCACGTTCGGACAGGATTTTTCCATCGTAAGGGCGGATCTCGATAACGTCTCCCATGCTGATTTTGTCAACGGGAGCTTCGAATACCAGGGCGCCAGCGTCTTCCATGGTGTTAAAGAAGATAGGAGCTACTTTAGAACCGATGCAGATGCCGCCGGAGCGCTTGTTAGGTACTCCAGGGGTGTCTTCACCGAAGAACCAAAGTACGGAGTTTGTGCCGGATTTACGTGATGAACCGGTACCAACCACGTCACCTACGAATGCAACTGGCAGGCCTTTTGCCTTGATTTCGTTGATCTGGCTGATCGGGCCTTTAACACCGTTTTCTTCAGGTGTTAAACCGTCGCGTTCCATCTTGTACATTGCGTTGGCGTGCAAAGGGATGTCCGGGCGTGACCATGCATCAGGTGCAGGAGAAAGATCATCAGTGTTGGTTTCGCCGGTTACTTTGAAAACAGCTACCTTGATGCTTTCAGGTACTTCATTATTATTTGTGAACCACTCTGCAGCGGCCCAGGAATCGAGTACAGCTTTGGCATTGCTGTTACCCGCTTTCGATAGCTCTTCAATATCGTGGAAAGCATCAAATACAAGCAGGTTCTTTTTCAACTGATCGGCAGCGATCTCCGCTAAAGCGTCGTCACTTAACAGTGTCACCAGTGTTTCGATGTTATATCCACCGAGCATTCCGCCAAGCAATTTAACAGCGCTAACGGTATCGATAAGAGGTGAGGTTGCTTCGCCTTTAGCAACTGCGGATAGGAATCCGGCTTTCACATAAGCAGCTTCGTCAACACCTGGTGGGACACGATTGGTGATTAAGTCCAGAAGGGTTTCTTCCTCGCCAGCAGGAGGGTTTTTTAGTAGTTCTACCAGGGCAGCAACTTGTTCTGCGTCCAAAGGCTTAGGTGGAACACCTTCTGTAGCGCGCTCTTCTACGTGTTTACGGTAAGTTTCTAACACTCTGTATACCCTCATCTATTGTCCTGCTGACAAGCTTTGTTCTGGTTTGAGCAAACTTGAAGCAGAGGTTCCTAATGGGCTGGTAACCCCCTGATTTTGGTGGCGGGATTATAACGAAAAGGGGCGGTTAAGTTAAGTGAGACGTTGGTGTGGGTGGATATAACTGATATTCATCAAAAAAATGTTATAAGCCCCCGAGCGGGGGCTTTGGAATGGTTAAGCTTTTATTTCACTTTCTAATCGTTGCATTATTTCCACGGGTTTCAGGGTCAATACGTCGCAGTGAATGGTGTTTAGAATTTGCTCGGCAGTATTTCCCACAATAGCGGCTTTGATGCCCGTGCGAGCGACTGTACCCATGACAACAAGAGAAATATCCAGTTTTTCTGCAAGTTGAGGAATATAGCTTTCAGCGGGACCTTCCCCGACATGAACCTGTTCGCCTGAAAGGTTGTAAAGTTTTGCGTACGGCTGACATGCATCCCGGTAGAGAGCCTCCAGGGATTCCATGTTTTGGTACACCGGATCGGAGGATGAAAGCATGGGTGCCGGGTGGGCGGTGGCTAGATGCGTTTCTGCTTCACAGGATTTTGCAATATAGTCAGTATATTCAAGGATTACTTCATTGAGGACTTTATGCTCATCACTGTTGTCGTCGGCATCGATAGAAGCCAGAATCTTCCCGGATTTCCAGGGTTTATCGCTTTTTACAAGAAGGACCGGGCAAGGGCTCTGGCGAAGTAGCTTCCAGTCAAGGGGGGCAAAAATTGCTCGACTGAGTTCATTTTCTTCTCTGGCATCTTTTATGATCAGTGTGCATTTCTCTGCTTGTTGGACGTGAATAATCGTGCTGGTAGCGTTATCTTGCCAGGCTTCGTGACCCTTCGCTTGCAAGTTATTGCTTTGTAGGTCTTTTACTAATGCGTCCAGCCTGGCAGCAGATTGACTGTCGGCATCCTTGTTACAGGAAAGTAAGTGGAGGGTTGATCCTGTAACGTTAGCGATCAGTTTTGCGCGCTCGAGAGCAGTATTTTCACTTTTTCCGGTGTCTACAACTATCAAAATATCATTCATGCATTGCATTCAGCATCATCCTTTTTACGGCTCGTGGGAGCTTGTTGCGTTGAGTGCGAAACCGTTCGACGAGAAAGAGCTAACAGCAATTTTCGAGCAAATTAGTCTTTAGTGACTGGTTCCGATAAGCCCATTTTCTAACACTTGTTTGAATTTTATCAAGTAATTTGGAGTGCGATAAATATATTAGCTGATCTTGATCATAATCAATCAGTCTAAATAGTGTTTTTTTGTTTTTTTGTTTGTGGCGCTTGGGGATATGAGGCGTGGGGAGCTACAGAGGATAGGTTGAGTTTGCTTTTTTGGAACTAAAAATCAGCATACTCCGAATGTTTTTTATTGGTAACCATTAGTGTGAGGTTGCGTATAAGCGCTTTTGTTGGGCAGAACAGTTTTGATTTCTAAATCTTGGGATATTGAGTCCAGGCTGTAGCCCGTTACGGTTACTTTATGACAGCCGTGCTGCGTTGAATGACGTGTTACTGGTTGATTGGGAAGCTCTTAAGCTCAAGTGATTTATCATCGGATCTTAGGATCCAGCCTTGTTTCTCCCAATCACCTAAAACAATTCTTTCCGCGGGTTTTCCATTCACGGTGATAGTGTGGCGATCCGGTCGGTGAGTGTGACCATGAATTAAGCGCTGGCAGTTATGCTTCTCCATTGTTTTGATGACTTCGTCTGAAGTTACATCCATGATGTCACGAGATTTCATGGGGCCTTGTTTGGCGCTATTGCTACGAAGTTTACGGATGGAAGAGATCCGGTAACTCAAAGGGAGTTTTAGCAGAAGCCATCTGATGATTGGGTTTCGGGTGGCGCGCCGAAAGCGCTGGTAGGCTACATCCAAAGTACACAGGCTGTCACCGTGCATCAGGAGTGTAGGCTCTCCATAGAGGTCTATTATGCAAGGGTCTTTAAGAATTGTGCAGCCAGCTTGATGAGCGAATTGATTGCCTATCAGAAGATCCCGATTTCCATGCATAAAGTAGACGGGAGCGAATGTTTCGCTGAACTTTTTTACGGCGTGGGCGATTTTGTCCTGAAAGGGGGTAATGCCATCATCGCCTACCCAGTATTCGAAAAAATCACCAAGAATATACAGCGCCTCAACATTCTTGCCGGGGTCGGCTAGCAGGTTGAGGAGTGCCCGGGCTATTTCCGGGCGCTCCTCTTGCAGATGCAAGTCAGATATGAATAAAGTGGTCAATTGCTAGTCCTCAACCACCTCAGCGCTTTCAATGATAACGTCTTCTACCGGCACGTCCTGATGATGGCCGCTGTTACTTGTACGGACAGCTTTAATCGCGTCCACAACGTCTATTCCTTCTACAACTTTACCGAATACTGCGTAGCCCCAGCCTTGAGTTGTCTCTGAGCTGTGGTTAAGGAAGCTGTTATCAGCGACGTTAATGAAGAACTGGGCGCTGGCAGAATGTGGATCGTTGGTGCGAGCCATGGCAACAGTGCCGTTGTCGTTACTTAGACCATTATTCGCTTCGTTTTCGATAGAAGCATTGGTGCTCTTTTCTTTCATGCCAGCTTCAAAGCCGCCACCCTGAACCATGAAATGGCTGATTACGCGATGAAAGATGGTTCCGTTGTAGTGGCCTGAGCGAACATATGCCTCAAAATTTGCAGCCGTTTTAGGTGCTTTTTCGTGGTTAAGTTCAATTTTAATGTCACCGTGATTGGTGTGCAAAACGATCATGGGCGTGTCCTTGGTGAGTGATCCATCGTCGAGATGGATTAAAGTTTTGGGGGTGGTTCCGGAGAGGCATACTTTCCAGCCAATTTGGCAGGTATAATACGTTTTTTGCCGGCGCTGAGAAAGCCGGGTTAGGGTTTTTGACTAAAGAACTCCCTTAGCAAGACATTAGATAAGACAGAAAACGATTGAGCGCGCACTGGGCGTGCTGGATCATGGCATCCTGAATTTTGCGAATACAAGGGTTGAAATGAGTAATAGCGATCACACTCCATCGTCAAATTTTTTGCAGCAGATCATTAGTGAGGATGTTGCCGCTGGCCATAATGACGGTCAGGTTCGCACCCGATTTCCCCCCGAACCGAACGGTTATTTACATATAGGTCACGCTAAATCGATTTGCCTGAACTTCGGTTTGGCAAAGCAGTTTGGTGGTGTTTGTAATTTACGTTTTGATGATACCAATCCTGAGAAAGAGGAGCAGGAGTACATCGACGCTATCAAGAGGGATGTTCGCTGGCTTGGTTTTGAGTGGGATGGTGAAGTGAAGTTTGCTTCCTCTTACTTCGATCAGTTTCACGCCTGGGCATTGCATTTGATTCGTGAAGGTGTCGCATACGTTTGTGATTTGTCCGCCGAAGAAGCCAGTGAATATCGTGGTTGGGCTACCAAACCTGGTAAGGAAAGTCCTTATCGAAATCGTGGTGTTGATGAAAATCTCGATCTTTTTGAGCGTATGCGCAAGGGCGAATTTGATGAAGGTACTTGTGTGTTACGTGCCAAAATCGATATGACCTCCCCGAATATGAATATGCGTGATCCGATTCTTTATCGTATTCGTAAGGAAAATCACCATCAGACGGGAGATAAGTGGTGTATTTACCCCAGTTATGATTTCGCGCATGGTCAGGAAGATGCGATTGAAGGCGTGACACACTCCATTTGTACCCTTGAATTTCAGGATCACCGGCCGCTTTATGAATGGTTTCTGGAGCACCTGCCCGTGCCGAATACGCCAAGGCAGTATGAGTTTGCTCGTTTAAACCTGAACTATACCGTCACCAGTAAACGCAAACTCAAGCGTCTGGTTGACGAGAATGTGGTCGATGGTTGGAGTGACCCCCGTTTGCCAACGATTTCAGGTATGCGGCGACGAGGTTATAGCTCTGCAGCATTGCGTAATTTTTGCGAAATGGTGGGAACCAGTCGTGCAGGCGGTGTTGTTGACATGGGAATGTTGGAATTCGCAATTCGGGAAGATCTGAATGAGAATGCGCCGAGAGCTATGTGCGTGTTACACCCCTTGCGAGTAGTAGTGACTAATTTTGCTGAGGGTGTTGTCGAACACATGAGCGCACCAATTCACCCCTCACGGGTGGAGTTGGGTGAGCGCAAGTTACCATTTACTCGTGAGCTGTATATAGATAGAGCTGATTTCAGCGAAGATACAACCCTGTCGCGTAAGAAGTTCAAACGGCTGGTTGCTGGTGAATACGTCCGTTTGCGTAGTGCTTATGTTGTTCGTGCTGATGAGGTGATTCGTGGAGATGATGGTGAAATCTCCGAGCTAAGGGTTTCTCTCGTGCCGGGCACTGTCGGTGAAAGTCCACCAGAAGGCATTCGCCCTCGAGGGGTTATTCACTGGGTGTCAGCGACTCATAGTAAGCCGGCCAAAGTTCGTTTATACAATCGCTTGTTTAACCATGAAGCGCCGGATAACGATGATGATGACCTTATGATGCACTTTAATAAAAAATCTCTAGTGACGCTGGATAACTGCTGGGTTGAACCATCCGTCGCTGAGGCTGAGAGTGAAGCGGTATTTCAGTTTGAGCGTGAAGGCTATTTTTGCATCGATAATGTTGAGTCTTCAAAAGATGATTTGGTCATTAACAAGACCATTGGCTTGAAAGACACCAGGGAACGGAAGGGGGGCATGTGATGGCAACTTCAAGCGATCCGGCAGAATTAAAAATATACAGTACCTTGTCACGCTCTAAAGAGATTTTTCAGCCCATAGAGTCTGGAAAAATCAAGATGTATGTGTGTGGAATGACCGTCTATGACTATTGTCATATCGGTCATGCCCGTGTGTTGGTGGCGTTTGATGTCATTACTCGTTTTCTTCGCTCCCAGGGTTGGAGTGTCACTTATGTGCGCAATATTACCGATATTGATGACAAAATTATCCGCCGCGCGGATGAAAACGGGGAGCAGTTCACTACGCTGACCGATCGTTTCATTGATGCAATGCACGAAGACGAACGCACGCTTGGTGTGTTGCCTCCTGACCTTGAGCCTCGTGCGACGGCTCATATCCAGGATATTCTCAATATGGTGCAAACCTTGATAGATAAAGGTTTTGCGTACCAGGCGAGTAATGGCGATGTCTATTATCGGGTGGGTCGTTTCGAAGGGTATGGGAAGCTGTCAAATAAGAACTCTGAGGAGTTATTGGCAGGCGCGCGTATAGAGGTCGAAGGAAGCAAGGAGGACCCAAGAGATTTTGCGCTTTGGAAGTCGGCAAAGGCTGACGAGGTGCATTGGAATTCACCCTGGGGGCCTGGGCGGCCGGGTTGGCATATAGAATGTTCGGCGATGACCAGGCGCTGTCTGGGTAATACTTTTGATATTCATGGCGGTGGACCGGACCTGCCGTTTCCACACCATGAAAACGAAATTGCCCAGAGCGAAGCGGCAAATGGCTGCCAGTTTGTAAACTACTGGATGCACGCTGGGGCCGTGAGGGTTGATGGTGAAAAGATGTCCAAATCCCTGGGTAATTTCTTCACTATTCGTGACGTGCTTAAGAAGTATCACCCTGAAGTTGTTCGATATCTGCTGATCAGTAGCCATTATCGCAGTCCGATAAATTACTCCGAAGATAATCTGATCGAAGCGCGAGGTGGGTTGGAGCGTTTTTATAAAGCGTTACGTCCCTTCACCGAGGTTCCCCCTGCGGATCTGGCAGACTTGGCTGGGAGCGCCTTCTATCAGCGTTTTGTTAGTGCAATGAATGATGATTTTAATTCCCGGGTTGCTCTGGCTGCAATGTACGATCTGGTACGAGAGCTTAACTCTTCTTCAGGGGTGGTGGCGCAAGCTATGGCGGCTGAGCTGAAAGCGTTGGGTAAAATTGTCGGAATTTTGCAAGAAAATGCTGAGAGTTTTATGCAATCAGGAGCGGAGGTTAGCGAAGAGTATATTTTCCAGCAAATCGGTGCACGAGTAGCGGCTAAAAAGGTGAAAAATTTTGCTGAAGCTGACCAGATCCGAGATGATTTGGCTGCACAGGGAGTAGTACTTGAAGATTCTCGCGAAGGAACGACCTGGAGAATAGAATAGAGAGGTAGCGGTCCGACTTGTGAGTGGATTGTTGTCATGGGTTTTGCATTTTAAAAGGGGCGTAGCCCCTTTTAAAATGGATGTCTAAAATTTCAGTTTTATAGTGTTTATGTGTGCAGTTCGTTAGCCGCGTAGAGGGTGTTCTCTATCAGGGACGCTACGGTCATGGGTCCAACACCTCCTGGAACCGGTGTAATCCACCCGGCACGTGCTTCAGCGGTGTCAAATTGCACATCACCGACCAGTTTTCCATTGTCCAGGCGATTAATTCCTACATCAATCACGATTGCGCCGGGTTTGATCCACTCTCCCTTAACTATTCCGGGTTTTCCTACCCCTACCACCACAATATCGGCTTTGGCTACTTCAGCGGCAAGATTTTTGGTAAATCGATGGGTCGTTGTAGTCGTGCAGCCAGCGAATAAAAGCTCCATGGTCATAGGGCGGCCTACTATATTCGACGCCCCCACAATGGTGGCATTTAGGCCACGAAGTTCCACTCCTGTAGATTTTAGTAGTGCCATTACCCCTTTTGGGGTGCAGGGTCTGAGTAGGGGGATGCGCTGGCAAAGGCGCCCGACATTATAGGGATGAAAACCATCAACATCTTTGTCGGGAAGGATTCTCTCCAGAATTTTTTCGGAATTTATCTGTGGGGGAAGAGGGAGCTGCACAAGAATTCCATCAATGGAGGTGTCTTCATTAAGTTTGTCTATTAGTTGCAGTAAAGAATCTTCGCTGGTTTCTGTTGGCAGGTCATAGGACTGCGAGAGGAAGTTGGCACGTTCGCATGCGCGATGTTTGTTAGCGACGTACACGGAGGATGCAGGATCTTCTCCAATCATGATTACTGCCAGGCCAGGAGGTCTGAGTCCTTTATCCAGGCGCTGACTGACTCCTTTGGCCACGGCATCAATTAAATCGCCGGCTATTTGTTTTCCATTAATCAGTTTTGCGCTCATGTTCTCGGCTCTATCTCGAATTTATAATGGACGTGATTTTGTCATGGATAATGGGTCAGGCAAAGCCTTGTGACTTATGATGGATGCCGGGGGTCGGGTTCCCGATGAAGAGTGTCAGGGCGGGGTTAAAAAAACATCCATCAAGCGTTGACGAGTATGGGTACTGTGAGTATTATGCGCACCACTCGTTGAGCGGTACCACATGCTTTAAATAGAGCGTTGGGTATTACCTGCACCGACATTGAGCGCCCGTAGCTCAGTTGGATAGAGCAACGGCCTTCTAAGCCGTGGGTCGCAGGTTCGAATCCTGCCGGGCGCGCCATTCCGGTTATGGTAGTAGCTTCAATGATGTAGTGGTGGGCGTAGCTCAGTTGGTAGAGCACAGGATTGTGACTCCTGATGTCGAGGGTTCGAGACCCTTCGTCCACCCCATTCCAAACATGATTGTGCTTTAGAAGTATCGATTATGAAGGAGTAGGAAGATTAAGGTGTCTTGCAGCAATAACGTTAGTTTTAACGCTATTTCTGAGAGTACCCCTAAGTATGTATGCGGAAGTGGTGAAATTGGTATACACGCCAGATTTAGGTTCTGGTGCCGAGAGGCGTGAGAGTTCGAGTCTCTCCTTCCGCACCATTATTTTAAAATGGGGATAAGGTAACTTATCCCCATTTTTGCGTTGAGCGTAGTGTAAATCGTTGGGCGATGACAGCCGTTATTGACCCTGGACAAATGAAGAAACCTCTGTATTTAAGTGGGTTTAGCGAGGAAAAAGCATGCAAGTCTCAGTAGAAGCGACTTCTGGTCTGGAGCGTCGGCTAACAATTACCGTCCCTGCAGAGCGAATTGATAGCGAAGTAAACAAGCGTTTACAGGAAACTGCCCGCAAGGCCAAAATTGACGGCTTTCGTCCTGGCAAAGTACCAATGAGTGTTATCAAACGCCGCTTCGGACCTTCTGCGCGTCAGGAAGTGGTCGGGGAAGTGATTCAGGCAAGCTTTTTTGAAGCCGTTCAGCAGGAATCATTGAATCCAGCGGGTATGCCAGCGGTTGAGCCTAAAGAGCTGGCAGCCGGTAAAGATTTTGAATTTGTTGCAACATTTGAAGTGTACCCGGAAATAGAATTGGCTGATTTCAGCACTGTTGAAATACAAAAGCCTGTAGCAGAAGTCACTGAAAGTGATGTTGACGACATGCTGGAAACGCTGCGTGAGCAGAATAAAACATTCACTGAAGATACTGAGCGATCTGCGGAGAATGGCGATCAACTAATTATCGATTTTGCTGGTAGCGTCGATGGTGAATCGTTTGAAGGCGGTAGTGCCGAGAATTCTGAGCTGGTGCTTGGTTCCGGTCGTATGATTCCAGGCTTTGAAGATGGATTGTTGGGTACCAAGTCTGGAGAAGAGCGTACTATTGACGTTACCTTCCCGGAAGGTTACCAGGCTGAAGAGCTGGCGGGTAAAGCTGCACAGTTCACAGTAAAAGTCAGCTCTGTAAAAGTCGCTGAGTTGCCTGAAATGAATGAAGAGTTCTATGCCAAGTTTGGCTCTCATGAAGGTGGTCTTGATAGCTTCCGCGTTGAAGTAACTAAAAACATGCAGCGTGAACTGGATCAGGCGATCAAAAATAGTGTCAAGAATCAAGTGATGGACGGTGTTCGCTCTGCTCATCAAATAGATTTGCCAAAGGCTCTGATTGATAGCGAGATCGATAATTTGCGTCGTCAAGCGGTGCAGCAATTTGGTGGTGGCCAAGAGTTAGATCTTTCTATGCTTCCAGCAGAAATGTTTACTGAGCAGGCTCGGAAACGTGTTGAATTAGGTCTGATTGTCGCAGAGATCGTTAAGTCGAAAGAACTTAAGGCTGATGATGAGCGTGTGCGAGCTATGATCGAAGAGATGGCTGCTGCATACCAGGAACCACAGCAAGTAATTGACTGGTATATGAAGAACGAACAGCAGCTTCAAGAGGTGCGTTCGGTTGTGTTGGAAGAGCAAGTTGTAGATACTATTCTAGCAGATGCCAAAGTGTCGGAAAAACAATGCTCATACAAGGAAGCTATAGCGCCGGAAGCGTCAGCAACTGAGGATGAGACTGGTTCTGACCAGTGATCAATTAAGACTCATTAAAGGCCGGCACCATGCCGGTCTTTCTATCTGAGCTGAATAAAATCAGGAGTTGAAAACGGATATGTCCAAGTTTGTCGATAGTGCCAGTTCAAGCGATATTATTACCAACACGGGCTTGGTGCCTATGGTGGTTGAGCAAACGGCCAGGGGTGAAAGATCCTACGATATTTACTCTCGACTCCTTAAAGAGCGTGTTATTTTCCTGATAGGGCCTGTAGAGGATTACATGGCTAATCTGGTCGTGGCTCAGTTGTTATTTCTCGAATCTGAAAATCCGGATAAAGATATTCACCTTTATATCAACTCTCCAGGGGGTTCTGTTACTGCGGGTATGT
>JAUXFT010000121.1 GCA_030622755.1 Aestuariirhabdus sp. | reverse complement strand
TTACCATTGGAGGCGCTCGTAACAGGCTATCCGGTGATGATGTTAAAGAAGACAATACGCAATATCGGCAGATTGTTCGTCAGATGATACGAGAGCTTGAGGAGTTTTTAGAAGTCCTTAAAAAGTAACGTAAATAGCTCAAAAAAAGTTTGCGAGCTTATCTGATTACTGTTTATTCGCTCCGTTCTGCAGTTTGCTATTCACCTCAGTGGAACACTTCTCGGAACGTAGCGCAGCCTGGTAGCGCACCACAATGGGGTTGTGGGGGTCGGAGGTTCGAATCCTCTCGTTCCGACCATATACTAAAAAAGCCGCAACAGATAAATCTGTTGCGGCTTTTTTAGCTTCGCATTCTGGAATGTTATTTCAAAGCATATTTTCCATCTAACCAGCGGGGTTAAGCTCTCTGTCTTTGGTGCTATCGCTTTGCAGTTGTAAGTCATAGGGTAGTTTTCTTGCGGCCAGTGCAAAAATAATGCAGCCCAGAACGCCAAAGGCGGTTGTGATTGCTAACGAATAGCGTAGAGATTCTGATCCAAGGCTGGGTGCGAGAAAGTCACTGACAACCCCCACAAAGACGGGGCCTAATCCTAGGCCGATCAAATTTAGTATGAAGAATAATACCGCTGAAGCCATGGCTCGCATTCTCGGGTGAACCAGTGTGTGAGTTATCGCAATGGTAGGCCCTAAATAGCAAGCGCCACACAAAATGGCAAAAAACAGCATTATCAATACCAGGGTGCTGCTCTCCAGATAAAAAGCAAAAAGCATAAAAGGAGTGCCAACTAAACCAGCTGCCACTGAAACCCATAGATACCAGCGTTGGTCCTTTAATCCAAGTTTGTCAGCGCAATAGCCCCCGAAATAAGTGCCTATAATGCCACCAAATCCAGCAATCATAGATAAGCTGATGCCTACCTGCAAGATTGTAAATTCATGCGAACGAATTAGAAAAGAGGGTAGGAAATTTCCTACACCATAACCTGTAAAAGCTGTTAGGCCAGTGCCGAAAGCGAGTAAGCGAAAAGATTTTAATCGCCACAGTGTGGAAAATGTTTCCGCTATGGTTGGGGCGTTTGACCGTTGTATTTCATCGCTGGCGCCGCGCTCAGGCTCTCGAATAGAAAACCGGACCAGTAAGGCAATCAGCAACCCGGGAATACCCACAGCAAAAAAAGCAATTCTCCAGCCAAAATACTGATTAATAAAACCACCAATCAGAAAACCGCAAAGTATGCCGATATAAACACCCGTCGAATAAATCGAAAGTGCTCTGCCGCGCTGCTCTGCCGGGTAATAATCAGAAATCATAGAGTGCGCAGGAGGACTGCCACCTGCTTCGCCGACTCCTACCCCTATACGGGCAAGAAGTAACTGGACATAGTTCTGCGCGAGACCGGAGAGTGCGGTCATGATGCTCCAAACGCTGATAGCCAGAGCAACGATGTTTCGCCGGTTACCTACATCGGCCCAGCGTGCAATTGGAATTCCCACGCTGACATAAAAAATGGCGAAGGCAAACCCGGTCAGGAGTCCCAGCTGTGAATCTGAAAGATTCATATCCGTTTTGATGGATTCCTGAAGTATGACGAGAATTTGACGATCAATGAAATTGAACGCGTACACTATGGTAAGCAGGGTTAATACATAACTGCGATAGCCGCTGGAAGTTGGAAGTCGAGTCTTTTGTGTCATACCTTTCCCGCATTTTATAATTGTTGGTTTATTGAAAACCATATCAGGGTATCGGTGCCAAGGGTAAATGACCATCATTCGCGTCAATATACGGTTATTTACTCATTGATATGTCAGCTCTGCTGATAGGGGTACATCGCAATATGAGTCACCTTCTATAAAAGTTGTGTGGAGATTGAGGCAGTATAAACATCCAATGAAAGATAAGGCGGCATGAGGGTTATGTATAAAATTGCGTAAGAGTAATGTCTTGATGTCGCATCTTCAGTAATCTATCCCCTATAATGCCCATTCACGTTTTATCAGCGGTAGCGCAATTGACCTGATCGATGGTCTTTTGCTTATCTATTTGTATTGATCTGTGTATAAGCGAGGAGCACAAATGAAGCCTGAGAATAAGCCGGCTAATCCAAATTTTTCATCCGGGCCTTGTAGTAAACGCCCAGGCTATAGACTTGATGCTCTGCCTGTATCAACTCTGGGTCGTTCTCATCGATCGTCAGTAGGCAAACAAGCTTTGGCGAAAGCCTGTGAAGATACTGCACGTTTGCTTAATCTACCGTCTGGTTATCGTGTGGGTGTGGTTCCAGGTTCAGATACCGGCGCCATGGAGATGGCAATGTGGACCATGCTGGGAGCTCGTCCGGTAGATGTATTTGCCTGGGAATCTTTTGGTAAAGGGTGGTTAACCGATATTACCAAACAGCTTAAGCTGGATCAGGTTAACTGCCATGAAGCCGAGTATGGTTTATTACCAGACTTCGCTAAAGCGGAGTTGCAAAACGATATTATTTTCACCTGGAATGGTACGACCTCAGGGGTCAAGGTTGATAATGCAGAATGGATTAGTGACGATCGCGAAGGCCTCACTCTGTGTGATGCAACATCATCGGTGTTTGCCATGGAGATGCCATGGGAAAAGCTCGATGTTGTAACCTTTAGTTGGCAAAAGGTGTTAGGGGGAGAAGGGGCTCACGGTATGTTGATTCTGAGCCCTCGTGCAGTAGAACGCCTGGAAAGCTATACACCTGACCGTCCTCTTCCCAAGGTTTTTCGCCTTACCAGTGGTGGGAAATTAATGGAAGGCATCTTCAGGGGGGAAACCATAAATACGCCTTCTATGCTCTGTGTGGCCGACTATCTGGATGCCCTGAACTGGGTTGAAGAGATTGGTGGTGTAAATGCAGCGATCAATAAATCGTGCCGCAACCTGGCCGTGTTGGAACGCTTTGTTGCCGAGCGTGACTGGATTGATTTTCTGGCGCAAGTGCAAGAGACACGTTCAAATACCAGTGTGTGTTTCACGCTTGCGTTGACTAAAGATCAGATTAAACAGATGACGAAGCTATTAGAAGCTGAAGAGGTTGCTTTTGATATTGGGTCTTACCGGGATGCACCCGCTGGATTACGCATCTGGTGCGGAAGTACGGTTGAAGAGCAAGACTTAAAAGCTTTATTGCCCTGGCTGGATTGGGCTTATCAAGAGGTTCGCTGAAGGATTACGCATGTTCCATTTACCGCCAGGGTGATTATGCGCTAGCGAACACATGGTATTTAACAAGCTCCCAAAATATGAAGAAATCAGGGATATTAAAAATATTAGTATTCTTGCTGCCGCTGATTTTTTCTTGAGATGTCATTACGATTGGTAAGTAAATTTCCGTGTAGTTTATTACGGGAATTAAACCCGATATTACGTATATGCAGTGAATTGATAGATCTCATTTATGGATTCTCCGGGAATGGATAAAGGAATTTCCCAGATCGAATAAATGCAGTCCACACAATAAAAACAGGAATGGAATTGATGTATAAGATTCGAACCTATAACCAGATTTCTATAAAAGGCCTTGAGCGATTTTCGCGAGAAAATTACGAAGTGGCCAGTGAAATAACGCATCCGGAAGCGTTTTTGTTACGCAGTCAGAAATTACATGATATCGAATTGCCAGCTGGTTTACAGGCTGTTGCACGGGCTGGTGCGGGGGTAAATAATGTTCCCGTTGAACGTTGCTCTGAACAAGGCGTTGTGGTTTTCAATACCCCGGGAGCTAACGCCAATGCGGTTAAAGAGTTGGTTCTTACCGCGCTATTACTGAGTAGCCGGGGAGTTCATCAAGGCCTGAACTTTGTCCAGCAGC
Organism: Aestuariirhabdus sp.; assembly: GCA_030622755.1. Lineage (GTDB taxonomy): Bacteria > Pseudomonadota > Gammaproteobacteria > Pseudomonadales > Aestuariirhabdaceae > Aestuariirhabdus. The sequence continues at coordinate 6,022 of JAUXFT010000121.1, read as the reverse complement.
TAGATCTGAAACAACCAGCAGAGGAGATGGCTGTTTATCTGGAGCAGCAAAAGAAACATTTTGCTGGTAGTGAAATAGCCGGAAAGACCCTGGGGGTTGTCGGGCTTGGTGCTATAGGTTCCATGGTGGCCAATATGGCGCTATCGATGGGAATGGATGTGATAGGTTATGACCCGGCACTATCCATCGAGGCCGCCTGGCGCCTATCGAGTAAAGTGGGCAAGATGGAAAACTTGCAATCGTTGTTAGCGCGGAGTGATTTTGTAAGTTTGCACGTTCCGGCTATCGAAGCCACTCGCCATTTAATCAATGACGACAGTCTTGGCTGTGCAAAGCAGGGTATGGTCTTGTTGAACTTTGCCAGAGAGCAGATCGTTGATAGTGAAGCAATATTGCGAAGCTTATCCAACCAGCGTTTAGGTTGTTATATCGCTGATTTCCCAACACCAGAGCTCTTGGGTCATGACAAGGTAATGCTCATGCCTCACATCGGTGCCAGCACCAGAGAAGCGGAAGAAAATTGTGCGGTGATGGCGGCGGATCAACTAATCGATTTTCTTGAGAATGGTAATATTCGCAATTCAGTTAATTTCCCTTCGTTAATTATGGAGCGATCCGGAGGTAGCAGGATTACCTTATCCAATCACAACGTGTCAGGTGTACTCGGGCATGTTCTTTCGCTGCTCGCTGATTGGCAGGTCAATGTTATCGATTTGCTCAACAAGAGTCGGGAGCAACTGGCGTATAACGTCATCGATGTAGAAGGGGAGGTGAGCGATGAGTTGCGCGATGCATTGGCGAATATCGAGCATGTCATTAATGTGCGAGTCATCTAAAATTTATCGCCCTATTTTTGCGCGATTCTTCTGCTGACAAGGCTTGATGGATAAACGCTGATAAATACCGGGAGCGATTAAGGGAAGTCGTGCTGCCTGAAGATGGTACTGCAATGATAGCGGTTAAGCGTTGTTTTCTTAAGGTCCGGAAAAACTCGGCTAGTCAGTAAAGGAATAAAAAAAACCGCCAACAGGCGGTTTTTTTAAGGAGATTTCTAAATCAGAAATCAACGGCCTTCAGCGTGGCAAGCGCGCTTGGCAGCTTCAGCTTCTGAAGCGATTGCTTTCATGCCCCAGCCATCGTCGTCAGCATCGTGACCGAAGTAGTTGTTGTCGTGAACATGTGCGTTACGAGTTTCGATAGCAACGTTGCGGCACTCTTCAGAGTAAGCAACAGGCTCATTGTTCATGACTTCAACACCAACCATACCAGCAAAAGCAGTAGCAAATATAACACCGATCATGACGATATCCTCCAAGGGACTAATAATAAATAATTTCGCACGGAACTGATTCAAAAAACGTTATTAATAATGACGTTCTATCCCGCTGGTCGAAGGTCGATTAATAGTAAGTTCTTTAATCGTTGGTCAACCATGAAGCACAGGTGTATTACACAGTATTTGGAGGTTTTGATATATACGTAATGTTGCGAGAGTTTCTGCGGAAGCTACGTAGTACAGATGCACTACATAAAACATCATGTTGGTTGAATCCAATGGGGGAATTATTTTGAGGTGCTTGCAAGCAAACCTGTAAAAATTAATGAGGCAAAAGCGTCTATTGAAAAGTGTAAGTTTAAATCGAAAGTAAACCAGGCTGAAACGAAAGTGTCTGGAAGAAACTGACAGAAATAGGTCGAATGAGAGAAAACAAAGTAAAGAAAATATAAATGAAAGAGAATAACCAAGGCGTAAAAGAAGAGATAGGGTGGGGATTAACAAAGAAGCTGCCAACCACAACCAGGTTTGACAGCTTCAATGGGTATTCAAACTCCTACGATCGAGCAAGTGTTGCTTTGGATTCAAGGCGCAGTTGATGGACAGAGGAGAAGCGGGTGACCAATGTGTTCTGATCGTATTTTTTTAGCAACCAGATGGCTGAGAACGTTACCAATGGTTCCAGCAAGACAATTACCAGATAAGACGCAGCAAAGCTCATCCATGCGCTGAAGGGAGTTGCCATATCGCTGAGCATTAGCCAGAAGCCGACCATGCCGGTTACACCGCTGTAGTAAGCAGCGTCTAGTTTTACAATTTGTTTGATATTAATGCTGCGGGCACCATTCAGGTGGTGGCGTCCAATCAGGAGGTGTACGGTAATGAGAGGCAGCATCAAAGAAAGGCTGTTAACCGAAAGATGAGCCAGATCAGCAGGGTTAAACAGTAGCCCCTGTAGCGTTAAACCAACAGTAAATCCGATCAGGGTAGGAACGAAACCGAGGGTCAGGTATATCGCCATAGCTCCAACGAAATGCAGTTCTGAAGGACCGACGGGCATATGAAAGCTTTGCATGAATATCGAGAATAAGCCGGCCGCGAGCAACATTTTTAACAGGTTTACGGGCAGCATCGGTAGATTGGTTAAAAATTGCTTAACATAGAAACCTAATAGAGAAACCGTGACCACGTTAGCTGCCATGATCTTGATAGGGGTTACGTATCCTGGTTCGATATGCATCATATTCTCCATGAGTCGGGTAGCATTCCTTGCCATCCCGACATACTCAGCTACAGCGTAGAGTAAGTGTTGTTTGATGTTGGTTGTGGTTAGTTGTAAAAGTAAAAACTTATCAATTCCCTTAGGTTTATCGGCGCCCGATTCTTTTTCTATCACCGTAGAACTCCAACAGTAACAGGCGCAAGCTTATCAGTATCCATGTACAGGGAGTAGTGGCAGGAATTCATTAGTCCATGAATCTGCTTCATGTCGGACTTAACTGATAGTGCGACTGATAGTGCGACTGGTAGTGCGGTTACCACAGCCGCTACCATGCTGCTAACCAGAGACGGGTGTAATAGCGATGGTTTCGCTGGTCTAACGAGTGCTGTTATCTATCTTTGGGGTAACAAGCCAGAGTGTAATGTCTGCAGGAGCAGCATAAATGACGCTAAGGGATTGGGGGTTGGCATTACTGGTAGTAATCGCCTGGGGGTTTAATTTTGTCGTCATCCGTTGGGGGTTAGACGATATTCCACCGATGCTGCTTGGGGCTTTACGTTTCGCTTTGGTGGCCTTTCCGGCGATGATCTGGATCGCTCCGCCAAAAATCCCCTTACGCTGGATTTTCGCCTACGGTTTTACCATCAGCTTTGCCCAGTTCGCGTTACTGTTTGCTGGTATGTATCTTGGGATGCCTGCAGGGCTTGCGTCCCTTGTGTTACAGGCACAAGTGTTATTCACGCTGTTGTTTGCCGCCTTACTTTTAGGTGAGCCGCCAAAACTGGAACAGTGGTTGTGTCTACTGATTGCACTGGGCGGTTTGGCGGTATTAGCATCCCAGGGCGGTGACGGTTCCATGACAACCATTGGCTTTATGCTTACCCTGGGGGCTGCAGCGGCTTGGGGCATGGGTAATATCATCAACCGCAAAATTGGCGGAATGGGACAGGTCAACTTGCTGGGTTTGGTTGTCTGGGGCGCCCTGATTCCACCGATACCCTTTATGATGCTGTCCCTGTGGATGGAGGGTCCTGACCTGATTGTAAGTAGCCTGGTTAATATCAATCTGCAATCGATTCTGGTGCTTGTTTATCTGGCCGCTGTTGCTACCTTGTTTGGTTATCGGGTCTGGGCGGGCCTGTTAACACGCTATCAGGCCGGCGTCGTTGCGCCCATAACACTGTTGGTACCTGTGGTTGGGTTGGTTTTTGCCCAATGGATGCTCGATGAAACTCTCAATTCGGTGCAGCTGATCGGTATAGCGTTGGTGATGGCTGGTTTGGTGGTGAATGTATTGGGCGGCAGACTAAGAATGAAGAGACAATCTGGCACCTAAAGCTTGTCAGCCGCTACCAGTGTAACTTTTTACTAAGGAAAGCGATTAAGGAAAGCGTCTATGTAAACCGACTATGCCAACCGGGTATGTATAGAGAGTAGGTGCACAGCCCCCTGAATGGTTTTGTTGTGTGTCGGTCGATCCGGTTTTTGGCTATGGTTAGCTTTTGTAAGAGTTGTATGAGCTGTGAGGGCGTTATCTTGAGCGGCATTTAATCAACCTTTAACCGTTTCACCGGTACCACATATTTATGACTAACCAGTAGTTTCAGTAAACGTGTTACACCTGATCAACCATTATTTATTCGCAAGGAAGCGCAGTGCACCCAATAATTTCAGTACAGAATCTTACTAAAACCTATGACGGTGGCTTCACTGCCCTCAATAGTATCAACCTTGAGATTAAGCGCGGTGAGATTTTTGCTCTTTTGGGACCCAACGGAGCAGGAAAGACAACATTGATCAGCGTGATCTGTGGGCTGGTAAATCCCTCGCACGGCAAGGTATTAGCAGATGGATACGATATAGTTACCGATTATCGGGAGGCACGCAGCAAAATCGGCCTGGTTCCTCAGGAACTGGCCACAGATTCCTTTGAAAGCGTCTGGGCAACGGTCAGCTTTAGTCGAGGGTTGTTCGGCAAAGCGCCCAATCCTGCTTATATCGAGCAGTTGCTGCGTCAGCTTTCCTTATGGGATAAGAAAGACTCAAGGATCATGGAGCTCTCTGGTGGAATGAAACGGCGGTTGATGATCGCCAAAGCGCTGTCCCATGAACCGCAAATCCTGTTTCTTGATGAGCCAACCGCGGGTGTCGATGTGGAACTACGCCGGGATATGTGGGATATGGTGCGTGAGCTTCGTATCCGCGGTGTCACCATTATCCTGACCACTCACTATATCGAGGAAGCCGAAGAGATGGCCGACCGCATCGGGGTCATTAACAAAGGTGTTCTTATTCTGGTGGAGGAGAAGTCAGAGCTCATCGCGAAGCTTGGCAAGAAACAGCTGAAACTGCAGTTACAAAATGCCATTACTGAATTACCGCAACAGTTGGAAAAGTATCGACTGAGCCTGAGTAGTGATGGCTGCTTGCTGACCTACACCTTTGATAGTCAGCAGGAATCGACGGGTATCGCAGAACTACTGCGTAGCCTGGGAAAACTCGGCATGGACGTAAAAGACCTTCATTCCAGTGAAAGCTCATTAGAAGAGATCTTTGTCAGTCTGGTGAGGGAACAGCCGTGAGCCTGGTGAAGGTAACAGCCATGAGCTTTGAAGAATTAGCCATGAGCCTGGTTAGGGTAACAGTCGTGAACCTGGTTAGGGTGGCAGTCATGAACCTGGTTAGGGTAACAGCCATCAACGGCATGAGGAAAAAGCAATGAACTTGTATGGAATTCGAGCCATCTATAAATTCGAAATGGCACGTGCCTGGCGCACCCTGATGCAGAGCATCGCCTCACCGGTGCTCTCAACATCACTTTATTTTATTGTATTCGGCACCGCGATCGGTTCGCGCATGGGAGCAATAGATGGCATCAGTTATGGAGCCTTTATTATTCCCGGATTGGTGATGCTGTCACTGCTCAGCGAAAGTATTTCCAACGCATCGTTTGGGATTTTTTTCCCCAAGTTTTCCGGAACCATTTACGAGGTGTTATCAGCACCGGTTTCGCCCTTTGAAATTGTCGCAGGGTATGTTGGCGCCGCAGCAACCAAATCCATATTACTGGGCTTGCTGATATTGATAACGGCGAACCTGTTTGTTGATTACACGATTCTCCATCCCTTTTGGATGCTGGCCTTCCTGGTGTTAACCGCGGTTACTTTTAGCCTGTTCGGTTTTATTATTGGACTTTGGGCGGATGATTTTCAAAAACTGCAGATAATTCCCATGATGGTGATTACCCCGTTAACCTTTCTGGGTGGGGCATTTTATTCCATAAATATGCTACCAGAACCTTGGCAGACCCTGACCCTGTTTAATCCTGTAGTCTATTTGATCAGCGGATTCCGCTGGGCGTTTTATGGTGTCGCCGATGTGGATGTCACCGTTAGCTTTGCGATGACGGTTTTGTTTTTATTGCTCTGTCTTGGCATCATTAAATGGATCTTCAAAACGGGTTACCGGATCAGGCCATAGATTTTCAAAAGAATGCCCAAGGTGGCAGTAAATGAAAGGGTGTT
>JAUXFT010000195.1 GCA_030622755.1 Aestuariirhabdus sp. | reverse complement strand
GCCGAATCACGGCTTTTAGTCCCTTCTCCTTGGGGAGAAGGTCAGGATGAGGGGGTGCGGCGAAGCCGTTAATTTAAGACCTGCGGCTATTATACTTCTCCCTCACCCCAACCCTCTCCCGCAAGCGGGAGAGGGGGCTAAAATAGCTTAACTAAGCGCCATTCGTGCCAGTGCCCGTTGGTTGCTGGTTTAAATACTCTTGAAACTCCGACTATCGTAGGCTAAAAGCGACAGTATTTAGCTTGATATTTTAGCTTTGCCTTCGACCGAGATAGTCGCATTGCCACCGGTTCGTACTGTTAGTGTCTGCTCTCCTTTGTTATCCATTTCAACATGCAAAATGCTTTGGCGAACATCGGCGCAACCGCGCTCAATGGCGAAGATGTAGGTTCCCTTGCGAATATGCTCGTGGGCACAAAGAAAGGCACTAAAAGCGGGGATAACACCGCCGACGGCAGGATCGTCGTGGTCGGCAATATCCGGGCCGATCAGGCGTACATGGAAATTGGCGCTGATTTGCTCGGTTTCCCGGCTGAAAAGCAGAATTTCCTCAACCATGGAGGAAGGGCCAGAGGATTGGTTCCAGGCTTTAAAATTAAGGCGAGCTTTGCGCACGGCATCAAAGGAGCGTAGTGGCACGATCAGGTAGCGACGTTCGGTGGCAACCATCATCGGGGAAAACTTTTTATTTTCCAGGTCGTTCATTTGCAGGGACAGTATATTGGCTAGCTCAGTTTCGCTGGGAACGTAATGGTCAATAACCGGTTTGCTGGAAACGGAAACCTGAGTGAACAGCGGGCTGTCGGGAGTTTGCGTTACGTGGACGCTGACGACGCCCTGATTGTGCTCAAATATCAGAGGGGTATGGGTTTCTGTCAAGGGGATAGCGCCGGTGCTTGCTAATACGTGGGCGGCAGCGACGGTGGTGTGAATGCTGTATGAGCGCTCCCCCAACGGTCCAAATACTCGGAGTTTGCCCTGGGTTTCACTATTGCTGGGAGGGAAGACAAAGACCGCTTCCAAATGACGCATTTCTCTGGTCAGTGAAAGCATGGTGTTGTCATCCAGTCCTTCGGCTGCTGGGAACACCAGAATTGGCGCACCGCCAAAAACCTGGTCGGTAAATACGTCGGTGGTATAAAACTGATACTCCATAGCAAGACCCTTTTGACATTGTAATGCTGATTACTTAACTGAATGTTTACCTTTGTAGCAAAAGTTATTCCAATTCCTTATCGGGTGCTGGGATATGATTAATATTGTTTGTTATCAGGTAACTTATTTAGCAAAGGCACAAAGTTCGTTATTTCGGCAGTCTTTTAGCCGGAATCCAGTTTGCAGGGCTCTGGATCCCCTACAAAACACTTCGGGGATGACAAAAATGGCGGGTTCAGAGCATTTATTTTATTGCGCTGAATAGCTACCTTATCAGTTTGTTAGCTATTTTTTAAGGATTGAGGCTGCATGTAGTCAGGGCTGTGATTACTTTGCTGATAGTTGCACCAAAGAGGGGCGAGGAGTTTTTTAAGGCGCACTTTATGGGTGCGCTTTGCCGATCTGATCCAGTGGGTCTAAATCTCACTTGGCTGTAGTGATTTCATGTCTACGCCATGGATAGCTGCCTGCATAACCAGGCTATTGATATATTCACTGATGGCCTGGCGTTGAGACTGGCGATAAAGTTTACCAGCGATCTGATCTGAGACCATATCATACTCGAGCGCTTTACCATTAATTTGACGATCCACACGGACGATATGATAGCCGTAGCGGGTTTCCAGAGGTTTGTTATGCAGGCCTTGGGGCAAGCAGAAAACCTGGCGTTCAAATTCGGGAACGGTGCTGCCATTGCTGACTTGGCCAAGACTACCACCTACTTCTTTGGAGGGGCAGGCGGAGTGTTGTTTAGCTAGGGCTGCGAACTGTTCAGGCTGTTGCTGTAGTTGTTCAATAAGCTGTTCTGCAAGCTTCTTGTGCTCAGCGCGTTCATCCAGGGAGTTTGGTGGCGCAGAGAGAAGAATATGACTGAGCTCATAAAGGTCGGAGCTGTGAAATTGTTCGCGGTTTTTTTCAAAATAGTTACGACGGGCAGTTTCGTCGGCTTCAGGCATGCTGATCTTTTCTTCCATCAGTTGCTCAAGAGCTACTTCTTCGCCTTCATTTGTGGAGATACCCTCATTGGCGACTTCATCCAATAGCAGGTGACGAATCACCAGTGCGGCGGAGGCACGTTCGCGTGGACGATCCTGCTCTTGATAATTTTTCTCTTCCTCCGAGATTAGAAATTCCGCAATTTCGACACCATTAACAGTGACGACATGCTCGTCGAGTTGTGTGAGGGGAATAGTTTCAGAGAGTTCATCAGCCATTGTGTATTGCTCCAATGGGGGGTTAGGGAGAGAAATTATGCCGGCCAAACGAGTGTTTGGCCGGCTGAGTAGTCCTAGTGCAGTTTCTGTCTGACGATCTGGTAATTACGCCCCATGTACTTCATCGGTACGCTGGCAATATGCACCAGACGACTGAAAGGGAACATCAGTACGATGGTCAGACCCAGGAAGATGTGCAACTTGAAGATGAGGTCAACTCCGGAAATTGCATTAACTGCCTGTTCGAACTGGAAGGTCACAATACTTTGTGCCCATGTGCCCAGCAGTACCATTACTGAACCATCCATATGTCCCATCGAGAAGAAAATGGAGATCAAGCCAAGTATCAGCTGAACGTAGAGCATGATTAGAATGGCGATGTCCGAGCGCGTACTGGTCGCGCGGATACGCGGATCAGTGAGTCGACGCTTGAGCAGGCCAGTCATGCCGATCAGGCAGATAACACCAAAGATACCGCCCATGCTCATTGCAACTACTTGCTTGGCACTGGAGGAAATCACATGGTGATAAATGGATGCTGGTGTCAACAGTCCAACAAGGTGTCCCAACAGGATAAAGATAATCCCGACATGAAACATATTGCTGTTCCTGCGCATTTTGGTGTCGCGCAGCAGTTGACTTGAGCCAGTTTTCCAGGAGTACTGATCTTTGTCGTAGCGAATAATGCTGGCGACGATACAGACCAGCAGAGCAATGTAGGGATAAATCCCAAAAAACAATGTATCAAAGTAAGACATAATTTTCTCCAATCTGCCTATGCTTAATGTTTGACAGGGGTGGCCTGTTGGTTTGAGTCGACCCAGTGCATGGGGCTTGCCTGTTCTTTACGAGCTTTTTGCGCGAGTGCTTCACCGGCGTTGGATTGTGGCTGACAGGTGGCAGCGTTATCGCCGCTACCAAATCGAACCGCTTCCTCTTCCCAGACTTGATCCAGTGCTTCCATGGTGTCGTCGCGCTCCTCTGCCGCTGCCGTCTTGCGCAGCGCGGAGATATCAACTTCGGCACCAGAGATAATCAACAAGGTATCAAATAACAGATGATAAGGCGATTGCCGTTCCTGCAATCGAGCGCTCATTAGACCAAGAATATGGGCAATGCCATCCAGGCCGTGGCGTGCATCGATTTCTGGCTGTTGGGCCAGGTATTCCAGATAAAGTGGAATATAATCGGGCAGTTCACGCACCGAGATTTCAAAGCCGGCTTCTTCATAGTTGGCCATCAGGTCCACCATTGCCTGGCCACGATCACGGCTTTCGCCGTGAACATGCTCAAACATGAGTAGCGATAGCGAACGTCCTCGATCAAACAATCCGCCGTACTCCTCCTGCACATCCATTAGATCCCGTCCGGCCATCTCTTCCATCATGTCGATTAAAGACTGACGCATGGCCGGTGGAATATCTGTGGAGTCGCGCACCACGTCGGCCAACTCCGCCCGGTGCTCAATGAGCTCGCGGGTGGGGTAGGCCATCAGGTGTGAAACAACCTTTAGAATATCCATCGGTTATTTCTCCCAGGTTTGTACGGTTTTGAAGACATCCCTTTTAGTGGTTTGTTTACCACCAAACATGTTTAGACCTGAGCGGCTAGCGCTAGAGGTGTTGTTATCAAAACTAAAACCACAACCCCCGCGTTCCGCGTAAGCTTCATGCAGAGCATCTTCTCGGTGCGCCGTTGGCACCACAAAACGATCTTCATAGTTGGCGATCGCCATGTAGCGGTACATCTCGCGAACCTGAAGTTCGGTCAAGTCATTGTCTTCGAGAACTTGAAGGTCTTTCTCGTTTTCAACGTTTTCAGCACGGTAAAAGGCGCGCATCGCCAGCATCCGTTTCAGGGCGCGAACAACAGGTTTCTCATCACCGGCGGTCAGCATATTGGCCAGATATTTCACCGGAATACGCAGGGACTCAACGTCTGGAATAATACCGGTCATGCCGACAGTGCCTGCATCAGCCGCTGACTGAATCGGGCTCAAGGGCGGCACATACCAAACCATGGGCAGAGTACGGTACTCAGGGTGTAGCGGTAGCGCTACTTTCCAGTCCATCGCCATTTTATAAACGGGTGACTTCTGGGCTGATTCAATAACAGAATCGGCTATGCCGTCTTTGCGAGCCTGGGCAATAATCTTCGGATCGTTTGGATCAAGGAAGATTTCCAGCTGCTTCTCGTAAAGATCAGTTTCGCTCGGTGTACTGGCAACTTCTTTAATCTTGTCCGCATCATAGAGCAATACACCCAAGTAGCGGATACGGCCAACACAGGTCTCGGAGCAGACGGTAGGCTGTCCGGCTTCGATACGTGGGTAACAGAAAATACATTTTTCTGATTTGCCAGATTTCCAGTTGTAATAGATCTTCTTGTAAGGGCAGCCACTGACACACATACGCCAGCCGCGACACTTATTCTGATCGATCAGTACAATGCCGTCTTCTTCGCGCTTGTAGATCGCGCCACTCGGGCAGGACGCTACACAGGCAGGGTTCAGGCAGTGCTCGCACAGGCGAGGCAAGTACATCATAAAGGTGTTTTCGTACTCGCCGTACATTTCCTTCTGCATGTTATCGAAGTTTTTGTCCTTGCTGCGCTTTTTAAACTCAGTACCAAGAATCTCTTCCCAGTTTGGACCCCACTCGATTTTTTCCATGCGCTTGCCAGAGATCAGAGAGCGAGGACGAGCGACAGGCTGGTGCTCGGTCTCCTTGGCTGATTGCAGGTGCTGGTAATCAAAATCAAAAGGCTCGTAATAATCATCGATCAAGGGCAGATCAGGGTTAAAGAAGATATTGGTTAATACCTTCAACTTACCGCCGATACGAGGATTGATGCTGCCGTCGTCGTTGCGAACCCAGCCGCCGTTCCATTTGTCCTGATTTTCCCAGTCCTTCGGATAACCGATACCAGGCTTACTTTCTACGTTGTTGAACCAGGCGTATTCAACACCTTCACGCGAGGTCCAGACATTTTTACAGGTAACTGAACAAGTGTGACAACCAATACACTTGTCAAGGTTCAGCACCATACCGATTTGTGAACGAATTTTCATGGCTGCGCCTCCTATACTTCTTCAGGTAGTGGTTGAGGTAGAGCGTCGCCGCCATCAGGGCCGTCGAGCCAGTCCACCTTGTTCATCTTGCGTACCACAACAAATTCGTCGCGGTTACAGCCCACGGTGCCGTAGTAGTTAAAGCCATAAGATTGTTGCGCGTAGCTACCAATCATATGGGTGGGTTTCATAATGGTACGGGTTACCGAGTTATGGTGACCGCCACGCGTACCGGTAGTTTCCGCACCCGGGATATTAATAATCCGCTCCTGGGCGTGATACATCATCACCATGCCGGGCTTGACACGCTGGCTGACCACCGCGCGACAGGCGATGGCACCGTTGATGTTGAAAACGTCGACCCAGTCGTTATCCTCGATGCCGGCATCTTTGGCATCGTCTTCGCTGAGCCAGATAATCGGGCCACCACGGGACAGCGTCAGCATGATCAGGTTGTCGGAGTAGGTGCTGTGGATGCCCCATTTTTGGTGTGGAGTGATCCAGTTGAGCTCGATCTCCTTATAGCCGTTGGGTCTTTTGTTCTTGATC
>JAUXFT010000151.1 GCA_030622755.1 Aestuariirhabdus sp. | reverse complement strand
CCTCTAATAATTCGTAGTTTGTTCGAGTTCAAGGCGGATGATTTTCGAGAACCGCAGTGTATATGGAATACATGAGGATCGCAGGAAATCATCCAACGCCGAAATCGGACAAAAAGGCCATTATTAGAGGTGCCCTAAAGTTAATTATATCTAGCTTAGATTGGCGAATTCAAATTTCAATTATTGATTACAATTATGCCTAATAATTTTTCAGTTTCAAACCAGGTTTCGGAAAAGGTCGCTCAGGCTAAAATGTCTGCCATTAAGGAAATGGCAATGTTAAGCTCAAAAATAGAAGGAGCAGCTTCATTGGCCTGGGGACTTCCATCATTCAGAACGCCGGAATACATTAGAAACGCTGTGATTGTACAGCTAGATCAGGATATTGAAATTGGCAAGTATGCATTACCAGATGGACTGCGAGAACTTCGGAAACTGGTAGCTCGTAAGCACTCTATCGAAACAGGCATTGAAGTCAATGCGGATGAGAATGTTCTGATAACCGCTGGCAATATGCAAGGCCTCAATACTCTTTTCCATACCATTGTAAACCCCAGCGATGAAATCATACTGACTGATCCCTGTTTCGCCTCCCACATTCAACAGATCAAGCTATCTGGAGGTAAACCAGTTTATTGGCCACTGGATGAAAAACATAACTGGCGCCTTGATTTAGAAAGACTTCCGGATTTGATCAACGAAAAAACCAAAGCGATAGTCATCGTATCTCCCTCAAATCCAACGGGCAAAATATTTAGTAAGAGTGAGCTACTACATATTAGTGAAATTGCTATGCAACGGGGCCTGTTAATTCTCCTTGATGATCCTTATTGTCATTTCACTTATGAAAATCGAGAAAAATATTTTAATCTGGCTTCTGATAAAAAAGCGTTTGACCATATCGTTTACTTTTTTACTTTCTCCAAATCATATGCAATGAGTGGCTGGAGATTAGGTTACATGATTCTCCCGGCGCAGTTAAAAAAAGAAGCGCTAAAAGTTCACGACTCAACCATGATTTGCACACCACGGATTTCTCAGGTAGCAGGAATCGCAGCTTTAACTGGTACCCCTGAACATCTTGTTACATTTGAAAAAATTCTTGCCAAGAGGAGGGCATTGATATGTCAACGCCTGGATGCTGTTGCGCATGTCTTTGAATACGTAAAGCCGGAAGGTGCTTATTACGTCTTTCCCAAAATTGTGGCTGATCACCGAAATTCCTATGACTTCTCGCTGCAATTACCTAATAGCGCAAAGGTTACAGTGACTCCGGGAAATGCATTTGGGCCTTCAGGAGAAGGTCATGTAAGAATGGCTTATTGTGTATCAGAAGATATCATCAATTTGGCTTTCGACCGAATAGAGAAGTATTTTGGGAAATAGTGTTAGATCAGAGCGCAAAGTACATTTACAAGAACGCATCTGAATCCTTTTCAAGATTTGTCAGACACTGTTAATTTCTGTTGGTTTACAAGAGGCATTTCAATAACATGACTAAAATCATATCTTTTGTTATGTTGATCCAACTGCATGGTGGCTAATGAATGTTTTCCGCTATCCTGCTAAAAGCATAATAAAAAAGGTACCCTAATGAATGATGATCTTACATGGAGATTTGATATTGCAGTCATCGAATGGCTGACTATTCTTGTGATTTTAGTCATTTTAGCTGTTGTGGGTGCGGTAGTTACACGTCGGTCTCTTAGAGTGTATAGAAAACTAAAGGGGCTGTCAGATATTGAATCGGTTTCGACATCGGAAAATTGGCATACCGAGAGCATAAAAGAAGTTTTCGAATCACTTGAAACGACAGCGAATGGACTATTAGATGAAGAGATAAGTAACAGACTTGCTAAACATGGGCCAAATCGACTTCCTGAGCCGAAGTCACGTGGCCCACTGGTGCGGTTTTTCTACCAATTCCATAATGTACTGATCTATGTGTTGATTGCTGCAAGCGCCGTTACAGCAATGCTGGGACACTGGGTAGATGCCAGTGTGATTCTAGGGGTGGTTGTTCTCAACGCAGTAATCGGATTCCTGCAAGAGGGTAAAGCCGAGAATGCTTTGAGAGCTATCCGACAGATGCTTTCTCCGAATGCAATGGTGTTGCGTGATGGTCGACAAATGACGATCCGGGCTGAAGACCTAGTACCTGGTGATATCGTCTTGTTGCAATCAGGAGATAAGGTACCGGCAGACTTACGTTTATTCCGAGTAAAGGGGCTCCAAATTCAGGAGTCAGCACTGACAGGTGAGTCGATAGCGGTAGAAAAAATCATAGATCCTGTCGCACAGGAGACCGTTATCGGCGATCGCCGTTGCATGGCTTACTCGAGTACTCTGGTTACCCATGGTCAAGGTTCTGGTGTGGTTGTTGCGACCGGCACACAAACCGAGATTGGTTGCATCAGTACACTGGTATCGGAAGTAGAGTCGGTAACGACTCCTCTATTACTTCAAATGGCCCAGTTTGGCCGTTGGCTAACGATAGTCATTCTGGGTATTGCCGCTATTACTTTCGCTTTCGGCTTATTTGTTCGAGATTATTCGGCTACTGAAATGTTTCTTGCTGCTGTAAGTCTGGCGGTAGCTGCAATTCCTGAAGGATTACCTGCAATTATGACCATTACGCTAGCTATCGGTGTACAGCGTATGGCCAAACGTAATGCCATTATCCGCAGATTACCAGCTGTTGAGACGCTGGGGGCAGTGACGGTGATTTGTTCAGACAAAACCGGCACCCTGACCCGTAACGAAATGACCGTACGTACCATTGTTACCGCCACCCATCGGTTTGAGCTAGGTGGTACAGGTTACGATCCCCACGGTTCGATATCACTGTCAAATAGGAATGTACTTCTGGAAGAACGGCCTCTTCTGCTAGAGGTGGTTAGGGCTGCGATGCTTTGTAATGATGCATCGCTAGAACAAAGACACGGTGATTGGTTGGTTCATGGTGATCCGATGGAGGGAGCATTATTAGTCTCTGCTTTAAAAGCCGGACTGGATATTGAGGTTGAGAGTAAACAATATCCGCGCACTGATCTTATACCATTTGAATCAGAACACCGTTTTATGGCGACGCTCCATCACAGTCATACCGGTGATGCCTTCATTTTTCTCAAAGGGGCACCTGAACGTGTATTGGAAATGTGCGCTCATCAGAGAACGGTGGATGGCAAGCAGCCTTTGGATAGCAATTACTGGTTGACCTGTATTGAAGCGATGGCACAACAAGGTCAGCGTGTCCTGGCTATTGCCGTCAAGCCGGTAAGCTATGAACAGATGGAGCTAAAATTCAGTGATGTAGAAAACGACCTGACCTTGCTGGGACTGTTTGGCTTGATTGATCCACCTCGTGAGGAAGCAATTGAGGCAGTGCAAGCCTGTGATAAGGCCGGGATCCGGGTGAAGATGATCACAGGTGATCACGGTGCCACAGCGCGTACTATCGCCCGAAAACTAAAACTCGTTAATACTGATGATGTACTTACCGGACAAGAACTTGAATTAATGAGTGAAGATGATTTGCGACAACGAGTGCAAAATGTTGATGTGTATGCGCGTGTAAATCCTGGACATAAACTACGTTTAGTTAGACTGTTGCAAGAACAGGGTTTGATTGTGGCTATGACCGGTGATGGCGTAAATGATGCGCCAGCCTTGAAACGTGCAGACGTAGGCACAGCCATGGGTCAGAATGGAACGGAAGCCGCCAAGGAAGCTGCCGAAATGGTGCTTGCAGACGATAATTTCGCCTCTATTACTCATGCGGTAGAAGAAGGTCGCACTGTATATGACAACCTCAAAAAGGCTATACTCTTCATTCTGCCGAGCAGTGGTGGTGAGTCGTTAATTATTCTTGCCGCCATCTTGTTTGGTTTTCATCAACTACCTTTAACACCGGTACAGATACTCTGGGTGAATATGGTTACGACAGTTACCCTAGCACTAACACTGGGATTTGAACCGCCTGAAAAGAATGTAATGCGGCGCCCACCACGTGATGCCCATGAGCCATTACTTACATCTTACCTTGTTTGGCGAGTTGTGTTTGTCTCTATTATTTTGATGGTTGGAACAATGGGGCTTTTTCTGTGGGAGATGGAGCAAGGCGCCAGTGTCGAGCATGCACGAACGGTCGCTGTGAACACACTGGTGATGTTTGAGATTTTTTATTTATTCAATTCTCGGTATATTACAGCCTCAGTTTTAAACTGGCCTGGATTAACGGGCAACCGATATGTACTGATTGCCATTGCTGTACTCATCATCTTCCAGCTTGGGTTTACCTACTTGACACCCATGAATTCCTTGTTTGGCACGACTGCAATTGACCTTCATATATGGCTACGGATTGTACTCGTCGCTTCCTCTGTCTTATTCCTGGTTGAGTTGGAAAAGTCTGTTGTGCGGTACAGGGAGCGAAATAAGTAATGGATTTTGAATGGGTTGCTATTGCGCTGGGAGATGTCACCTGGATAACCCTGGCTTTTTTTCTGGGCTTCATGGCAAGACTTATTGGTCTGCCTCCTCTGGTAGGCTTTCTGGCTACCGGCTTCGTACTCAATGCCTTCGGAATCACCAGTGGCGAGACATTGCAGAAGCTTGCTGATTTGGGCATTACGCTGCTCCTATTTACCGTTGGCCTTAAGTTGAACCTGAAGGTATTGATAAGACCGCAGGTATGGGCGGTGACAGTGTTGCATACCGCAACCATCATTGCTCTCTTCGGAACGGTTATCTTTGGGCTGGCCTTACTCAACGTACCACTCTTCTCAGGTCTGGACATCAAGCTTTCGCTGATGCTTGCCTTTGCATTGAGTTTCTCTAGCACCGTTTTTGTGGTCAAATCGCTGGAGGAGAAAGGGGAGATGAAGTCCCTGCATGGGCGAATCGCTATCGGCATCCTGGTGATGGAGGACTTGGCTGCAGTCATCTTTCTAGCAGCATCTATAGGGAAGCTCCCTTCACCCTGGGCGCTACTGTTGTTTCTACTCATCCCGCTGCGGCCTCTATTTCACCATCTGTTGCAAAAAACAGGTCATGGCGAACTGTTGATTCTGTATGGTCTGGTGTTGGCTTTGGGCGGAGCCGAATTGTTTGAGCTAGGTGGAGTGAAAGATGATCTGGGTGCTCTTATTATGGGATTACTGATCTCAACCCACCCTAAATCGGCGGAGATGGCCAAATCGATGCTGGGCTTCAAAGACTTGTTTTTGGTGGGATTCTTTCTTTCCATCGGAATGATAGGCCAACTCTCGATGGAGGCGCTGATCATCGGACTCTTACTGGGACCCTTTGTCTTAGTAAAATCTGCACTTTTTTTTATTTTGATGACCGGTTTCAAACTGCGGGCACGAACCTCGCTGCTGGCAACTTTGAACTTGACCAACTACAGTGAATTTGGTCTGATTGTGGCAGCGATTGGCGTAAGCAATGGCTGGCTGGAAGGAGAATGGTTGGTTGTAATTGCCATCGCCCTTTCTCTCTCTTTTGTTGTAGCTGCCCCGCTCAATAGCTTCGATGACAGAATCTATAGCCAGTTTAGAGCCTTCTGGATGAGGTTTCAGGGCAAAGAAAGGCTTCCGGATGACAGACTACTGGATATGCACGGAGTTACCATTGCTATTTTTGGTATGGGCAGAGTTGGCAGCGCTGCTTATGACAAAATGCGTGAATTGCAGGGTGATACAGTGGTGGGTATCGACTTGGATGCCGAATTGATCAAAAAACATCAGTTGATGGGTCGCAAAGCTCTGCACGGTGATCCAAGCGATGCCGACTTCTGGGATAAAATAGAACAAGACCACAGTATTGAACTCGTTATGCTAGCGTTGCCGAATCTTCAAGCCAACCTGGATGCCTTGGCACAACTGAAAGTGATTTCTTTCTCCGGACGCATTGCAGCAACGGCAAGGTACTCAGATGAGGAGCAACGATTACGCCAATCCGGTGCAACTGCTGTGTTCAATATCTATACTGAAGCAGGTGCTGGATTTGCAGAGCACGTTGAGGTAAAAACCAGGTTTGACGAAATCAATTATAATTGAGGCTTGGTTTTCTGGCTCGGCAGTATACTCAAATACTTGAAGAACAGGCAATTCTGGTGCAGTAACAGCCCAGTTAGAGTTACAATGAAACAACTTAGGAAAAGGAATAAATCCCATGAAAATACAATTTCACGGTGCTAACCGAGATGTAACAGGTTCTTGCCATATGCTTGAGGTGAGTGGCAAGCGAATACTTATTGATTGTGGTTTATATCAAGGTGGTCGGGAAATAGATGAAGACAATGCCGAGCCTTTTGGTTTTGAACCCGATAGCATTGACTATTTGCTACTGACCCATGCGCATCTGGATCATTGTGGTCGTATCCCTTTATTGGTCAAACGGGGATTTCAAGGTGAAATCATCACTACTTCAGCTTCACGAGAGCTAGCTAAATTAATATTGCTGGACTCAGCTAGCCTGCAAGAAAGTGAAGCCCGTTACAAAAATAATAAAGTAAAACGTTCTGGTTCTAACAAGACACAAGCGGAAATAGTACCGTTGTATTCCACCATAGATGCATTAAACAGCTTTGATTATTTTGGTCGAAATGCAAAATATCATGAGCCTATCCAGGTGGCTGAAGGTGTTCGAGTAACGTTTTTTGATGCTGGCCACATCATGGGCTCAGCCTGTGTTCTGGTAGAACTGGAGGAAGATGGAAAACAACGGCGTGTATTGTTTTCGGGTGATCTAGGCTATGGTGGACGCGCTATCATTCGAGATCCAGATACTCCACCTGAAGTAGATGTTGTGGTCATGGAAACCACCTATGGTGACCGCTTGCATAAATTATTGGAACCCACGTTGGATGAGTTTTATACGGTAATATCCAAAACCGTAAAACGGGGGGGTAATATCATTATCCCTACCTTTGCCCTGGAACGTGCTCAAGAAATTCTTTACTATCTGCGTGAAGGTGTCGAGGATGGTAAATTATCAGAATATTTACCAGTATTTCTCGATTCACCCATGGCTATTTCAGCTACTGAAATTTTTGCACGTCACCCGGAATGTTTTGATGAGGAAACTTGTGAGGTTTTCAAAAATGGAAAAAGTCCATTCGATCTTCCTGGTTTGCATTTTACCCGGGAAACGGCCGAGTCCATGGCGCTTAACCAGATTTCCGGTGGTGCGGTAATAATGGCGGGGTCAGGTATGTGTACCGGAGGCCGTGTTCGACATCATCTAAAGCATAACCTTTGGAGACGTGATTGCAGTGTGATCTTTGTTGGTTATGCCGCCATGGGAACCCTGGCGAGGCGTATTATAGACGGTGCGGCAAGCGTTAGAATCTTTAGAGAAGATGTTGAAGTCCGGGCAAGTATTCATACGGTTGGCGGGTTTTCTGCTCATGCTGATCAGAAAGATCTACTCAACTGGCATCGGCAAACAGGTAACCCGGAGACTACCTTTTTGGTCCACGGGGATGAAAAGGTAATGCAACAATTTGCCAAGCATTTAAAGCATACCCGTGTAGAAATGCCGGAACTTCATCAATCTTACGATTTAACCTAGAAAAAGCGGTTGCTCACGGATTCAAGCAGCAACGCATGATTCCATAGCACTTCCAAAAAATGGTTCTATAAGGGAAGCTAAACAATTTAAAAGTACTGTAAAACTAATATTTTGCATAAGCGTCCGCGCTCAACTCATTTTTTCTGAAATTGATGCAAGAAAAAGCAACCTTAAATAGAGTGATTTCTTTGCCGTTATTAGTTTTTTATGGCGTAGGTACAATTCTAGGCGCTGGGATTTACGTGCTTACTGGCAAAATTGCAGGTATTAGCGGTGTTTATGCACCATTTTCGTTTCTAGTCTCCGCCATTATCGCAGCTTTTGTTGCGTTTACTTACGCTGAATTATCCAGCCGCTATCCGAAAAGTGCGGGTGAGGCCGAATATGTCAATAATGCGTTTTCAAAACCCTGGCTGACCGGTTTGGTCGGCTGGAGTATCGTATTTGCTGGCATAGTATCAGCAGGAGTGATGGCCAGAGGGTTTCATGGCTATTTAATCGAGCTACTCAACTTCGATTTCCCAAGTGAACTCTCAATCATACTGTTTGTACTATTGATTACGTCTATTGCTATATCAGGGGTATCGCTTTCAATTAAATTTGCAGCAGCCGTCACTTTTATTGAGATTGGAGGTATATTGGTAGTTTTGTTTATCGCCAGTGAGGATTTTGTTTTGGTTTTCGAGCGATGGCGCGAATTTATCCCACCAATGACTTT
>JAUXFT010000035.1 GCA_030622755.1 Aestuariirhabdus sp. | reverse complement strand
TGCAATCTCTAGCGCTATAGTAAAGCGGGCGGATTAAGTAGGCAATGAAACTCATTCGCAATACTGAATCTGGCTCCTGGCTTCTGGTCATGCCAAACAGGATGTTTGTATTATTCATGGATAATTTCGGTGGCTAGCTACGGACAACGGTTATCGGTGCCGTCTTTGATGCTCGATCGCTGTAAAATTGATCTGGCTTATAGATAATTATACGTTTGATGAAATCGCTTGATCGAGTCTGGAGGGCGAGGCAGGCTGGAGCAACAAATTAATAAGCTGAATTGTTCACCCCGACCAATAGTCCATTGGATGGATATCTTGAATGGTTTGACCCAGGAGTTACCTGCAATGTCGCAATCCCAGTCTCAGTCTCAACCTGAAATTACCCATTACCGTGCGTGCCATCTTTGTGAGGCAATTTGCGGCGTTAAAATCGTTACTCGGGGGGAGCAGATTGTATCCATTAAAGGAGATCCTGATGACCCCCTGAGCCGTGGCCATATATGCCCGAAGGCAGTCGCACTTCAGGATCTGCATGAAGACCCGGATCGTTTATATAAGCCGGTAAAAAGGCAAGGTGATGAGTGGATTGAGATTGAGTGGCAGCAGGCATTTGATGAGGTTGCCGAGCTGATACACGGGCTGCAAACGCGCTATGGGGGCGATGCCGTTGCGATCTATCAGGGGAATCCTAACGCTCATAATCTGGGGTCCATGACGCATGCAAAAGCGTTCATGCACAAGGTTCGAACACGTAACCGGTTTATTGCCACGTCGGTAGATCAGTTGCCTCATCATCTGACATCGTTATGGTTGTATGGTCATCAGTTCCTGATTCCAGTGCCCGATATCGATCGCACTGATTACTTGTTGGTGCTGGGCGGTAATCCCATGGCTTCAAATGGCTCCCTCATGACGGTGCCAGATTTTAAAAATCGGGTAAAAGCCTTGCAAAAGCGCGATGGGAAATTGGTGGTGATTGATCCGCGTCGTACCGAAACTGCAGAAATTGCCGACCAGCATCACTTTATTCGTCCTGAAACGGACGTGCTTTTGTTGCTGTCGATTCTTAATACGATGTTGCAAAAAGGCTGCAGGGGTAAAGGTGAAGTTGCACAGCGACTGCAAGGACTCGAACGTATCGAACAGCGTATAAAAGCTTTTACGCCGGAATCCGTCAGTGAGCGAGTTGGTATCAGTGTTGATGATATTTACGCTATGGCGGCGGCGCTCAGTGGAGACAAAGCGATCTGTTATGGGCGGATGGGAGTTTCCACTCAGCGTTTCGGCGCACTGTGTCAGTGGCTGATAGCGATGATTAACCTTGTTAGCGGAAATATGGATCGCCCTGGCGGCATGATGTTCCCGGCTCCACCGATCGATTTTGTTGGATTTGCCGGGGCCGGACACTTTAATAACTGGCAGAGTCGTGTGCGTGGTTTGCCGGAGTTTGCTGGCGCTTTACCTGCCGCAGCGATGGCTGAAGAGATGTTGGTGCCAGGCGAGGGACAGATTAAAGGGCTGGTAACAATTGCGGGCAACCCTGTGTTGTCGACACCCAATGGTAAACAGCTGGAAAAGGCGTTAGCTGGTCTCGAGGGGATGGTTTCGATTGATCCTTACATTAATGAAACAACCTGTCATGCTGATTATATTTTGCCGCCGGCATCGCCATTAGCACATGATAACTACGATATGGTTTTTCATCACTTTGCGGTGCGTGATACCCAGCGCTTCAGTCCGGCGATCTTCCCTGTAAAAGAGGGTGCGATGCTGGACTGGCAGATCTTTGAAGGGCTTGGTAAAGCGTTAGCTGAGCGCAGTGGTATTGCCTATAAGGCTGAACCAACACCTCGCCAGATTATAGATGCCAGGTTATCTCACAGTGGTTTGAGTGTTGATGAGTTATTGAACACGCCAAGTGGTATAGACCGTGGTCCGATGCGACCTAATCTGCTGCAGAGGATAAAAACTCCAGATGGAATGATTCGCTGTGATGTCGAAGATTGCCTTGCGGATCTAACGCGGGTCGAGCAGGAACTGGCCACGGTTAATCCTGACCAGTTGTTGCTGATCGGCCGTCGCCATGTGCGTTGCAATAACTCATGGATGCACAACAGCCATCGACTGGTAAAAGGAAAATCCCGAACCGCTCTATTGGTTCACCCCCAGGATGCTGCCTCTTTCGGTCTGTCCGATGGTGAACGGGCCATCGTGGTATCACGGGTAGCGGAGGCAGAGGTTGAGGTGTCGGTAAGCGCCAGTGTTATGCAAGGGGTGGTGAGTTTACCCCACGGTTGGGGGCATCAACGCCCTGGTGTGCGATTGAGTATTGCCAGCGAGCAGAATGCACCCAGTGCCAATGATCTTACCGATGAGCTGTGGCTGGATAGTTTGTCCGGCAACGCTGCGGTTAATGGCGTGCCAGTGACGTTAAAAGCGGTCCAGCCCTGATGGCTTTTAAGTCGACAAATTCGGCGCTGTTTGTTGTGGCTATTTACTGTAAAATAGCCACTGAAAGAGGTTGGCAGACTGCCCATGGTGGTCCGAGCGAGCCTTGAACTCGATGATACAGAGGAAACCTGATGGATATTATGGATCAAATCAAACAGCAGATTGAAGGCAATCCTGTTCTGTTGTTTATGAAGGGCAACCCTAACATGCCCCAGTGCGGCTTTTCTTCCAAGGCTGTTCAAGTATTGATGGCTTGTGGAGAGCGCTTTGCTTACGTCAATATTCTTGAGCACCCGGAGATTCGCGCTAATCTGCCCAAGTACGCTAACTGGCCAACTTTCCCGCAGCTGTGGGTAAACGGCGAGCTGGTCGGCGGTAGTGATATTCTTGCTGAAATGCATGAGTCTGGCGAACTGCAAACGTTGATTAAGAATGCTGTGCCTGTAACTGAAGAATAAGCCAGGGGTGTAAAGAGCAGTAAAGATCAAGCGTTCCAGGACGGCGATTTATTAATTGAATCGCCGTTTTTTTTGACACGTATTCAGGTACTTATGAGATTGAAGATGATGCTGTAAACCCATTTTGTCGATTAAGCCGAGCTGAGTTTTCGGCCAGTCGACGTGCTCCTCTTCAGATTTAAGTATTTTTTTAACCAGATCCTGAATGACATGCGCTTCCACAGCAGGTGATCGCTTCTCGCAGATCCGGCACGGCCGTTTTCATTTCCAGACCTGTATGAATTCCTGCTGCTTCATGAAGATCGTGCAGGGAATGAACTCCTCTATCAATGCTCAGTTGGACCTGGTTGTACGATAAATAATTTCTATTGGTGGGGAATATAAAATCAATCGGTTTTCGATTGGATGCAGCCAGGTAGGCGTGTAAGATGACCTCTGTTGATTAACAGCACCAGAGATTTGGGCAGTGTTTGTTGCAACTTTGGCTAATAAGATATCTATTACCACATAACTTTAGAGGATTTGATTCATGGGCGTATTAGTTGGTAAATCTGCACCTGACTTTACTGCATCAGCTGTACTGGGCAATGGCGAAATCGTTGATAGTTACACACTTTCTGGCGCTATTAAGGGCAAGAAAGCCGTTGTATTTTTCTACCCGTTGGATTTCACTTTTGTATGCCCATCCGAGCTGATTGCTTTCGATCACCGTATCGAAGACTTCACCAGCCGTGGCGTTGAAGTGATTGGCGTTTCTATCGATTCCCAGTTTAGCCACAATGCATGGCGTAACACACCGGTAAACGAAGGCGGTATCGGTCCTGTCAAGTACACTCTGGTTGCGGACGTTAAGCACGAAATTTGCCGTGCCTACGACGTTGAGTCTGACGGTGGTGTTGCTTTCCGTGGTTCTTTCCTGATCGATGAAGATGGTCTGGTTCGTCACCAGGTTGTTAACGATTTGCCACTGGGTCGTAACGTAGATGAGATGTTGCGTATGGTCGACGCTCTGGCGTTCCACCAGGAAAATGGCGAAGTTTGCCCGGCTGGCTGGAGCAAAGGTGATGAGGGTATGGACGCTTCACCTGACGGCGTTGCCAAGTACTTGAGCGCGAACGCTGACGAACTGTAAAATCTTTACGGTATAAAAAAGGGCGCATATTGATGCGCCCTTTTTTATTGCCTGTCGTTTATATCATCCTGAATTGCATCTGGCTTATGTGACTCATCTGGCTTATGTGACTTATAGGCAAACAGTAGTGGCATTCAGTTTTAACTGGAGAAAGGATTCCAGCCACCAAGCTCTTGCCAGCGGTTAACAATACCGCAAAATAGCTCGGCTGTTTTCTCCGTATCGTATTGTGCGGAATGCGCTTCCCGATTATCAAAATCGATACCTGCAGCCTGGCAAGATTTTGCCAGCACGGTTTGCCCGTAGGCAAGGCCGGCAAGCGTTGCTGTGTCGAAGCAGGTAAAGGGGTGGAATGGATTGCGTTTGATGTCGCTTCGGGCCACTGCAGCATTTAAAAAGCCGAGGTCGAAAGTTGCATTGTGCCCCACCAGAATCGCACGGGTGCAGCCATTGGCCTTAATCGATTTACGCACAATTTTGAATATTTTTTCCAGCGCTTCTTTTTCGGTCACCGCTCCTCGTAAAGGGTTGTGCGGATCAATGCCGGTAAATTCGAGTGCAGCCACTTCAATGTTGGCGCCTTCAAAGGGATCAACATGATGCATCATCGTATCATCTGGATAGAGGAAACCCTGTTCGTCCATGCTCAGAGGTACGGCAGCAATCTCCAGCAATGCGTCGGTGGCGGAGTTAAAACCGCCGGTTTCAACATCGATAACTACGGGAAGAAAACTGCGAAAACGGCCGGCCATTAAAGACTTTGGGATAAAATCGTCACTCACCGTACGGCTCCATTGGTTACTTGCCATTGCAGGGATTCTCCCGCGCAGAGGGGAATAAGTGGTTGTCCGGCCATATCGAGTTGTTGTGGAATCGTCCAGCCCTGCTTGCTCAGGGTGATGGTATCCTGATTACGTTCTAATCCGTAAAAATCCGCGCCGTTAAAACTTGCAAAGGCTTCCAGCTTTTCCAGAACGTCTAACTCATCGAAAATTCCTGTATAGACCTCAATGGCAGAAAAGGCGCTATAGCATCCGGCACAGCCGCAACTGTTCTCTTTTGCGTGTTGCGCATGAGGGGCAGAATCGGTACCCAGGAAGAATCGCTGGTGACCGCTGACAATTACGTCACGCAGTGCCTGTTGGTGACGGTTGCGTTTAAGAACGGGTAGGCAATAGTAATGAGGCTTAATGCCTCCAACCAGCATATGGTTGCGGTTATACAGTAAATGATGAGGCGTTATCGTTGCGCCGATATTTTCCGCTGCGCTCATTACGAAGTCTACCGCGTCGGATGTGGTGATGTGTTCGAGCACAATTTTAAGATCGGGATAACGTTTGCAGAGCGGGATCAAATGACGTTCGATAAACACCGCTTCGCGATCGAAAATGTCGATATCAGCGCTGGTAACTTCCCCGTGAACCAGAAGAGGCATACCGACTTCTGCCATTGCCTCGAGGGCAGGGTAGATGTTTTCTATAGCGGTGACGCCAGAGTCGGAGTTGGTCGTCGCTCCTGCAGGGTAAAGCTTGGCCGCTGTCACCAGACCGTCAGCGTGAGCCTGACGTATGGTTTCAGCGCTGGTGTTGTCGGTAAGGTATAACGTCATCAAGGGTTGCCAGCTGCTGTCATTGCGTTGCGACATGATGCGTTGACGATACTGCAGTACTTCAGCGCGATCGGTTACCGGAGGGGTCAGATTGGGCATGATGATCGCTCGGCCAAAATAGCGGGCGGCGTCGGTAACGGTACGCTCTAATGCAGCGCCATCACGTAGGTGAAGGTGCCAGTCATCAGGGCGGGTTATGGTAAGGGTCTGGGTCAATTTGGATGCCTTCAGCCTTGATCGGTAAACAGGTGCGCATCCTAACCCAATGCGTGCAATTCCGATAGTTTGTCGCAGCCTGAAAAGTACAGTCTGGTGGTGTGTTGCAACGGGTGCCGTTAAAGGCACGGATAAATCTGCTGTAAACCGCTACTTTTGTATACTTCTGGCTTCTCAGCGTAGCTTTGGGCTGGGATTTTCACCCGTGGCCGTTTAGAATACGGAGCCTTTTGGTGAGGTTAAGCTAGGAGCCTGTCGGACTCAGGGTTGCCCTGCTGCGAAAAAGCCGGGCTTGGTCATTTTCTATGCTCTTTTTTGTTGAATAGAGTGACTATTCGCCTCAAAAGAGTCTAAAAACTGCCTCAAGCCGGTCTTTCTCTCGTAACGAGCGTCTAAGTCAGACAGGCTCCTGGTAGGAATTTTTGTAGAAATTATAGATTGCTCGGAACAATTATCTTAGAGAGTGGGAATACTCGATGAAAAGCATTAATAAAGTAGTCTTGGCGTATTCTGGAGGACTTGATACTTCCGTGATCGCTAAATGGCTGGAGGATACGTACCAGTGTGAGGTCGTTACCTTCACCGCGGATTTGGGGCAGGGAGAAGAGCTGGAACCCGCCCGCAAAAAAGCCGAATCTATGGGCATCAAAGAGATCTATATTGATGACCTGCGAGAGGAGTTTGTCCGAGACTTCGTATTCCCTATGTTCCGAGCAAATACCATCTACGAAGGTGAGTATCTGTT
Organism: Aestuariirhabdus sp.; assembly: GCA_030622755.1. Lineage (GTDB taxonomy): Bacteria > Pseudomonadota > Gammaproteobacteria > Pseudomonadales > Aestuariirhabdaceae > Aestuariirhabdus. The sequence continues at coordinate 16,422 of JAUXFT010000035.1, read as the reverse complement.
GGGTACCTCTATTGCCCGTCCTTTGATCGCCAAGCGATTGGTAGAAATTGCCAGCGATACCGGAGCAGATGCTATCTCTCACGGTGCCACAGGCAAAGGAAATGACCAGGTGCGTTTTGAACTGGGAGCCTATGCCCTGAAACCCGGTATTCAGGTTATTGCTCCCTGGCGGGACTGGGATCTTAGTTCACGTGAAAGCCTGCTGGCTTATTGCGATCTGCACGGTATTGCGGTGGAGAATAAACAGGGTAAAAAATCGCCCTATTCGATGGATGCGAACCTGCTGCATATCTCTTATGAAGGTGGAATACTGGAAGATCCGTGGAATGAGCCTGAAGAAGATATGTGGCTGTGGAGCGTTTCCCCGGAGAACGCTCCTGAAGAGCCTGTCTATGTTGAACTGAAGTACCGCAAAGGAGATATCGTCGCCATTAATGGTGAGAAGATGACCCCTGCAGAAATTCTGGCTTACCTTAATAAGGTGGGTGGAGATAATGGTATTGGTCGACTCGATATCGTAGAAAACCGTTATGTTGGCATGAAGGCGCGTGGCTGTTATGAAACACCAGGCGGTACGATCATGCTTAAGGCGCATCGTGCGATTGAATCCATCACTCTGGACCGTGAAGTGGCGCATCTTAAAGATGAGCTGATGCCACGTTATGCCAAGCTGATTTACAACGGCTACTGGTGGTCGCCTGAGCGTGAGATGCTGCAACAGATGATCGATAATTCACAGCGCTTTGTGAACGGCAATGTAAGGCTGAAACTTTATAAAGGCAATGTGATTGTCGTTGGTCGTGAGTCCAAGGACACCCTGTTCGATAAAAACATCGCGACCTTTGAGGACGATGCCGGTGCTTATGATCAAGCAGATGCGGCAGGCTTTATTAAGCTGAATGCCTTGCGGATGCGTATAGCGGCCAAAAAAGGTCGTAGCCCTTTGAAGTAATACCTGTTTTGAATGGGTATAAAAAGGCCGTTTTATAAATGGCCTTTTTAATGTCTGTAATATGAGATTGTTGTTTGCTTTTTAATGATAGCTATTGGCTCCAACGATAACGGGTTGCATACCGGTTGTTCAAGCAAACTGCTCGGCAATTAGTGAGAAAATAACGGATAGTTTTCTTATCGGTTATTGGCAGGCATTCAGGGGTGTTCTTTGCTACTCGCTATCAGTTCTATCGCATATCCGTCGGGATCTTTGACGAAAGCAATCTCGGTAGTGCCGCCTTTAACAGGCCCAGGCTCGCGGCTGATGACGCCGCCGGCGGCCCTGATCTTTTCACAGGTGGCGTAGATGTCATCACTGGAGAGGGCAATATGGCCGTAAGCATTGCCGTGATCGTATTGGCCGGTATCCCAGTTGTAGGTCAGTTCAATCACCGCGCCTTCACTTTCGTCACCGTACCCGACAAAAGCCAGGGTGTAACGATAGGCTGTATTTTCAGATTTTCTCAGGAGCTTCATGCCCAATACACGGGTGTAGAAATCAATGGATTGATCCAGGTTTCCTACTCTGATCATGGTGTGTAAAAGTCGCATGGAGTCTTCCTTTGCTGTGAAGAGTTGTCGGTAATCGAAGTTATTGATTATTCGTTTTTGATCTATTTATTATCTATGGTGTGACGGATACAGGAGCTACTTCCGTGCCATTGATTGTGGCATTCTTAAGGTCAACAAGGTAACCCTTACCGCCTTCAATGTGTTCTATGCGTACCAATAAGTGCTGCCACTCTTTGGCAAACCAAAAGTAGGTTTTCCGCTCCTTACCTTTTTTACGAATGCGTTTCACTTTAATCGTTTCGAGTTTCCCCCAGGGGGATTCCAGGGTTTCATCACCAACCCGCTCGAAGCGTAAACGGTCCAGCTTGTTTTCTTTTTCGGTTACAAAATAGGTAAGTTCTTCGCGCTGGTTGATCAGATCGAGGCGCATTTGCTCCTGATAACTCAGTTCATCCTGAGCGCCTTCGATCAGTTTCACGGACCATGGTGGGGACGATTGGTTAGTGGCCAGATTTCCATCCCAATCAAATTTAACGTCTGTCGCGTGCCTGTCTCGAGTGCCTTCATACTGGTAGTGCAGGGGGGTGATCTGCTTTTCGGTAGACAAGCGGAAATTGGATGATTGATGTTGATAAAACTTTATAAACAACACGTTAATGTCGGTATTGGAGTGGGTGGTGTAACTGCCATCGCTGTTGGCTTCAAGGGTGCGTGTAGCCTCTCCGGTCTGGCCAAAATAGGTTGCGCTATAGGTTGCTTTATAGGGTTGAAGTGTTGCCGCTGGGAGTGAAGAGGCCAGGAAACAGGTTGAAAGCACGGCAAGTAAGGCGGAAAAGCGCATTTTATGTCACCAATGGATAAGGAGTGTTGATGGTAGCGTGCTTTCATGCACGCTACCATTGTGGTTGAAAAACCTAATCGTGATATTGATAGCCCTCAGCAGGGAGTGGGGTGCCGTCCAGACAGGCGCTGCCCTGTTGCAGCTTTAAGCGCCCTTCAGCAAACCAACGAACCGCCAGAGGATAGATCTGGTGTTCGGTGCCATGGATCCGGGCGGCTAGCGTTTCAGCGTTATCCAGGCTGGAAATTTCTATCGGGGCCCGAATAATATTGGCACCGCTGTCGAGCTCTGCGGTGACGAAATGTACGGTAGCGCCGTGCCATTTATCGTCAGCGTCCAGTGCTCTCTGATGAGTATTTAACCCTCTGTATTTGGGTAATAAGGAGGGGTGTATATTAAGCATGCGGCCTTCATAGCGGCGAGTAAACTCTGCTGTTAGAATCCGCATGAACCCGGCCAGAATAATCAGTTCTGCTTGCATACCATCGATCGTTTCACTGAGTGCAGCATCGAAACTCTCGCGAGTTTCGAACTCCTTGTGGTCAACCAGCGCAGTTGGAATATTTGCACGTTGTGCTCTTTGCAGTCCAAAGGCATCCGCTCGGTTGCTGATGACGCCAGTGATTTCAATACCGAGTTCAGGGGCTCGATCGATTAAAGCTTGTAAGTTGCTGCCACTACCGGAAATGATGACGACGGTTTTCATAGTATGAAAGGCATTCCTCAGAAGTTAGCGTGAACGCAATTCGACTTGCTCTTCGTCGGCCGCTGCCGTGGTGATTTCACCGATGATCCAGGGTGATTCGCCTTCCTCAGCCAGTAAGGACAGTGCTGTATCACGCTGAGCACTCGGTATGACGATCACCATGCCAACACCGCAGTTAAGGGTGCGGTACATTTCACGCTGTTCAACGTTACCTTGCTGCTGCAGCCACTGAAATACTTCGGGGATCTGCCAGCTATCCGTATCGATGACGGCTTTACTGTCGGCCGGGAGGACACGAGGTATATTTTCCAGCAATCCACCACCGGTTATGTGTGAAAGAGCGTTGACCTGGCATTCACGAATTAGACGTAGCAAAGACTTAACGTAAATACGGGTAGGCTCCATCAGTGTTTCAGCCAGGGTTTTATCGCCCATAGCTTGGCTAAGATCAGCGTCCGATACTTCGAGAATTTTGCGAATTAAAGAGTAGCCGTTAGAGTGTGGGCCTGATGAAGGCAGGGCAATCAACAGGTCACCAGCTTTAACGTTACTTCCGTCGATTAATTTCGATTTTTCGGCGACGCCGACACAAAATCCTGCCAGATCGTAATCATCGCCAGAGTACATGCCAGGCATTTCTGCCGTTTCTCCGCCAACCAGGGCGCATCCTGCGAGTTCGCAGCCAGCACCAATACCAGTAACAACGTCTGCGGCAACGTCGACGTTCAGGTGTCCGGTAGCATAGTAGTCGAGGAAAAAGAGTGGTTCGGCGCCGGCGACAATCAGGTCATTTACGCACATGGCAACCAGGTCGATACCAATGGTGTCGTGTTGATTGAGTCGCATGGCCAAGGCGAGCTTGGTACCCACGCCGTCGGTGCCAGAGACCAGTACCGGCTCCTTATAGCCTGTGGGTAGTTCACACAGAGCACCAAATCCACCCAGCCCGGCCATGACTTCAGGACGTCGGGTACGCTTGGCGACTCCCTTGATACGCTCAACCAGTTGGTTACCTGCGTCGATATCGACGCCTGCATCTTTGTAGCTAATGGAGGGCTTGTTGGAATCGCTTTTGCTGGTCATGAAGGGGCCTGCATCGTTGGATAGTCAGAGGGTGAAAAGGGGAGAACTGTGACCCCGTTTCAAAGCTGCGCTATTTTAACAACAGTTTCTGGCTGCGAACAGGGATGCCTGACGCTTAATCTGTGGCAAAATAGTTCTTTTGTCGTTCAGGGATCCTCGTCAATGGTTCAAATAGATCGTCTTGCACATCAAATACTGGTCTCGGCGCTGCTTGTTTTTGCAATTATTGTTGCTTACATGCCGGTGTCAGCAACGGCTGCAGTGTATAAAAACCTGTATACCGCGGAGGTTCTGGTGGCTGGCCAGGATGCTGGAGAACGAGATCGTGGCATGCAGCAAGCATTGAAAATTGTGCTCAGTAAAGCCTCCGGTGTTATACAGCTGCCCAACAGTGATGAGCTTAACAGCGTACTGTCGAATGCAAATAAATACGTGGCAACCTTTGGTTACAGCGAAAGCGAAGAGATGTTGGAGAACAAGGCAGGCAAAGAGGTTCCTGCTCTTACCTTACGGGTGACGTTTGATCGGTCGGCAGTTTCTCGGATGTTACGTCAGACGTCCTTGCCCATCTGGGGTGAGAACCGACCATCACTGTTAGTGTGGCTGGTGCAGGAGAACAGCCGGGGGCAACGAAGTATTGTTTCACATTCGGCAGATACGCCTTTACATGAGGCTCTGGTAAAGGGCGCCGATCAGCGCGGCTTACCGCTGATATTGCCGTTTGTGGATGTTGAAGATCAGGCGATACTCAGTGACACCGAACTATGGGGGTTGTTTGCTGACCCGGTTAGTACCGCATCGGTACGTTACAACCCGGGGATAATTCTTGCCGGTAGGTATTATCGCAGCGCTACCAATAAATATGAGGGGCGCTGGATGCTAATCTTTAAAGGCCAGCGCTTGAATCTGGATGTGCGGGCAGACAGTGAAGCGAGTTTTGTCCAGCAAGGGATTGATTTGGCCGCCACTACGCTGGCAGAACGCTATGCACTGAGAACTGGTGAGGCTAATGAGCAGCCAGCAAAATTGATTGTCGATAATGTTCGTAGCGCTGGTGATTATGCCGCTGTAATTGATTATCTTGAGAGCCTGACGGCGGTACGTAGCGCCAAGCCGATACAGGTAGCTGGTGCGGAGTTGACCGTACACCTCACAATTGATGGCTCGTTGCAGCGTTTTCAAGAGGCAATGACTTTAAGTGGGCAGCTACAGCCGAAGCTGGAGCTGAATGCACTTGAGCCGCAGGGAAGTCGTACGCTTCATTATCAGTTGCAAGGATTGCGCTGATACTATGATCTATATGCTGACCAGGGAATATCAATAATGGAATTACCGAGGCTTACTACACAGCAACGCTGGTTTTTGTTGGGGGTATCTGTTCTCTTCGGTGGTTTGATTTACCTGTTGAGCCCAATCCTGGCGCCATTTTTGATTGCTATGGTTTTGGCTTATCTCGGGGATCCAATAGCTGATCGCCTGGAAGCTTTGGGACTGTCGCGGACCATGGCGGTTGTGTCGGTATTTTTGGTGTTTGTGCTGTTGCTGTTGGCGATTTTGTTGGTGTTGATACCCTCATTAAGTAGCCAGATACGCTATTTGGTTATCCAGTTACCCCAATGGGTGAATTCGGCCGAGCAACAATTGCTTCCATTACTACAAAAATATCTTGGCGTCGAAATGGATCAACTCAAACTGTCAGATGTGGTCGGCAAGGTGCGTGAGAACTGGCAAGGTGCCGACAGCTTTATCGCGGCAGGAGTGAGTACGGTATCTCGTTCCGGTATGGCACTGCTCAACTGGATAGTAAATTTGTTGCTGGTACCGGTAGTCACCTTTTATCTCCTCAGGGATTGGGATATTTTTATGGCTCGACTCTCCGAGCTGTTGCCCATCAATTTCCAGCATACGGTTAGCCGCTTAACCCTGCAATGTGATGAGGTACTGGGTGCCTTTTTGAAAGGGCAGCTGATGGTGATGGTCTGTCTCGGTGTGATCTATAGCGTCGGGTTATGGATTGTCGGGTTGAAGTTGGCATTAGTGGTAGGGTTGGTGGCGGGATTGGCCAGTATAGTGCCTTATATGGGATTTATTGTCGGTATTGGTGCGGCAATGGTAGCCGCATTGTTTCAGTTTGATGGCTATACCCCGTTAATCTGGGTTGGGGCTGTTTTCATGGTGGGTCAGGCGCTTGAAGGCATGGTATTAACGCCCCTGCTGGTAGGTGATCGTATTGGCTTGCATCCGGTAGCGGTTATCTTCGCCATTATGGCTGGCGGCCAATTGTTTGGCTTTAGCGGGATACTATTGGCGCTTCCAGTTGCTGCTGTGATTATGGTGTTACTGCGTGATTTGCATGATAATTACAAGAACAGCCATCTGTATCATGCGGATCAGGCCCAAAAACTCGATGAGATGTAGAGATTGCTTTCTGTTATGAGTCATCCAGTGCAATTGCCACTCGGTATCCGCCTTCGGGATGATGCTACTTTTGATAATTTTGTGATTGGAACCAATGGTACATTGGTTTCTTTGCTCGACCTGCGAGGTGAAGCGCCGGGTCGTGATGAGCAGCTGTTTTATGTGTATGGATCTGAGGGCGCTGGTGCCAGTCACCTGCTCCAGGCAGCCTGTCACCAGGCCGATCAGTTGTCTACCAGTAGTGTTTATTTGCCTCTGGCTCAGTTAAGTGATTACCCGGTATCCGTATTAGAAGGCCTGGAAGCGCTTGATTTGGTGTGTATCGATGATCTGCAGCAGATTGCCGGTGCAGCCGAGTGGGAGGAAGCGATGTTCCATCTGTTTAACCGTCTGCGTGACAGCGGTACACGCTTATTGGTGGCGGCCAATTGTGCGCCAACCCATCTCGGGTTAGAGCTTCCTGACTTGCTGTCACGATTAGGCTGGGGATTGGTATTTCAGATCGCAGAGCTTGATGATGAGCAAAAGTGCAGCGCCTTGATTTTACGTGCGCGTAACCGGGGGCTTGAGATGACCGAGGATCTGTCCCGCTATATTTTGTCGCGCAGCCCGCGCAGTATGGGAGCGCTATTCGACGTACTGGAAAAACTCGATAGCGCTTCGCTTCGAGACAAGCGTAAGCTGACATTGCCATTCGTGAAACAGGTGATGGGCTGGTAACCCGGACCTGTCTATTGCTGGTAACCAGATTTACTATTCAGAAAGTTGTATAGCCAATACTGACTTTTATGGTGAGTGGTGCTGGTTTAGTACTCATATAACACCACTTCTTTTGCATCCAGTGAATAGCCTGCCTGCGCTATGTCGGATGTATACCCTTTAACCAGGAGTGTTCCTTCTACCCGGTAGGGTTCGAAAAAATCTGACGATTTAAGACCCTGTGGATATTTTATATAGATGATTTGATTAATGGGTGGGGGAGGGTAGTGGACACAGGCGCCGAAGTATGGCACCAGAAGAAACTCATAAATGGTATCAACATCGCCAAACTCAAGGGGTACGATATACCCGGGAATATTGACGGTTTGCTGGTGGAGTTTAGTGACCAGTTGTGGGTTTTGTTGTAAACCCTGCAGGCGAGCTTTGGTATCGGCAATGATGGCGTCGCTCATTTTATCAAGGTCGTGAAAATTAGTGTTTTTCTGAGCGAGAACATCGTTTCTCTGGGTGCCGGGCACCAGGTCTAACCAGTCTAGCGTTCGTACAGACTCTGCATTCAGCAATGTTGGATTCATCAGTATTGCCAACAGGCTGATACGGGTCATGGCGTGTAAATATCTTTGTAGCATGGTGTTTGCCTGGATTGCCGGTTGTTGTTAAAACGAAAGGTCAAAAAACGAAGGGTCAGGTGCGAATAGTAAGCCCATCACTGAGTGAATTACGATAGGCCCGCCAGGCCGGTATGATGCCTAACATCAGGGCCCCGGAGATAACCATTGCGATCAGGCTGAATTCGAAACTGCCGGGCGGAGAAATCTCGATCTGAATACCATACATCTGGTTTAGCAAGGGCTGGGCGAAAAGCATTAATAGATACAGCAAGGCGAGTCCAAGCGCGCATCCCATGCTGGAGAGAAGTGCAGACTCACTCAAAATCAGCGTAAAAATATGCCATGGGCGAGCACCCAGAGAGCGTAAAATTGCCATTTCCCTGCGTCGTTCGTTGATCGATGTAAGCAGGGTCGTCAGCATACCAACCAATCCTGCTATGACCACAAAAGCTGAAATGGCGAGCAAAGCTTTTTCCATTGACCCCATTAAACTCCAAAGCTGGCGCAGAGTAACCCCGGGGATAATTGCTAAAAGGGGCTCGTGTGGATACTCGTTGATAGTACGCTGTACTTGCAAGATAGTAACACGTGACTTCAGTCCTATCAGTGCTGCTGTGATGCTGGCAGGTTGCAGGTGAGCTTCATGGGTATCCGTGATTCGGCTGTTAGTCGGACCCTGGTCAAAGTGCTGTGCGCCAGGCATCGAGTGTATAGCTTCAATTGCGTGCAAAGAAACATGGATGCTTTGATCCACCGGTGTCCCGGTGGGTGCCAGAACACCGCTGACATGGAAAGGATGATCATTATGATTAACGAAACTGACGCGACCGGTACCGTGCGCAAGCACTAATGAATCACCGGTCTGGTATCCGAGTTGCCGAGCAACCTCCGAGCCAAGGACTGCATCATGAAGATCGTTAAACCAGCTTCCTTGTAGTACAGAGAGACTTTGCTTGCGGCCATAACGGTAGTGTTTGAGATAGTTATCGTCAGTCCCCAGTACTCGGTAGCCTTTATGCGAATCCCCCAGGGATAAAGGGATACTCCAGTTGATTAACGGGCTTTGCCTGAGGGTTTGGTAGGATTCCCATGAGATGTTATTGGTGGCATCTCCGATATGGAACACAGAATAAAGCAACAACTGAACCGGGCCGGTACGTGCGCCCACGATAAGGTCTGAGCCTGAAATTGTGCTGTTAAAGGTGCGTTTGGTTTCGGTGCGAATTTTTTCTACCCCAAGCAATAAACTGACGCTAATTGCCAGGGATAAAAGTGTTAACGCAGCGGTGCTGCGTCTGTTGAGCAAGCTTTTCCATGCAAGAAAAAAAATCGACATATCAGGCGGACCGCCTGTCGATTGGTGACGTTGCCAGATTTGTCTGTGCCAGGTCGATGATCTTATTAAAATGCCTTTGCAGATTATGATCGTGACTGACGAACAGCAAAGTCGCCCCGGACTTGTCACACTCTTCGAACAGCAATCGCAGAAACAGCTCTCGAGTGTCCTGATCCAATGCAGAGGTTGGTTCATCGGCGATGATCAGTTCCGGGGAACCGATAAGTGCCCGCGCGGCGGCCACACGTTGCTGTTGCCCGATGCTGAGAGCAGAAACAGAGCGTTGTAACAGCCCCGAATCACTTAATCCCAGATGTTGCAGAAGCCGTAAAGCTTCTTTTGTGATGCTGCCTGAGCGCTGGATGGCTAGCTGTTTACGGCTTTTACTGAAGCTGCAAGGGAGGGCTGCATTTTCCACTACAGACAAGTATGGCAGCAGATTAAACATCTGGAAGATATAACCGATATGGTCGCTGCGAAAGTGGTCGCGAGCGGCGGAACTGATCTGTTCAAGTGATTGGTCTAGCACCTGAACCTGACCATCTTGAGGTTGTAATACCCCGCCAAGAAGCCCCAGTAATGTGGTTTTTCCACTACCACTCGGTCCCTTGATGAATACCCGATCACCTTGTTGTATCTCCAGCTGTTCGATGTGCAAAGAGACGGTTTGTCCCGGCCATGCAAACTTTACCTGTGATAATGAAACGATCGGCGACATAGAATCCATTTGTCTGTTAGTGCGTGGAGCAAATTAGTGGAGCAGGTTAGTGGAGCGGAAAATCAAGACGAAAAACTGTCGTAATTTTAGCGGCATAACCTGAGCTTAAATGAGACTGTGACATGGATCCTAGGATTGACTGGCTGCGCGATTGATAAGCTGGTATTTCCAGCGTACATACATCATGGCACTGCAAAACAGCAAAGTGCTGATGATCGTTTCCAGCCAGCCGAATGCCATATCGGGAGACTGAAAAATATTCAGCACGCCCGCCGTAAAATAGAACAACACAACAAAGCAGAGCCAGGCATAGCCGCGAGGGGCGTTGTTATAGACAATCGTGATAAATAAAAGCAATGGTACCGTCCTGATTAGCCAGACACTGCTTTGATATTCGATCGCTGGTGGATCGATAAAAAATGTCCAGAGAGCGATTACCAGCAGAAGTGTAAGGTAAAGCCCCCGACTAATTTGATGGGCGATATACGTTTTTTTTTCCAGCAGATCAGAACTCATCAGTTTGTCTCTCCCGTCAGTTGTAGTGCCAGGCGGGCGACACGTGTGCCTAATGCCTGACAGAGAACGCTTTCATCGCGGGTAAGCTCCGGGTTGTTACTCTCTCCTGCAACGTGACTGGCTCCGTAGGGGGTGCCTCCGCTCACCGTGCTGGTCAGCGCTGGTTCACTGTAGGGAATGCCGCAATACAGCATGCCATGATGCAATAGAGGCAACATCATGCTTAGTAATGTACTTTCCTGTCCACCGTGTAAGCTGGCAGTCGATGTGAATGCAGCGGCAGGTTTGTCCACCATTGCTCCGGTGAGCCACAGCGCACTGGTGCCATCGATGAAGTATTTCATTGGCGCGGCCATGTTGCCAAAACGCGTGGGGCTTCCAATGACAAGGCCGGAGCAATTGCGCAAATCCTCTTCACTGCAAAATAGAGGGCCCTCTTTCGGAATGTCATCCTCGATGGCTTCACAGACTGTGGAAATTGCAGGCACAGTCCGAATGCGCGCTTCAATGCCGGTTATTTGCTCGACACCTTTTGCTATCTGCATCGCCATCGCGGAGGTTGCACCATGGCGACTGTAATAGAGAATCAGTACATAGGGCTGATTCATGCGAGTATCTCCAGTACGGATTCAGGAGGGCGGCCAATTGTGGCGCCTTGTTTGGTTACTACGATGGGGCGCTCAATGAGCCTGGGGTATTGCGCCATGGCGGAAATCAGTTGTTGTTCCATCAGATCAGGGTTGGCCAGCTGATTTTCCTTGTACTCAGACTCACCTTTTCGCATCAGTTCCCGTGCAGTAGAGAACCCCAGTTGGTTAATAAGGGCTTCAATCTTCTCTGCCGTGGGAGGTGTGTCCAGATATAAAATAATTTCAGGCTGAACACCATGTTCTTGCAATAGTTGTAGAGTCTGGCGTGATTTGGAACAGCGTGGATTATGGTAGATGACTACGTCGCTCATTGCTGGGTTATCCCTCTCGTGACATGATACTGATGACCAAGCTTCAGGTCAGGCGCTTTTTTGAGTGCTTAATTTGAAATGCCTGTGTGGCATTGGCTTGGTTCATGGAGTGGTATTCTAGAACGATTGGGGAATGCGGAGAAGGGCAGGGATGATCAAGTTCGATATTGTTGTGCAATATGTTCGTTATTTGGCTCGGCGCTTTGTCGAAGATGGTTGCATGCAGCGAGCCTCCTCATTGACTTACACGACGCTATTTGCGGTCGTGCCAATGATGACGGTGACCTACAGCATGCTTTCTGCCGTTCCCTCTTTGCAAGGGGTTGATGAGCAGATTCAGAAATTTTTATTTGAAAACTTTGTGCCCAGCACCGGGGCTGCAGTTGAAGAGTATCTGCATGGGTTTTCCCGCCAGGCGAGGCAGCTAACCGCAGTAGGTATTGCTATTTTGGTGATCACTGCATATTTAATGCTGCGTTCCATAGAGGGGGCCTTGAATGCGATTTGGCGAGTCGACAGCGGACGGCGAGGCATATCCGGATTTTTGCTGTATTGGGCGATATTAAGTCTCGGGCCATTGCTGCTGGGCTTGGGATTCGCAATGACCTCTTATATTGCCTCCTTGAAACTGATCAGTGATACCACTTCATTTTTGGGGATCGACACCTGGCTGTTCAGGCTATTACCTTTTCTTCTCAGCATAGCGGCGTTCTGCTTGATCTATATGGCCGTACCGAATCGTCGAGTGCCTTTTACTCATGCGCTTATCGGTGGGGTGTTTGTAGCGCTGTTGTTTGAAGTTGCCAAGGGTTTGTTCGCGCTGTTTATCTCTCTGTCCCCCTCTTATCAATTAATTTATGGGGCTTTTGCTGCGGTTCCTTTATTTTTAATCTGGATTTACCTGAGTTGGTTGATTGTGTTGCTGGGAGCAGAATTGGTGCGCAGTTTTAGTGATCTGCCTGCGATACTGGTGAAGCAAAGGTTACCGGACGTGGTTCAGGCATTGCTGGTTCTCGAAGCATTTGATCGCGCATTTGCTGAAGGGAAACAGATGTCCCGGGAGACGTTTCGCAGACAATGGCCAATCAGCACGGAATCCTGGGAGGCGTGTTGCAGGGCTTTGGGTAAACAGGGGTTGTTGAGAGAAGATAAAGGTGACTGGTTCCTGGCTCAAAACCTGGCAAGTGTTGAGGTGTGGACGATGATGAGGCGATTGCCCTGGACAATACCTTCTCCTCAGGCCGTGTTGAAAGAACACGCTGAACTTCCGCCATGGCTTCAAGGGTTATTACAGGACCTGCAGCGTTTTGACGAGCGTGGGCAACAGATGTTTTCGATTTCATTAAGTGAGCTGTATGGCTCCCGGACAGAAGACGTTTCAGGCAGCCTTGAAACTGAAACGGTCAACCAGCGCGGTTCGGGTTAATAACTCAGAAGCTCGTACATCATACTGGCGTCCTTGTTGAGGTACATCCAGGTTTAACTCTCGCCCTGTATTGTATAGCCCGCAGGAGGCCAGCACGCTATGTTGCTGGTGGCCGTTATTTTTTTGAGTAACTAATAAGCCGGTACGATAATTGTCGGTAGGCCCTGGATTATCGAGAGTTTTAAGTTTGATAGGTCGAACAGCGCCACGAATGTATTCGACGCCGACTATTTTCTGCATATCTGTGAGCGTTTGTTGCCAGCGAATTATGCCAAGAACCCAGCGAGGGTGTGCTTGCCGATCGCTGCGTATTGCTACGACCTGGCCGTTAAAGAAATCCTGCTGGTCAGCTTTATTGAGTTGAAGGCAGAATCCACCATGACTTTCGTTGATGATTTTTCCGGCCGTTTTGTTGTTGACCTGGGTGTTTTCAAGTTTCGTGGGTGAAAGTTGATTGTGGATGCTATGAATGCCCCAGACTAATCCTGCCATTGCATTAATGGGCAAGCGTAGATTCTGTCGAGTGCTCACCTGAGCCCAGTTTTTATAGGCTTGTTCGAGCAACTCAGCTGCGTGTTCAGAATTGATTGAAGGAGGCATACCAACGGACGTACTGCTGCTCCCGGAGGACAGGGTGTTGATATGCTGCTCAGCGAGAGATAGCAGCTTGTTGCTATTGATAATACGTATATCAGCTGATGAGGATGGTTGGTGGCTATGATTACTGAAGGGTTTGTCAGCCTTTCTGATGTCCACCATGAAAAAGTTATTAGTATCTTCTTCGCGGTAATTATGATCCAGCATTACGTATTTCGACCAGTGACCCAGATAGTGGTACAACACCCAGGGCTCGCCGCTGTTGAGGTGGTAGGGGTTAGCGCATTCCAGTAACAGAATTTGCTTGTAGAGATCACCTATGGTGTTGGCGGTTACTGGTTCAAATACTTTTCCGACCGTTACCTGATGCAAATGACGTGATTCAGCTAACCAGTAGAGCTGGTTTATTTCACTCCAGATATGCAGAGGCTGTTGTTGGAAATGCTCGTAACAGTGGAGTAAACAGTGAGCTTGATAATACATGGCCATATAAATCATCATGGCCATCTCGCGTCCACCTTTATTGGTGGATAAAGTATCCAGCAAACAGGCTTTATAACCGTTAGCCAGTTCTTCCCTGAGCTCCATCAGTTGACGCGTCTCATTGGCGTTTTTGGGTCGGAGGTGCTTGATGGAGGTGCCTGGCCGATAATAGCTTTCAAATACGCCGTAATAGTAATCGAAATTCAGCATGATGCCTTTTCGGTCGGGGAGGCTAATGCGTGTGCGATTTAGTAAAGACAGCATCGCGGTGCACTGCTTTAGTGCTTCTGGAATGTTTCCTAAAGGGAGACCCCTTAACTCTTTTTCAACGGCTTTAGGCGTTGAGTTAATAATCGCACTGCGAGTGATCTCCTGCTTGGGAATTACTAGATCCAATTGGGGGTTATTCATAGGATTTTCCTTGCGGAATCATCATTCCATTGTCCGTTCTGGCTCTGTACTATGAGTGTATACTACCCTGAACGCCACACGGTTTGTGACAAAAAATGTACTACCCATGAGAATAGTCCTAGTTAGTATTTTTTGTCTACTTTGTGTGGGTTGCGGCGATGCCCGTTTTAATGACCTGCAAGGGGCGGAAATAGATTTTAATGATCTTGATGGTCAATGGGTTGTGCTTAATTATTGGGCGTTATGGTGCGCGCCATGTCGTGAGGAAATACCGGAATTAAACCGCCTGGATAAAGAAAATGACTCCATACGAGTGATGGGTGTGGATTTTGATGGTATTGAATCTGATCAGGAGCTGAGGCGTCAGGTTGAACTATTGGGTATTGAATTCCCTGTTTTGCAGCAAGATCCCGCTCCCGCGCTAGGCTCTGAGAAACCCAGGGTGTTACCGACGACCATGATTATCAATCCTCAGGGCGAAGTTATTGAGGTCAGGGTGGGGCCACAGACTGCTGAGTCCCTTCTCGAACAGATACAGCACTTAAGAGGGGAGGGATGATATGGGGCAGGTGTGTCGCAAAGCGCTTGTCAGCGGCAAAGTACAAGGAGTTTGGTATCGGGCATCGACTAAAAGGCGAGCCCAGGAGCTTGGCGTCACTGGCTGGGCGCGTAATTTAGACGACGGAAATGTTGAGGTGATGATGTACGGAAGCGCTGCTTCAGTGCTCCAGTTGGAACAATGGCTTAAACAAGGTCCTCCGCTAGCTCGGGTACATCAGGTCGACTGTGCTGATGCGCCTTCGCAGGCATGGGATCAATTTACCACTGGCTAGGCTCCTGGCCGGGTTGAATGTTTCCGGTACGGCGTAATTTATGATTTTTTCACGTACCAGTGACCGTACCAGGCATCCATCACTCTTTCGGGGTACCAGGTTTTTCCCAGGCTGCCGTTGTAGCGGGCCAACCCGCGAATCAAATTGCCTTTCTCTTTCTTTAAATAGTAAGCGAGTATCGTACAGCCATACCTGAGGTTGGTCGGAATATCGGTGAGGTTGTCATCCGGGCGACCGATCTCTTTTTTCCAGAAGGGCATTACCTGCATTAAGCCTTGGGCTCCGGCGTGCGAGACGGCAAAGCGGTCAAACCGGCTCTCGACCTGGATTAACGCTAATACCAGTTCGGGTTGTAGCTTTGCCCGGCTGGCTTCATGGTGCACCATGCGCAACAGATTGAGTCGTTGCTCCGGGTCGGGGGATAGGCGCTCAAGTCTTGAAGACATGTCCATGAGCCAAACCCGGGCATCAAATTTGTCTTCAAAGCTGTCGGCCTCAGTGACGGTTTTAGAGAGTAATTCGAGCAGGTTTTCATCAACGGGTTCGGCCGCCAGGGCTTTTGGTAGCGATAGTGGGAGGGGCGATAGCATCATCAGTACGAGTAGTAAGGTAGCTACTCGTACTGGTTTAAAGCGGATACGTTGCTTCAAGGCATTCAATGATCACTCAACTCCGTTGGTCATTTGTTTATAAAGCGATGTGTTGTTTGAGGAATTCAACAACGCTTGCGACATCAAGGTCTTGCTTGTCATTCTGTCGCCGATGTTTGTATTCAATTTTACCCTCTTTCAACCCCCGTTCACCGATAACCAGTCGATGAGGAATACCAATAAGTTCCATATCGGCGAACTTGACACCGGGGCTGGTTTTTTTATCCCTGTCATCGAGCAGTACATCGAAACCAGCTTCTGTTAGCTCTTTATAGAGTGCTTCAGTAGTTTCGCGTACCCGTTCGGATTTATCCAGTTGCATGGGGACAATACCAATCTGGAAGGGCGCGATGGCATCTGGCCAAATAATGCCACTATCGTCATGATTCTGTTCGATAGAGGCCGCGACGACGCGAGATACCCCGATACCATAACAGCCCATCTTCATGACGATGTCTTTACCATTTTCGTTGAGGACGGTGGCTTTTAAGGCGGTACTGTATTTATCGCCCAACTGGAAAATATGACCGACCTCGATGCCTCTCTTGATCATCAGCTTGCCGTTGCCGCAAGGGCTGGGATCACCCTCGATAACACTGCGCAAGT
>JAUXFT010000202.1 GCA_030622755.1 Aestuariirhabdus sp. | reverse complement strand
TCACTCTATTCAACAAGAAAGAGCATAGAAAATGACCAAACCCGGCTTTTTCGCAGTAGGGCAACCCTGAGTCCGACAGGCTCCTAGAGGCCCTCATATCCAGGAAGCCGATCGTTAGTGTTTATCAAAACCCAGCAAGCAAGTGCCGGGGGAGTTTTATAGCTGCAAAGATTCTGTGCTTCTGGTACCGGCAGTACTCGTGCCAAGAAGGGACCTAACCAGTCGCTATCAGGCGCCGCAAAAACTCCCAATCTGTAACGGTGTCGCATTTCTACACCCCTACCCCGATATCCCCATCGAGCACCTGTGGCCAGACAGATTCTCACGATCCATTGCATATGCGGGTTTTCACAAGCGCTGTCGATACTGTCGAGCAATGCCTGGATCTGCTCCGAGGTTAACCAGGTTAATTCCTGTTCGGAGATCTTTATGGAGCGCAATGATCGCAGCGGGTTGGCGTAATTGATGACGTGGGTTCGATGCAGCTCATTAAAAACCGCACAGAGATAACCCGGTTCGTTGTTACAGGTCTTGGGTGTAATGCGCATCCGAATACGCCCGATCCCGATCCCGGGTGTAATCTTCCGGTTTCAGTAATCTGGCCAAAGGGTTAGTCAGGCGGGCAGGGAGTTCATCCAGATTACGGCGGCGCCGGGCCCCATCTTTAAGCTGCTGCCCGTGAGGGCGATACCAGAGATCCACCAGTTCAGAGAGCTTACGGTTATCGACTGGCTGGGGGATTCCATTCTCCCTTGAGAGCCAGCCCTTTAATATAAGTCTCGGCTTTTGTGTCAAACGTTTTGCGAATCCGCTTGCCTTTGGCTCATTCCGGTCGAAGATCTACACGCCAGCGACTATCTGGCTGCTTATGAGGCATTATTCTGCAAACATCTCTGCCAGCTTCGCCAATACCGGCTCCTGGTACTTGGCGGACAACTCACCCATCGGCTTGACCAGCCGGGCCTTATCCAGGGTGCGCAGCTGATCCAGAGCAACTTCCCCCTTTTTACCCTTATGGCGGATCTCAATGCGGGTAGGCCAGCCGCGCAATGTTGTAGTCATCGGGGCAACAATGACCGTATTCAGCCACTTGTTCATTTCATCCGGAGATACCACTAGTACCGGCCTGTAGCCCGACTGCTCGCTGCCTTTAACCGGATTGAGATCCACTCCCCAGACACTGAAGCGGGCTACCATTGCCACTCGTCCCGATCAAAAGCAGTATCCTCTGCAATTACGGACTCTTCATCTGCACCCGGCCACTGGGAGGCGCTATCCCAGTCGGCCCGGGCATGGCAAACCACCCGTTTGATCTCCAGCTCAAGAATATCACCAGGGCGGGCGTTAAAGGCTTTCAGCTCTGCGGCGGGCAACGTGAAGCCCAGACTATTACCGACCTGTCTCAATTTCGCTTCCATAATAAAATCCAAGTTATAACAAAGTTATAACATTGTAGCTCTTTTGCTGATTATTTCCAAAAGATACAACTCGGTTGAAATACCTCATGACGGCAAAAACTGCTCCTACCAGGGTGTTAATGACAAGTTAACTTCTTTAGATGGATGAAATCCTAGTATTTATTTTCATGCCACTACCTGCATCCAATTATTGAACGCACTTGCCCTGAGATTTCTGTAATACCCAGCTCTAACGAGATACCTCCCGAGATTGAATAAATTGCGTACAACGGAATGTACAGTTAGGAATCGCTGAACTTGATTAGTAGATTTGAACCTTCTCATACCTCGCTCTCTTACCCGTCGCATTCATGCGATTGCTCGGCACGAGTGTTGGCGTATCGTTGTGGGCAGTGATCAACATCAGGCATCAATTCTCGATGTGCCATTCCATAACTTCTTAGCTTGTCAGTCACTATCTTTCTTGGCTCGACTTTCTTGGCTAGACTTTCTTGGCTCGACTTTCTTGGCTCGACTTTCGTGGCCAGGATGTATTGCTCCGCATAAGTCGCTTAAAGAACCGTTTGGCTGCAGCACCATCTCTTC
The DNA here is from genome assembly GCA_030622755.1 of Aestuariirhabdus sp. GTDB lineage: Bacteria > Pseudomonadota > Gammaproteobacteria > Pseudomonadales > Aestuariirhabdaceae > Aestuariirhabdus. The sequence goes on along the minus strand of JAUXFT010000202.1, from coordinate 3,616 downwards.
TCACCTGGAGATAAACATCCACAACAGCTCCATCCTGATCTACAGCTCTTCTACAGCTCTCTACAGCTCTCTACAGCTCTCTACAGATAGGGCTGCTATCCATTGATCTTCACGAACACTTCATCGATATAGAACGTGTCACCGTAACCACTGCGTCTCTGTTTAAACCGGCGCGCGTAGCGAGGGCCAAACTTGATACACCAAAGCCTGATGGATTCATAACTGACAAAAATACTCCGCTGAGCCAGTAAATCTTCAATATCACGGAAGCTTAGGTTAAATCGATGGTAGAACCAGACAGAGTAACTGATGATATCGGGAGGAAAGCGGTGACGTTTGTATATATTCATCACCAAAGTATCGGACGGATTGAGTTAATTTGTCAGTAGGATTTTCAAGCTTAAGCTTGCAGCAAACGACGTTGTAGCAAGGTCTGCATATCACGACGACCATCGGCAATCACCATGACATAAACGCTATCGGCAATCACTCGATAGATAATGCGGTAGGGTTTGAAATAGATTTCTCGGTACTCTCGCAAGCCAACCGCCAACAGCTCATTCGGATAAGCGCCTCTCTCCGGATATTCAGAAAGATTCAAAGAGGCTTCTTCTATTTTATCGAGAACGTAATCTGCCTTTTCAGGAGTATCATAAGATTCGATATAGTCATATAAGTCTTCAAGATCGCGGGTGGCATCATCAGTTAGAAAGACACGATAACTCATCAGCGGTTTTGGCTCCGATTGCGAAGCCTTGCAACAACATCACTAGCTGGCTGAACCTTGCCTTCTTCGATCTGCCGAGTGCCCAGCGCAAGCATTTTCAACAGTGCCATGGTCTCTTGCGTTTGCTCATAGCTTTTGATGTCTTGCATCACCGCCTTGGCCTCACCATTCTGGGTAATAATCAGAGGCTCGGCCTGCCCAGACAGATTACGTACCACTTCTGCGGCATGAGCCTTCAAGTAACTAATGGATTTGATTTGATTCGATAATTTCATAAGCGCCTCCCAACAAGACCAAATATAGTCCGAAAACAGGTCGCCAGTCAATTTAGAAGACCTTAGCCGACTATTCTCGAACGCACTTTCATGTTGATAATTTCCAGCATCTTGAAAATAGCTCCAATGAGCCTTCACCAGCCATTAGGGCTATTTATTAACCCGCAATATTACTTTCTTGGCAAAAAATAATGGATGACCCCGCTATTTTGTTCGTACCAGCACAGCATAAAGATGCTTGATATAAACAGTAAATATTGATGTCAAACATCACGGTAGCAACTTCACAGATGGTAAACTCATTAACTCAATTGTTAACTTGGTTTCTATCAGGTGAAGTTAAATGACGATAAACGATGATCAAGCATTAGCAGATCTGTTGTGTCACACAACAACGATTGCTTTATTAGGTGCAAGCCACAAACCAGATCGCCCTAGCTATCGAGTAATGCAATTTTTATTGGACCATGGCTTCAAGGTAGTGCCGGTAAATCCAAAGTTAAGCGGCACCGAATTGTTAGGGCAAAAAGTTTATGCAAGGTTGAGTGAGGTACCCTGCCCTATCGATATGGTAGACGTGTTTCGTAATTCATCGTATCTGCGGGCCATTGTTGATGAAGTCATCAATTTGAACATAGGTACCCTGTGGACACAGCTTGGCGTTATTGATGAAGAAGCTGCTTTGCATGCAGAGGCGAATGGCGTTCAGGTTGTAATGAATAAGTGTCCAGCAATCGAATGGCCACGCCTCAAGCAGATGGGATTATTGAAAACCCAACGGTAGCAGCAAGCACCCTGGATACTGGTTCGCCATAGAATCTACTGAGATATTGTTTGATGTTGATTAATGCAAATTATTTTGAGTTATCTGCTTCGATGGCTAGACTCGTAGAAATATAATTGAGTGGACACGCAAGATTTCCAGGAGTGTTATGCATGAAACGTTTAGTGGGCTTTAGAGATCTTGTTTTTGATTTAGTTCGCGGCTCGACCAATCTTGCAGAACGAACGCATAAACAAGTCTCCGATCAGGTGGTGGCGTCACTTCCCAAGGTAGAGCCTGTACAGGCGGCAGCCCAAACCATCAACGCGATCCAAATGGGAATCGCGTCCTCTGTTTATGGGTCGGTTCGTTCAATCAATAGCGGCGTACACCAGGCGACTCGTGTTGCAGCCAACGTAATTCCGGATGCGCTTCTGACTGAAGAGGAACCACTTAACGCGCCGGTGAGATCGGATGCAGTAAAGACTCCGGGCTGGGTTTTGGATTTCACTGAAGGTCTGATCAACGGCTGGTATGGTGACATTCTGGATGATCAAGATCACACCCTGAGTCTGGGCATGAGCGTTCGACACGAGGGACGAATTCTTCCTCTGGATGAAGCATCCGTCGCAGCGGCATACCCCAGCGGTTCCAAAAAGATTTGCGTGCTGGTTCACGGCTTGTGCAGCACCGAGTGGCTGTGGAGCTTTCAGGCTGAAAAACACTATGGAGACCCTGCCCTGAACCTCGGGGCTCGACTCGAGCGCGACCTCGGATATACGCCTATTTTTATTCGATACAATACCGGTAAGACTCTGAGCGAAAACGGCATCGAACTGGCAGCATTGATATCGGATCTCTGCAAAGTCTATCCACAGGATATCGAAGAGATCGTACTGTTTGGTCACAGCATGGGCGGATTGGTTTCGAAATATGCGGCGAACCATAACCAGCAACATAGCCAGCAACATGGCCAGCAAGGAAGTGATTCCTGGGCACCACGCCTGAGCAAGGTGATTTGTATCGGCTCCCCGCACGAGGGCTCGTTCCTTGCGAGGATTGCAGAGACCGTTGAAAAACTTTTTCGAATCATTCCGACACCGGGTACGCAGGTCTCCGCCCATCTGCTGGAGACGCGCAGCAATGGTATTCGTGATCTGTACAACGGCCGCTCAGAATTTGATGAAGTTGTTCCCTTTGTGAAGGATGTTTGCTATCACTATATCGGATCGACTCTTACGCAAGACACCGATCACGTTGCTGCTCAATTTATCGGCGATATTTTGGTCGCTCCGCACAGTTCCATGGAATCAGAGCGCCAGAACGCCATGCTAACCCGAGATATTCTAGGCGGGCTGGATCACATATCGTTAATTAATCACCCACGCGCCTACCGTACCATCATGAGCCGAATGTTCTCTTGATGAGTCGATTAAAAATTGCCAGCCAGGATAGCAACTGTCCCATGCGCTTTCGATATTGGGAGCTATTCAGAATCAGTTTCGAGTTCAAGTTGCATCAGTAGCATCTCTTCACCCTCAACCACTTGCGTGTGATGGCTATTACAACCAGGGCAGATAATGCTTCGCTCGGAAAGTTCAGATTGTTGCTGGCAATCAAGACACCGGATCACCAACGGCTGGATCTGCATGATTAACTCGGCCCGGTGACAGATTCCGTCAAGCTTGAAGGTTTCAAACGCCAGTCTTAGCAGCTCCGGCTCCACTCCGCTTAACACTCCAACCTTGATCACTACAGTGCTTACTTCGTGGGCCTGATTGGTACGCGCGTACTGCTCGCACTGCTCGATTAATGCAGAGACTATCGAGTATTCATGCATCAGCAAATCCT
>JAUXFT010000210.1 GCA_030622755.1 Aestuariirhabdus sp. | reverse complement strand
GCACCAAACAAACCAAACCAAACCAAACCAAACCAAACCAAACCGAACCAAACCGAACCAAACCGAACCAAAACAATTTCACCCAACACTAATCCTCAGATCAATACCCTCCCCCACACATTGTGCTATACCAACAAATATAAACACCTGATCTATGCGGAGAAGGACAAACACCATGGAACTAACCTTTCTGGGCGCTGCCGGTACCGTTACCGGCTCAAAATATCTACTAGAAAATAACGGCAGCCAGCACCTGATCGATTGCGGTCTCTATCAAGGTGTCAAAAACTTTCGTAAACGTAACTGGCAAGCTTTACCGATTCCCATGAGGAATCTGCAATCGGTATTGTTAACCCACGCTCATATCGATCACAGTGGCTACATTCCAGCGCTGGTTAAGCGGGGTTATAAAGGTAAAATTTACTGCACTCCGGCAACCTTTGAACTGTGCAAAGTGCTCTTGCCAGACGCAGGCTTCCTGCAAGAGGAAGACGCACGCTACGCCAATAAGCGACGATTTTCCAAACACTCTCCCGCCCAACCGCTGTTCACGAAAGAGGATGCTCTTCGCGCACTCAAACAGTTTGAAACCATTGCACCGAATAAAGAGTTGAGTTTACGCGATGGTCTAAAGATAATGTTTTCTCCGGTAGGGCATATCCTTGGGGCTTCCTGCATTCGTATCCATAACGAGCAAACTTCCGTGTTATTTAGCGGAGATGTCGGGCGCCAGAATGATCCCATGATGTACCCTCCAGAACCTCATTCCGGCGCGGACTATCTGGTCATAGAATCAACTTATGGCGATCGCCGCCACGGCGATACCGATGTTATGACGGAATTGGCTACCATCATTAATACCACCGCTGCTCGCGGGGGAACTGTTTTAATCCCGAGCTTCGCGGTCGGTCGCGCGCAACTGTTACTGCAGCTTATCAGCGAGCTTAAGCGCCAACAAAGAATCGTCAACATCCCCTTGTTTCTCAACAGCCCTATGGCAATCAGCGCCACAGAAATTCATCATAAATTTCATGAACTACACCGGCTTACAGAAACACAATGTTTACAAATTGATGCCAATACCCAATACGTGCGTACCGTTGAGGAATCGATCTCCCTTAACAGCAAACGTATGCCCTGCATTATTATTTCAGCCAGCGGAATGGCCAGCGGCGGACGCGTTCTGCACCATTTAAAAAGTCTGGTTAGCAACCACCGTAACAGCGTGGTTTTCGCCGGTTTTCAGGCTGCGGGAACTCGCGGTGAATCGATGCTAAGGGGTGTTGAGCAGATTAAAATCCACGGCGCCTATTATCCGGTAAAGGCCGAGATTCACAATCTTGAAAACCTGAGTGCTCATGGAGACTTTGAAGAAATCTTGCATTGGTTGCGGGAGTTCAAAACCAAACCGATCCACACCTGGGTCACCCATGGCGAGCCCGTTGCAGCCGATGCCATGCGCCTGCATATTCAGGATGAGTTAGGGTGGAGCGTTTCGGTCGCCGAGTATCGCGATACCGTCAGCCTCGGCTAAAAGGGTGATTTTTTTAACTTTTCCCCTAAACAGACCCAGCAGAGCCTTAACGCTAATTCTGAACAAGTCGGCTAAAAGCAACCTCATCAACACCTGCTCTTTTATCAATTAAAAGCAGGTGTTGGTGAGGTTTTTGTGCATTATTTATAGATACTTGCTGAATAATTCCTGGGCTTTTTCCTGTCATGAACTCAGCACTTGAACACTTTCCATTAGACTGACCCGGATTATTCTCTCCTAATATTTCTGGCCATCTTCGGGAAGCAGAGACTGTCGCTCAATATCCAGCGTCGCCTGGGTATTCCATTCGGGCCAATATTGTTGGTATTTTGCGATGATAACCTCACGGTTATCTTCAAACCACTGCAGGGAATCCTGATTATTTTCTACCGGTATGGTATCCCTTAACCATTGTCGAAACTCTTTTGATTCAACGCTATAAACTGCATCAGGATCACTGCGAATTGGCCAGATCGAAAAATAAGCTCTCAACCCACTGCCGACCGGCTCTACCAGACTGTAATAGGTTAAACCCGGCTTCAGCTCTGCGTTGAGAAAATCCACGGTTTCAGCTACCAGCATAAAAGTATGTTTACCGGGATCTACATCAAAGGAAACGCGCGTTTCATTATTGAGCACTCCGATCAACTCCGGCTCACCGCTGGTCACATCCACCAGCATCAAATCACTTACTTCAGCAACAACCGATGAACGAAGAAATATGACTCGAGACTTATCCATAGACAGTGTTTTTACATCATTGGACTCTATGGGCGTCATCTGCACGCCAGAACACCCCACCAAAAAAACGTTTAAAAGAGCGACTACTACAACAGCTTTCATAGTTAAAATCTCAACATAAATTTCTCAACGAGAAATATTAAAATAATTATTTATCGTTGAAATAATTTTTATACAAGCACAGATTTAAAGGTGCATTTATACAAGTAATTGATACAAGGAATGCATGCCGTTACTTTCAAGCCGTTACTTTCATACTGCTATATAGATGACACAGGAGTCCCGGAGCAATAGTAACAATTTTACGGATAGGAGTTTCACTGTTTTTCTATTCATCACTGAAAGAAACACTTAATGGAGCATTCTATAGGAGCACTCTATAAAACACGGGAAATTATGCCCAGTATAAAAAATTCATGAGATGGCTGACTAAAAAATCTGTTCATGCGACAACGTTCATGCGACAAGTAGCATGCAGAAAATTAAACCGCTTATTTTACGCTGGATAATACACGTACAGTTTGCCTGCGCGCACCCCAATCACCAGGCACCGCCTCGAAAACGCCGGGTAGAGAATGTCCACAGTTTGTACATTTTCCATGGGCGTTTAAACCCCAGTGACCCAACTGATACCAATCGCGCTCTATCAGTAATTCGCCACATCCCCGGCACAAGGTACTACCACCATCAGGATCATGCACGTTGCCGGTGTAAACATAATGAAGCCCTTTACCTTGTGCAATTGCTCGCGCACGAGTCAGGGTATCGGCGGGTGTTGATGGCGCTGAGTTAAACTTCCAGTCAGGATGGTATGCCGTAAAGTGAAGCGGTACATCACAGCCCAGTTCACTCACAATCCATTCGCTTAACCTGTGCAATTCGTCATCACTATCGTTTTCGCCAGGAATCAATAAGGCCGTAATCTCGACCCATACGCTGGTCTCTTTTACCAGATACTTTAAGGTATCCAGCACCGGCTGAAGATGCCCACCACAGAGTTTGTAATAAAACCGTTCAGTAAATGCCTTTAAATCAATATTGGCCGCATCCATCACACCGAAAAAACGCTCCCGCGGAGCATCACAAATATAACCTGCGGTAACGGCTACAGATTTAATGCCTTTTTCTCGACAGGCCACCGCAGTGTCTACCGCATACTCCATAAAACCAACCGGATCGTTATAGGTGAACGCAATTGACCGGCAACCATTATTCCGGGCAGCATCAGCTAACTCGTCGGGCATGGCTTTTGCCGCCAGAATATCCATCTCCCGGGATTTGCTCATGTCCCAATTCTGGCAAAATTTACAGGCCAGGTTGCAGCCTGCAGTACCGAAAGACAGAACCGGAGTACCGGGTAAAAAATGGTTCAGCGGTTTCTTTTCGATAGGGTCGATACAAAATCCACTGCTTCTTCCATAGCTGGTTAACCAGATCTGGTCCTCTATGCGCTCTCGCACAAAGCACAGGCCACGCTGCCCTTCATGCAACTTGCACAACCGCGGGCAGAGGTCGCACTGGATGCGCCCATCATCAAGGGCATGCCAATCAATAGTAGGTACGCTATGTGGGTTAGGATTGATAGTCACGTTACATTTCCTAATGATCTGCTCAAGTCTTTTTATAGGGCTATAATTATGAGTGCGTAATTCCGTAAGCGTTCACTTAATATCGCAAACAGTACAATAAAATTTTATCGATGAACGCTTTGGAATGAAGGCAATTTCATTAAATTGACACTGTTATCAACGGCCTTCTATCCATGAAAAACCGGTGAAAAGCCATGAAAGGACGGTGAAATAGCGGTGAAATGTAATGTCCAGAGTACGATCTCCTGCGGTGGCGGGCATGTTTTACCCCCAGCACCCCACTGAGTTGCAACAGCAGCTAATGGGTTATATTTATCAGATAAAAACAACCGATACAGAGTACAAAAATCAACAGCCCAAGGTACTCATCGTCCCCCACGCGGGTACCATCTACTCAGGCCCAACGGCTGCCCACGCATACGCCCTGCTTGCACCCTGGAAATCACAGATATCCAGGGTCGTACTGATAGGACCTTCTCACCATCACCCGTTTCAAGGGCTAGCCCTACCCGCTGAGGAAATGTTCGAGACACCATTAGGCTGCATCAGCATAGACCAGACACTGGCATCTCAATTACCAAAACAGGATGTAGCTGTTATAGACGCTGCGCATCGTCACGAGCACAGCCTTGAAGTACAGCTGCCCTTTCTGCAACTGGTACTGGATAGTTTCAGCATTCTGCCCCTGGTAGTAGGTGACGCGAGCCCCGACCAGGTATGCCGAGTGCTGACCCAGGTATGGGGTGGCCCTGAAACGCTTATCCTGATCAGTACCGATCTCAGTCACTTCCACTCATACAGCGAAGCTCAAAAAATTGATGCGCAAACCAACCAGCGGATTCTTGATTTCAACTTTGAATTGCGAGGAGATCAGGCGTGTGGATGTCGTGGGCTCAACGGTTTATTAAAACTTGCCGCTCATAAATCAATGAAGATCGAACTGCTTAACCTGTGCAACTCGGGTGATACCGCAGGCAGCAAAGATCGGGTAGTAGGATACGCCGCTTATGCCCTCCACTGACACATCTTCAGCCTCACCGAGTTCAACCGCCTCACTGAGCTCTTCACTAAGAAAGGATGAGCAACAACAATTAATCACTATCGCCCGGCAAGTGATAACGCAAGGGTGCGCGGGTAATCGGTGGAGCCCTTCCTCGGCCGAATTCAGCAAACAATTACAGCAGCCAGCCGCGTGCTTCGTAACCTTGCAAAAACAGGGTCAACTGCGCGGCTGCATGGGCACCCTGGAACCTCATCGTCCACTGGTTGAAGAGATCGGCGCCGATGCCTGGTCAGCCGCGTTCCGTGACCCGAGATTTGCTTCGGTCAGTGAACCTGAACTGGCCTTGATCCATATCGAGAAGTCGGAGG
>JAUXFT010000177.1 GCA_030622755.1 Aestuariirhabdus sp. | reverse complement strand
GAAGATGTTGTAAAACTACTCGAAAGAATGATCCCTGATTTAACTTTTCAGGAGGCGTTTGAGAAGACCGGTCGTCATATCAATATTTCTATCGCACCTGCCGAACTACATCAGACCTCGCGTTTGATGAACGCGATCACTTCCCCCAATGTGTATATTCGTACCGCTGTGATGGCTTCCTGTGCGGTACCGGGTGTCTTTCCTTCTGTGATGCTGGAAGCTAAAAACGAGCAGGGTCAACGCCAGCCGTATTTACCCACGCGTCGCTGGGTTGATGGTTCAGTTGCTGATGATCTGCCGGCTAAACGACTCGCTCGTCTATACGGTGTAAACCACTATATAGGCAGTTTGATTAACCCGATTGTTTTGTTCAGCCGCGGTGGTGATGGTGATCATACTAATGTGCCACATGTGGTGCGTGAAGTTCTGCACAGAACAGCACTAAGCATGGTTCGAACAGGTCGTTATATAAGCCTGAATTACACTAAAAAATGGAAGCGTTTTAATCTGTTTGTCGACATGCTTAATTCTGCACTCAGTCAGAAATACAGTGCGGATATTAATATCTATCCGGATTTTCAGAATTTCGATATGACTAAACTGTTGGGTCATCTGAATGAAATTGAACTGATGATGCTGGAGCGTCAGGGTGAGGTGGCAACCTGGCAAAAGCTGGAAAGGATTAAGACAAGCAGCAAGATCAGCCGGACGTTGGATAAAATTCTGGAGCAATACAATGCCGGGGAGTTTCGTCATAAAACCCGAAAAACCAAAGCAATAACAAAAGCCAAACAAACGCGGAATAAAGCGGCCTGATGGCCATTGCTTAACATCGTTTATTTAAGAAAATAACGGATATTGAAAAATCTGAAAATACTTCCGGCAGGCCCGCTTAATTTTTAAAGGATAGCCCATGAAACTTTATTCTTATCCGCCTGCACCCAGCCCCCAACGTGTTCATATCTTCATGAAAGAGAAGGGCATAGCGGTGCCTACCGAATTCATCGACATGATGAAGCAGGAGCAGCTGAGGGATGAATATAAGGCCATTAATCCACGCGGTACTGTGCCGACCTTAGTTTTGGATGACGGCACAATGATTTCTGAAGTGACGGCGATTTGTCGTTATTTTGAAGCCATCAATCCAGGCAATCCTTTATTCGGTTCAGATGCAAAACAGCAGGCAGTTATTGCCGAGTGGGACCACCGTATAGAAATGGAATTGTTGACGGGAATTGCTGAAGCTTTTCGTAATAGAGGTGAGGCCTTTAAAAATCGCGCGCTGCCCGGTGCATTGGATATTGAACAAATTTCAGAGCTTGTGCCCCGAGGTATAAAACGCATTAATTTTTTCTTTGAAATTCTGAATGAGCAACTGGTGAATAATGCCTATGTGGCTGGTGACAGCTTTAGCGTTGCCGATATTACAGCGTTTGTCTGTGTGAACTTTGCAGGTTGGGTAAAAATAACGGTTCCCGAAGAGCAGACGCACTTGCGACGTTGGTTGCATGAGATGTCTCAGCGGCCCAGTATGCAGCCTTAAAGGTTTGTTGTTAGCACTATGAAAAAAATTCTACTGATTGTTGTTTTGATTCTTCTCGCGGCCGCTTTTCTGCTGGGGCGTAATATCGTCAGTTTTCAGAGCATCCCAATGCTGTTGAATGCGATGACCGGGCAGGGTATCGACTCGCCGGATGCGGCAACAGTCGAAACACGGCTGCAAGTACCGAATAATTTCGGGCTTAGTGTCTATGCCAGTGATCTGCCGAACGCTCGCTTTATCACTATGACGACTAATCGCGACCTGTTAATCACTCGCCCGCACAAGGGTGATGTTGTAATGCTCCGTGCTGATTCGTCAAACCCGAGACAAGGGGGTGAACGCACGACTTTACTGGAGGGGCTGAATAAACCTTCGGGTATAGCTGTACATGATGGCTGGTTATTTATTGGCGAAACAGACGCCATTGGTCGAATCGCATTCGACCAATCTACCGGCAAAACCAGCGGTGATTACCAGCGCATTGTTGAAGGGCTAACCAGCGATGGCAACCACCCTTATAAACAAGTAAAAATCGGCCCAGATGGCAAACTTTATCTCTCGCAAGGCTCTACTTGTAACGTTTGTGAAGAACTGGATCCAAGGCGCAGCACCCTGTCTCGTTTTAATATAGATGGCACGGGTGAAGAAATACTGGCCACTGGCCTGCGCAATACCATGGGCTTTGACTGGGCGCCCTGGAGTAATGAGTTATACGCTACTGATAATGGCCGCGATCTGCTGGGTGATGATTACCCGCCCTGCGAACTGAACCTGATTGAAGAGGGGAAGTTTTACGGCTGGCCTTATTTTAATGGTGCTAACGAGCCAGACCCGGACTTTGGTTTTGATGTGAGTGATCAGTCAGTCACGGCTTCTGGGTTAAACCCTATTGCTCCCGCACATGAATTCCGGGCGCACAATGCGCCGCTGGGCATAACGTTTGTTAACACAGAGGCTTGGTCGGAAGATTACAAGAAAATGGCTCTGGTGGCCTTACACGGCTCCTGGAACCGAAGCATTCCCGATGGTTACCGTGTGGTTTCACTGCATTGGCAGGGCGACGAGATTATTAGCAAAGATTTCTTCAGCGGATTTGAAAAGGCCGGCGATGTGATTGGTCGACCTGTAGACGTAACCCAGGGTCCCGACGGCGCTGTTTATATATCGGACGATTATGCGGGTAGTATCTATCGGATCGCCTATGGCGAAATTCAGAAGCCTATTGTTAGCAAGGCACCTGTTGAGATCAAAAAAGAATTCGTATTGGTCGAACCCGACTGGCTAACAGACGCTAATCGTTCAGTATTAGCCGAAAGGGGCAGCAGGCTGTTTAAGCAGTTCGGTTGTAAGGGCTGTCATATATCCAAAGGTGCGCCCGGCAGAATGGATTTAAGCACGGTGAATCAGCGCCTGCAGTACACAGGTGTGATAGCGAGACTGACTAAGCCTCGTTCACCCATGCCTACTTTTCCTTTGACGGAAGAGGATAAAAAGGCATTGGCGACATTCTTAATGGAAAGAGCAAAAACACAGTAATGCATTGTCGCCAGGTTTGGGTTTGATTCACTGGTAACTTCGCACCTGTTTTCTATCGGTATCGTTGTTGTGTTGTGGTTTCTTGGGTGTCGTTTACCTCTGTACTATTTCCCGAGCTTTTTTAATGAATGCTTCAGATTCAGCTTCATTGTCAGCGGTGGACAGATTATCCAGGCGCTCAGGAACACTCAGTCCTTCACGCATGCCGGGCTGATCGATCATAATGTCGAGCCAGCGCTGTAAACCGTCCAAACCCTCAATAGATACCCCCGACCACTTATAGGTTCGCACCCAGCACCAGTTGGCAATATCGGCAATGGAGTAATCGTCGGCCAGCCATTCATTATTTAATAGATGGCCATCCAGAACTTCAAATAATCGACGGCATTCGTGCTGATAGCGATCAATTGCTGGCTGAATCTTTTCGGGAAAATAACGGTAGAACACATTGGCTTGTCCCATCATTGGGCCAATGCCTGCCATCTGAAACATTAACCACTGAATGACCCTTGAGCGGCCTTTTGCATCGCTCGGCATCAATTGCCCGGTTTTTTCCGCTAAATACATCATGATCGCGCCGGTTTCAAAAACCGCAAAATTGTCATTATCGCGATCAATAATGGCCGGGATTCTACCGTTAGGGTTCATCGCAAGAAACGCAGGTGTCTTTTGATCGCCGTTAATCAGGTCGATGGCGTGGGTTTCATAGGGGATCTTCATCGCTTCTAAAGTACATGAAACCTTATGGCCATTTGGGGTTGAAGCGGTATACAAATCAATCATATGTTTTTACTTAAAGCGTTTATTGTCTGTAGTGGAGTACGATACATTAATTAGGTGCGAAGGGCTTATTGAAAAATGGATGACCAGTCATGCCTGAGGGTATCGGTAGTGATGATTCTACCTATAAACTGCCTGTTATTATCATCAACGTTTTGTTTTCTTAATCGGGTAAAGTTGTATGTGGTTTTTATTAAAAATACCGTTTTATAAATTTAAGGTGTTGCTTACCCGATTTTTATTTTCATTTTTTCCTCCACCGTCCCCGACGTTATTAACTGGGTCAAAATCTTCTTTGCAGTTGTGTGATGCAGTTTCACAGAGTGGCTGCCAACGTTGTTTACTGGTGACTGATGCCATACTGGTTGAGTTGGGGTTACATCAAGCACTTGTTGAACGTTTAACACAGCAGGGTGTGGCCGTAACCATCTACGATGGCGTAAAACCAGACCCATTGATAGGTCAAGTACGTGAAGGTTTGGCGCTGTTAAAACAGAGTGACAGTGAAGCGGTTATCGCTCTTGGTGGAGGTTCTTCTATTGATGCCGGAAAATTGATTGCACTGGCTGCGGCGAATAAAAAACCTTTAGAAAAACTGGTGGGTATAAAAAAAGCCAGCCAGGCTTCATTGCCTTTTTATGTCATCCCTACAACGGCCGGAACAGGTTCAGAAGCTACGGTAGTTGCTGTTATTTCTGACCCTGACACAGGTGAAAAGAAACAATATATTGATACAAAGCTGGTGCCCTGTATGGCCGCGCTAGACCCTGAGTTGATGCAGGGTATGCCGCAGGGCGTTACGGCTGCAAGTGGGATAGATGCACTGACCCATGCTATAGAAGCCTATTTATCTGTAAATGCTACCGATGAAACAGATGCGCTGGCTCTGTCAGCGGTAGAGTTGATTTTTAACAGCCTCGAAACCAGTTATCGCAACGGACAAGATTTAAATGCACGTCAAAATATGGCGTTGGCCGCTTACTATGGTGGCTCAGCGTTTACGCGCACCAATGTAGGCTATGTTCATGCGATTGCTCACACGCTCGGAGCGTGCTATCACACGCCACATGGCCTCGCGAACGCCATTACTCTGCCTTGGGTGCTAGACTTCTACCTGCCCACTTGCGCCACTCGTATGGCTGATTTAGCTAGGAAAGCGGGGCTTGATACGGACGGCGTGAACGAGGGACAACTGGCGGTAAACTTTGTGCAGGCTGTGCGAGATTTGAATACTGCTCTGGCTATCCCCTCCCATCTCGATGCATTGCAGCCCGGCGATGTGATGAATATAGCTAAGGGCGCATTAGCCGAAGCGCATGGTTGGTATGGCGTACCCAGCTATATGGGTTGCGAGCAGTGTGAGGCTCTCTTAAGAAAAATTCTAAAGGATTGAGTAAGGCACTAGCTGAGAATATTGTTTAACTCAAAAAAACACCGGATCTTTCAATCACTATTTCTGGATGCTCGTCAAAGATTCTCTTTACGGTCTTGTTTTCACGGCGTTTTGGCGTATCAACCAGTAGCATTACGGCGCCTTTTTCAATATCCCCGGCATGCTCTTCCACATGACTCTCATTTCTTCCAACGCCGATAAGCATGCACGCAAGTCCACCCAAAGCTGCGCATAAAAGTATTATTCGAAGAAAGGTTATGGGCTCAAATGCCATGCCTGTTAATAGAAATATACCCGCCCCCAACAGTGCTCCAACGGCTAACCCCTGGATACCCATGTGCCATGCATCAGTGGTATAAAACTCTGATGCCTTATGTATATGTGCCTTCCTGGCAATGGATGCATCTTTTGCAATGACGTGAATATGTTCTTCATCAATATCCAGCTGTTTCAGCTCTTCAACCACATCAATGACAGTTCTGTCGTCAGGGATTGTTAAATAAATTCTGCTCATGTTAACCCCCTGGAAGGAATTAAGGCTTATCTAGAGTAAGGATAGGTGAAGACTAACATCACGGAAAGACCAGTTATGTATTAGGGATAGTGTTGATAGATATATTAGTTTTTAGAAATAATCATCAGGGTTGAATCTGGAAAAACAGTGGGAAAGATTTCAAGCTTGCCAAAAATACTTTGGCAGGCCTGTAGAAAAATTTATAGGGCTAAACGAGTTGAACACCGGACACCAGATGATGGAATTTAAAAATCACGGCATAACTGATGGCGATAAAAATTATGGCAATGGCATCGCGATATTTTGGTACAGGGTCAGCAGGCCTGAATTCCTCTCGGTGACTGACTGCAATGATGCTGAAGATGGCGTAAATAAAGAAGCCGCCAAATAATAAGATCGAGGACAGATCGCCGTTCGCCGCCAGGTGTGCCCCGGACCAGATGGCGATACCGATCATCATCGGGTGGCGTATGTGGCGGCGGAAGTTGTTGGGCATGTCAGGTAGTGCCAGGAAGAACAGCGCCAATGGCATCACCGCCATAACAAAGTGACGAGTCCAGTAGGGTGGTTCCCATACGGTGATAAAAGCCATCTGGATTTTTCCATAAATCATCAAGCTCAAGCCTATAAATGCGATAATAATAAAGAGTTGCCGGTAGATCTTCTTGCTGTATCTATCAATGAATTGTTGTTTGAGTGGCAGGGATGGAACAAGGTGGACACCAAAGAAAATAATCATTCCTGTTAATAATAGAAGCATTGTTTTCTAACTCACTGGACTTATTAAGGGCTGCTTTTTAAGGGTAAGTCTATAACTGTGAAGTATCGGCAAAAATAAGGTACTCATAGATTTTTCCCTCGTTGATCTTAAATATATTTGAGAAGGGGACCGAGAGAGTAGTCTCATCGTGACGACGATAAGATGCCATCCCATGACAAGTGAACCCCCCTGGGATTTTCCAGCCCTCATCAATTTCATGCGTTAGGGATGCGATGGAATCAAAAAACACACCTAGAAAGGTATTGATTTCAAATGCCCCGTGTACCGCTGGAAGATTACCAAAGCGAAAAGAGCAGTTGTCTGAAAGAAAAGATAAAAACTTTTCGATATTCTTTTCATCAACGGATGCCAGTAAATCTGTGATCTGATCTTTTTCCACGAAT
>JAUXFT010000011.1 GCA_030622755.1 Aestuariirhabdus sp. | reverse complement strand
TATCTATGACACCATGCAGTTCATAAAGCCTGATGTCAGCACTATGTGTATTGGACAGGCGGCGAGCATGGGTGCGCTTTTATTGGCTGGAGGTGCTGCAGGTAAGCGTTATTGTTTGCCGCATTCCCGGGTAATGATTCATCAGCCATTGGGTGGATTTCAGGGGCAGGCCTCAGATATCGAGATACATGCACGGGAAATTATGTCGATTAAGGATAAGCTAAACCATGTGTTGGCTCATCACACAGGGCAAGCACTTGATGTTATCGCCAGCGATACTGATCGTGATAACTTTATGAGCGGTGATGAAGCGAAGGAATATGGCTTGATTGATGCTGTGTTGAGTACACGCGATGCTGCAGAATAGCCTAAGCTGATGATAAGAGGGGCTTCTAGCCTCTATCTGTCTTAAACAAACCCTTGAAATAAGCGTACAGCGACCGCATCTTGCTTGTTTCAAGGTTTTTATAGATTGTCCGGGTAGGGTAAGAATCGAATGACCGACCAAAATAATGGAAAGGGTGATGACGGTGGAAAGCTGTTGTATTGCTCCTTTTGTGGAAAAAGCCAGCACGAAGTCCGTAAGCTGATAGCTGGGCCCTCCGTTTTCATCTGTGATGAGTGCGTAGATCTTTGTAACGATATTATTCGTGAAGAGATCCAGGATGCACCGGTTGAAAGCAGTAGTGATGCTCTTCCATCTCCGCGTGAGATCAGCACGATCCTTGATGATTATGTGATCGGGCAGAGGCGTGCCAAAAAAGTATTGTCAGTTGCGGTGTACAACCATTACAAACGTTTGCAGTGTGACGACAAGAAAGACGAAGTTGAGCTTGGAAAAAGTAACATTCTTCTGGTTGGTCCAACAGGTAGTGGTAAGACCCTGCTGGCAGAAACGTTGGCACGCTTGCTGGATGTACCCTTTACTATTGCGGATGCAACAACGCTGACTGAAGCTGGTTATGTGGGTGAAGACGTTGAAAACATTATCCAGAAGTTGTTACAAAAATGTGACTACGATGTGGAGAAGGCTCAGCGAGGTATCGTGTATATCGATGAAATCGACAAGATTTCACGTAAATCCGATAACCCGTCCATCACTCGTGATGTCTCCGGTGAAGGTGTGCAGCAGGCGTTACTCAAACTGATTGAAGGAACGGTTGCCTCTGTACCTCCCCAGGGAGGAAGAAAACATCCTCAGCAAGAGTTTTTACAGGTAGATACTGCCAATATATTGTTTATCTGCGGTGGTGCGTTTTCTGGTCTGGAAAAAGTAATCCGGGAGCGTTCCGAGAAAGGTGGTATTGGTTTTTCTGCAGAAGTTAAGAGTAAGGATCACAGTAAAAATGTAGGGGAAACGCTGAAGGAAGTGGAACCGGAAGACCTGGTACGGTTCGGCTTGATTCCAGAGTTTGTTGGTCGCTTACCGGTGATAGCAACGCTGGAGGAGCTTGATGAAGAAGCTTTAATCCGGATTTTGACTGAACCCAAGAACGCGTTGACCAAGCAATACTCGAAGTTGTTTGAGATGGAAGATGTCGAAGTCGATTTCCGTGAAGATGCTCTTAAGGCGATTGCCTTTAAGGCTATGGAGAGGAAAACCGGCGCACGTGGTTTACGTTCCATTCTTGAGTCAGTATTGCTGGATACTATGTATGAAATTCCTTCTCAGGAGGGAATTAGTAAAGTAGTCATCGATGGTTCGGTTATTCGTGGTGATTCAGAACCCCTGCTTATTTATGAATCCACCGAGCAAGCCAAGGCGCTACCTGAAGAGTGAATATATCTCTTCGCTACAAAAAAGGACCCTAACGGGTCCTTTTTTGTAGGTCGGGTATTTTATCCTGTTAGAGTCCTTGTAATTTTTTCTACTAGCCCCCATCTTATCTCGTTAATAATCTCTATTGTCTTCATTTGCAGCGCGTGTGCTGCTGTTGTTAGGAGTGTGTCATGGAGCATGATCGTATCTCGGAAGATCAACTATCTGATGAGTTGATACCATTACTACCGTTGCGGGATGTGGTGGTGTATCCACATATGGTAATTCCTTTGTTTGTTGGGCGAGAAAAGTCTATACAGGCTTTGGACGCCGCTATGGATGGAGACAAGAGTATTGTACTGTCTGCCCAGAAGCATGCCGCAGAGGATGATCCGGGTCGTGATGATCTGTTTGATGTCGCTACCCGCGCAACCATTTTGCAATTGCTGAAATTGCCTGACGGGACAGTAAAGGTTCTGGTTGAAGGAGTGAGCAGGGTTACCTTGCAAAATCTTCACGACAGCAACGGCTTACTCAGGGTCGAGGTAGCAGAGTTCTCTGAAGAAGATCCCAATGAGCAGGAAGCGGAAGTGCTTCTTCGTTCAACTATGAATCAGTTTGAACAGTACGTACAGTTGAGTAAAAAAGTGCCCAGCGAGGTGCTTTCTTCAATGGCTAATATTACTAATCCTAGCCGATTGGCGGATACAGTTGCCGCACATATGACGCTCAAAATTGATGAAAAACAAGCCATTCTGGAAATTGCCAGCGTGCAAGAGCGCCTTGAGCATCTGATGGGGATTATGGAATCCGAAATTGACTTGTTGCAGGTCGAAAAGCGAATCCGTGGTCGCGTTAAGAAGCAGATGGAAAAAAGCCAGCGCGAGTATTACCTCAATGAACAGATGAAGGCCATCCAAAAAGAGTTGGGTGATCTTGAAGATGTGCCGAATGAGATTGAGGGCCTTCAACGAAAAATTGAAGAGTCTGGAATGACTAAAGAAGCTAGCGAAAAGACTACCGCTGAGCTTAACAAGTTGAAGATGATGTCTTCTATGTCTGCCGAAGCGACCGTCGTGCGCAGTTACATAGATTGGATGATAAATCTCCCCTGGAAAAAGCGCAGTAAAATCCGTAACGATATCGTTAAGGCCGAGGAGATTCTCGAAGAAGACCACTATGGCCTGCAAGATATCAAGGAGAGAATTCTAGAGTATTTGGCTGTTCAGCAGCGTGTACGCAAGCTCAAAGGGCCTGTGCTTTGTCTGGTTGGGCCTCCGGGAGTTGGTAAAACTTCTCTGGGTGAATCGATTGCTCGCGCAACGAATCGTAAGTTTGTTCGAATGGCTTTGGGTGGGGTTCGTGATGAAGCGGAAATTCGCGGTCATCGAAGGACCTATATTGGATCTATGCCCGGCAAGCTTGTCCAGAAAATGTCTAAAGTAGGTGTAAAGAACCCGCTATTTCTGTTGGATGAAATCGATAAACTTGGCTCCGATATGCGTGGTGATCCTTCTTCCGCGTTGTTGGAGGTATTGGATCCCGAGCAGAATAACACCTTCAATGACCATTACCTTGAAGTCGATTACGACCTCTCTGATGTCATGTTCGTGTGTACCTCAAATTCTATGAACATTCCGAGCCCATTGTTGGATCGTATGGAAGTGATTCGTATTCCGGGTTATACAGAAGATGAAAAAATTAATATCGCCCAGCGTTACCTGGTTTACAAGCAGACCAAAAATAATGGTTTGCGTGCCGGTGAGCTAAGTTTTAGCGAGCAGGCGTTAAAAGATCTTGTGCGTTATTACACCAGAGAAGCTGGTGTTCGCGGATTGGAAAGAGAAATCGCCAAAATTTGCCGAAAAGTCGTTAAAGAGCATTCAGGCTCCAAAAGAAACGATTCGATAGAAGTTACTTCTGAGTTGCTAGAGAAGTACTCTGGAGTTCGCCGATTCAAATATGGGCTTGCTGAAGAGGAGGATCAGGTAGGGCAAGTTACAGGGCTGGCGTGGACATCAGTAGGTGGTGAGCTTTTAACCATAGAAGCGGTGGCAGTACCTGGTAAAGGGCGACATAGCAAAACAGGCTCCCTTGGGGATGTGATGCAGGAGTCAATTCAAGCTGCGTTAACGGTCGTAAGAAGTCGTGCCGCAATGTTGGGTGTGCCTCTGGATTTTCATGAAAAAAATGACATACACATCCATGTCCCGGAAGGCGCGACACCAAAAGATGGTCCTAGTGCCGGTATTGGCATGTGTACGGCGCTGGTTTCAGTGTTGACCGGAATACCTGTTAAAGCTGATGTTGCCATGACCGGTGAAATTACTCTTCGGGGTCAGGTTTTACCCATTGGAGGTCTAAAGGAAAAGCTTCTGGCAGCCCATCGGGGCGGCATTAAAACGGTGTTGATTCCTGATGAAAACCAGAGGGATCTTAAGGAAATACCTGACAATATTAAAGAAGATCTGGATATCCGTCCTGTAAAATGGATTGATGAAGTATTGGAGGTCGCGCTTCAATATATGCCTGTCCCTCTGGAAGAGGGTGAGGTCTTGGCTGCAGAAGACAGCCGAGATGACAATAGTGAAAGAATTAACACGCATTAAAGCGCTATTTCCTTGACAGTGATTGAAGCGAGTTGGTATAAAACCGGTTCGCTTTGACATTACAGGGTCACTGCATAAGATCTAGCAAAAACGCCGTATGCAAGGCATTTTTTGCATAATAATTGATCATTACTTATCCATTTCTTTGTGTATGAGTTTTTAAATCACTTGGAAGCTGGAACGTTTTATTTTACTGAGTATAAGGGGAAAAAGAGTGAACAAGTCTGAGCTGATTGATGCGATTGCCACATCTGCCGACCTTCCAAAGGCTGCTGCAGGTCGTGCATTGGACGCTATGGTAGATTCCGTTACTAAAGCGCTGCAAGGCGGAGACCAAGTTGTATTGGTTGGCTTCGGTACTTTCTCTGTGAAAGATCGTGCTGCTCGTACCGGTCGTAACCCACAAACTGGCCAGCCTATTGAAATTGCTGCTGCCAAAATCCCTAGCTTCAAAGCTGGTAAGGCACTGAAAGACGCGGTTAACTAAAACGCGCTTGCAGAGTGAGTTTCGTGGCTCGCTCTGCACTGGCTTGATTTGGAGCGGTAGTTCAGTTGGTTAGAATACCGGCCTGTCACGCCGGGGGTCGCGGGTTCGAGTCCCGTCCGCTCCGCCAAGATTTCTAAAAGGGCGCATCTGGAGATGCGCCTTTTTATTTTTAGATCTATTTTTCAGATCTTTTTTTATAGTCATAGCTTGCAGAGGTTTCTCTATGCTGCAGAATATTCGCGACAATTCCCAGGGAATCGTCGCTAAGGTCATCGTTGCATTTATCGTTCTTACGTTTGCGATTTTTGGTTTGGAATCTATTACCGGTGGTGGCAGCGGTAATCAAGTTGCTGTTGTAAATGGCCAGGATATTTCTCAACAAGAGCTTTATCAGGCAGTACAAATGCGTCGCCAGCAAATGATGCGGGATATGGGGGAAAGTTTCGATCCCACAATGCTGGATCAAAATTTACTAGAGCAGCAGAGCCTTAAAGGTTTAATTGATCAGGCTCTGTTGTTGCAGCAAGCTGAATCGCTGGGGTTGTATTTCCCTGATTCTGCGGTTGATCAGCTTATTGTAGATACCGAGAGTTTTCAGGTTGATGGTGTCTTTAGTCCTGATCAGTTCCAGTTAGCACTTCGTAGTGTTGGCCTGACGCCGGTACAGTTTCGTCGGATGATTCAGGGTGAAATGCTGATTAATCAGCTTAATGCTGGTTTTTCTGTCAGCAATTTTATTACCCCGACTGAATTAGAAGCGCTGTCGCGTCTTGAGCGTCAAGCGCGGGACGTCCGCTATATCACTTTGTCAGCCGAAGAAGCTCGCGCTACAGTTTCCGTAGATGCTGAAGAGTCGCGCAGTTATTATGATGCAAATCCTGCTGAATTTTTAGCGGATGAAAAAGTAAAAGTTGATTATCTTTTGTTGGATAAAAACGACTTGCTTGACGAAGTAACTGTCAGCGAGGATGAGATCGTATTCGCTTATGAAAACCTGATTGCTCAACTTAAAGATAGCGCTTCGAATGACCGCCGTGCAGCCCATATTTTACTCGAAGTAAATGAAGAGAATCCTGATGAGCAAGTTCTGGTCTTAGCGCGAGAATTAAAAACTCGCCTGGATGCAGGTGAAGATTTCGCTGCGCTGGCGAAGGAATATTCTGCTGACTCTTTTTCTGCCGCTCAAGGTGGGGATTTGGGCACTGTGGAAGAGGGCTTTTTGGGTGACGCATTTGATGATGCGTTAGATTCTTTACAAACGGGAGCTGTTTCAGACCCGGTAAAATCTGATTTCGGTTATCAGTTGGTCAAACGTTTACCCTCTGAGCAAGTAGAAATCTCCGAGCTCGCTGACGTGCGTGAACAGCTGATTCGTGAGATCAAACTGAACAGTATTGAGCCTGTATTTGTTGAACGTTCACAGCTTTTAGCTGATGTGAGTTTTGAATCTGCGGACTTAAACCAGCCTGCTGAAGAGTTAGATTTGAGCAAGCAGAGTACTGCTTTGTTTGGTCGTGAAGGTGGCGTGGAAGGTCTTGCTACTAACCCTCGATTTGTAGCGGCAGCTTTTGCCGATGACGTATTATCTGACGGCGTAAATAGCCAGTTGATAGAGCTTGATGGTGACCGTGTTGCCATTTTACGTATCGCCGAGCATATCAAACCTGAACCTCAGCCTTTTAGCGATGTTCAAGAAATAATTGAGCAGGTATTGCTGGCTGTCAAAGCCGAAGAAATGCTGCATGAACGTGCTTTAAAACTGCGAGAGGAAGCGTTGTCTGGCGGTTTGGATAGCGTCAATGACGTTACCTGGTCAGAGACTGAAACGGTAACTCGTCAGCAGCCTGGTGATCTGCCGCAGCAATTGCTATTGGATGCCTACAAAGCCCCTCGTCCTGCGAACGATCGCCCATCTATTGTGATCAGCGGCTTACCCAGTGGGGATAAGGTCTTGTTAGCGGTAACTGCGGTATCAGTACCTGAAGCAGATAAAGCCGAAGAGGAGTTGCGTAATCAGTTCTTGTCTCGTATGTTGGCGCAGCAGCAAGGTCAAATGATGTTTGATGAATATCGTAAGTCCTTGCAGCAGACTGCTGAAATAGAAACCTTCTAGCTTGAGCTGACAGCTTCTGTTACTTACGGGTCTGGAGTTTTAGACTGGTAAGCCAAATGCAGAGATAAAAAAAGGCCGCATAGCGGCCTTTTTTTATGACGGGATGTAACTACTCTGCCTGAGCGTCCTCGAGGTTGCCCATGGCAGTTGTATTAAATCCGCCATCAACATAGGTGATTTCTCCGGAAACTCCACTGGCGAGGTCAGAGCAAAGGAATGCTGCAACATTACCCACTTCATCAATAGTTACATTGCGTTTTAAGGGAGTTTGCGCCGCATTATAAGAGAGCATTTTGCGGAAGCTTTTAATTCCAGAGGCTGCCAGGGTTCGAATAGGGCCTGCAGAGATTGCATTTACTCGGATGCCTTCTACACCCAGGCTACGTGCCATATAGCGCACACTGGATTCCAGGCTAGCTTTGGCCAGTCCCATCACGTTGTAGTTAGGCATAGTGCGCTCAGCGCCAAGATAGGTCAGCGTCAGCAGGGAGCCGTTACGGCCCTTCATAAGTTCACGGCCTTCGCGGGCGAGGGCAACAAAGCTGTAGGCGCTAATATCGTGGGCAATTCTGAAGCCTTCGCGGGTTGTTACATCGACGAAGTCCCCGTCAAGCTGGTCTCCAGGAGCAAAGCCTACCGAGTGAACAATACAGTCGAGACCATCCCACTTTTTGCCGAGTTCGGTGAATACAGTGGTAATGTCTTCATCATTCGCGACGTCACAGGGGAAGCATAGCTCTTCAGAGGAGCCCCAGTCTTCGGCAAAACCGACAACCCGTTTTTTTAACTTCTCGTTTTGATAGGTGAATGCTAACTCCGCACCTTCTCTGTGCATTGCTGCCGCTATTCCGGATGCGATAGATAGTTTGCTGGCGACCCCGACAATCAGGACGCGTTTTCCTGCGAGAAAACCCATGATTTTTTCCTTTGTTATACAGAACCTTCTGAGTATAGAGAAAGGCGCTGTGTAGTTCGATAGCGTGTTCTATGTATTTGTGTAAGCAGCAGGGCTATCCCAGAGTTATCCCAGAGCTGCTTCCATCAGTTCTCGGGTATAGGATTGTTGAGGATTATTGAATACTTGTTGCGTTGGTCCATATTCAACCTTTTTCCCCTCTTTCATAACAAGTAGACGATGACTGATCGATTTGACCACAGCAAGATCATGGCTGATGAAAATATACGCAATACCATGTTTTTGCTGAAGGTCTTTGAGCAGTTCCAGTATCTGAACCTGAACGGTACGGTCGAGCGCGGATGTTGGTTCATCAAGGATGATCAGGCGGGGTTTCAGGACCAGAGCCCGGGCAATGGCAATGCGTTGGCGCTGGCCCCCCGAAAACTCATGTGGGTAGCGATGCCGTATATCCGGGTCGAGATCTACTTCTGTCAGCACTTCAATCACTTTTTCTTCATGCTGTTGTTGTGAGCCCTCATGAATGCTCAACCCTTCTGCAATAATTTGCCCTATCGACATTCTGGGGTTGAGGCTGCCATAGGGATCCTGAAAAACGATTTGCATCTCACGACGTAGCGGACGGAATGTCTTTTGGTCCATATGGTCTATGGGTTGTTGGTCAAAGATCAGGGTGCCCTTGCTAGCGATTAGCTTTAAAATAGCAAAGCCTAGTGTAGATTTGCCGGACCCACTTTCACCCACAACTCCCAGGGTTTCACCGGCAGACAGATCGATTGAGATATCATCTACGGCCTTAATGTGGTCGACAGTGCGTTGCAATACCCCTCGTTTGATAGGAAACCAGACCTTGAGTTGATCAACCTGTAAAAGAGCAGGTGCATTCGTGTCTAAAGGAACAGCGCTGCCGGAGGGTATCGAACCGATTAACTGTTTGGTATAAGGCTGCTCGGGATTCTCAAAAACATTCTCTGTGCTGCCTTGTTCAACGCACATTCCTTGATGCATAACGCAAACACGCTTTGCGAAATGTCTGACTACGTGCAGATCGTGAGTAATGAGCAGAATGGCCATGCCTATTTTATGTTGCAGTTCGGTTAACAATTCAAGAATCTGTTTCTGTACAGTGACATCCAGAGCCGTGGTGGGCTCGTCGGCAATTAACAGATCAGGTTCATTAGCCAAGGCCATGGCAATCATAACGCGCTGCCGTTGCCCTCCGGATAACTCGTGAGGGTATGAATTGAAGCGTTGCTTTGCCTGGCGTATACCGACCAGGTGAAGTAACTCAAGGGTGTGCTTTTCTATCGATTTTTTATTGCCGCCTCGATGCAGTCTGATCACTTCCCCAATTTGGCGGGAAATCGTGTGCAATGGGTTAAGCGACGTCATGGGTTCCTGGAAGATAATGCTTATTCGGTCGCCACGTATGGTTTGCATTTTCTCTTCGGAAGTGCCGATGATCTCTTCGCCGTCAAATTGAATGCTGCCTTTGGGATGGCTTGCAGTAGGGTACGGCAGAAGTTGTAAGATGGAGTGGGCCGTTACCGATTTTCCTGAACCGCTTTCTCCAACAAGGGCCAGGGTTTCACCTTTATGAATACTAAAGCTAATCTCTTTAACAGCACAGACGTTGTCATCACCTGATGAAAAATTAACAGCGAGGTTTTCGACTTTCAGTAGTGGCGTGTTTGTGTTCATGATATCTGTTTCCTTGGATCAAACGCATCACGGGCCGCTTCACCAATAAATACCAGCAGGGTAAGCATTAGTGACAAGGTTATGAATGCAGAAAGTCCCAGCCAGGGTGCTCCAAGGTTGTTTTTTCCTTGAGCCACCAGTTCACCGAGAGAGGGTGAGCCAACCGGTAAGCCAAAACCCAGAAAATCCAGAGAGGTTAATGTTGTAATCGCAGCGGTAAGAATAAAGGGCATAAAGGTAATAGTCGCAACCATGGCGTTGGGCAGAATATGACGGAATATGATCCCGCTATTTTTCAGCCCAAGCGCTCTTGCAGCGCGTACGTACTCAAAATTCCTGGCACGGAAAAACTCGGCTCGTACAAGATCCACGAGTTGCATCCAGCTAAACAAGAGCATAATTCCCAGTAACCACCAGAAATTAGGTGTTACAAAGCTGGAAAGAATAATAAGCAGATACAGTACGGGTAAGCCTGAAAAAACCTCTATAAGGCGTTGTCCTATAAGGTCAATTTTTCCGCCGTAGTAGCCCTGTATGGCCCCCACAGCAACTCCGATGATTGAACTGCTGATAGTCAACGCCAACGCAAATAACACCGAAATGCGAAAACCATAAATAACCCGTGCCAGCACATCTCTGGCCTGGTCATCGCTGCCTAGCCAGTTGTCTGCAGAGGGTGGGGCAGGGGCGGGAACGGGTAAGTTATAGATAATCGTATCGTAACTATAGGGGATGGGAGGCCATAGCATCCAGCCCTTATTATTAATTAATTCAGCAACGAATTCATCGCGATAATCTGCTTCGGTTTCGAACTCTCCGCCAAATTCTGTTTCGGGATAAACCAATAAAACCGGAAAGAATAGCTGGTTGTCATAATTAACCAACAAGGGTTTATCGTTGGCCACAAATTCGGCAAATAGAGTAACGATAAAAATTATGCAAAAGAACCAAAGTGAGTAATAACCACGTTTGTTTTTAACAAATAGTTGCCATCGGCGCTGATTGATTGGGCTCATATTGAAAGTGGTCATTTCATCCTTCCCTGCTATCAAAATCGATGCGAGGGTCAACCAGCATATAGGTCACATCGCCGATCAATTTGAGAAGCAGTCCTATCAAGGTAAAGATAAAGAGCGTGCCGAAAACAACCGGGTAATCTCGATTCAGGGCTGATTCAAACCCCAGTAGACCGAGTCCGTCGAGTGAGAATATTACTTCTATTAACAGTGAGCTGGTAAAAAAGATGCCGATCAATGCAGAGGGGATACCGGCGATGATCAATAGCATAGCATTACGAAATACGTGGCCGTAGAGCACGTTTTTTTCGCTGAGCCCTTTTGCACGGGCGGTTAGAACATATTGTTTATGGATTTCATCCAGAAATGAGTTTTTTGTGAGCATGGTCAATGTGGCAAATCCACCAATAACCATAGCGGTTACCGGTAAAATCATATGCCAAAGGTAGTCCAGAGCTTTGCCTGCATAGGACATCTGTTCGAAGTCTGGAGAGGTTAAACCTCGCAATGGAAACCAGTCCAGATAACTGCCGCCTGCAAAATAGACAATCAACAAAATGGCGAAGAGAAACCCTGGAATGGCGTAACCAATGATGATCAGTGTGCTGCTTGCTACATCAAAGGGGGAGCCATGTTTTATCGCTTTTTTAATACCTAAAGGAATGGATATAAGGTAGACCAGTAGTGTTGTCCAAAGCCCCAGAGATATTGAAACAGGAAGTTTTTCAACAATTAGCCCGGTTACGGATTGATCACGGTAAAAACTGTCACCGAAATCAAATCTCAAATAGCTTTTTAACATTTGAAAGAAGCGTTCATGTGCAGGTTTATCAAAACCGTAAAGCTTTTTGATATCTTCTACTAGCTGAGGGTCAAGTCCTTGAGCTCCCCGGTACCCTCCATCTGATGATTGGCTGCTGGAACTGATTTCGCTGCCCCCACCCATACGGCTAGATATGCCCGTGTCCATTCCCTGCAGTTTGGCAAGCATTTGCTCTACAGGGCCGCCAGGAGCAGCCTGAATAATAATGAAATTGATCAGCATGATGCCGAACAATGTTGGGATGATCAGTAAGACTCGCCGAATAATATACGCTAGCATGACAGAAAATTAATTTCCTTTAACATCATCGGGCCGGTTAATTCGACTTAGCTTCTCACTATCAATCCACCAGGTGTCCAGTGATACACCATATTTGGGAATAATGCCGGGACGGCCGAATTTGTTCCAGTACACTAGTCGATCACTGGTGATGTGCCAGTTAGGAATTACATAAAAATTCCACAATAAAATTCTGTCTAGTGCACGGGTTGCGGTGATCAGTTCATCTCGATTTGTTGCACTTATGACTTCATCGATTAGCCCATCTATTACTGGATTTTTGATCCCAATTTGATTGCGACTTCCCTGATGATCGGCTTGGCTGGAGTGCCAAAAGTCCCGCTGCTCGTTGCCAGGGGAGCTCGATTGTCCAAAGCCCCCGATGATCATGTCAAAATCAAAGCTGCGAACTCGTTGAATATATTGCTGAGTATCGACCATTCGTACGGTCATATTAATGCCTAACCGTTGCAGGTTTTTACGGAATGGCATACCGACTCTTTCGAAAGAGGGGCTGGCAAGTAGCAGTTCGAAGTCGAATACTTGTCCCGTTTGGGTATGCGTCAGGCGCTTGTTGTTTATTTCCCAGCCCGCTTGTTTTAGCAGTTTCATGGCTGCGCCAAGATTGCGACGCACATTGCCATCCCCTGCGGTCTTGGGGGGATGATAAACCTCTGATAAGACCCGTTCAGGGAATTGTCCCTGGTAGGGGGCCAACAGCGCTAGCTCATCTTCCGAAGGGAGCCCGGAGGCTGCCATATCGGAATTTGAAAAATAGCTTTTTGTACGAGCGTAGGTGTCGTAGAACAGGTTTTTGTTGGTCCACTCGAAGTCAAAAGCATAGGCTAGCGCTTCTCGTACCCTGGTATCGCTGAAGAGGTCACGTCGAACATTATAAACAAACGCCTGCATCCCAGTGGGGTTGCTGTTGGGTGTCGCCTCGCGCACCATTAATTTTTGTTCAAACTGGCGGCCATTATAGAGTGTCGCCCAGTTTTTAGCGCTATTTTCCTCGCGGTAATCGTATTCACCGGCCTTTAAGGCTTCGATTGCTACGGTGTCGTCACGATAATAGTCGAAGCGGATTTCATCAAAGTTATATAAGCCTTTGTTGAGGGCCAGATCAGCTCCCCAGTAGTCGGTAACTCGCTCATAGGTAATAGAACGCCCAGGATCTACAGATTTAACTTTGTAGGGGCCGCTGCCTAGCGGTAATTGCATGTTTGTTTTGTTGAAATCTCTGTTCTCCCAAAAATGTTTGGGAAGAATAGGCAGTTGTCCAACGATCAGTGCGAGCTCTCTATTGTCACCTTCCTCAAAGTTAAAACGGATGGTGTGAGCATCTATCACATCTACCTGGTTGATGTTTTTGTAATAGGTCCGATATAACGGGTGGCCTTGCGTAGTGAGTAGCTTGAAGGTGTATTCGACGTCAGCTGAGGTGATGGGTTTGCCATCGTGAAAACGTGCGGCAGGATTCAGGTGATAGATGACGTACGAACGGTCATCTGGCCACTCGATTTTTGATGCGATACGACCGTATTCGGTGAAGGGTTCATCGTGAGCGCGAGAGGTTAGCGATTCGTAGAGATAGCTGGTCCCTAGATACCCCAATCCAGCGGCTGAAATGCCTTTGACGATAAAGGGATTAAGGCTATCGAAGCCGCCGCTACTGATGACAGCAAGGCGGATGTTACCTCCTTTAGGAGCTGAGGGGTTGGCGTACTCGAAGTGTTGAAAGTCTTGCGGGTATTTTGCTTCACCGTGCATCGCAATAGCGTGACTGATGTGGTTCGAATTCGTTTGCTGGTTAGCGAATGACACTTGAAAGCCGGCTGCCAGAAATGTCAGGATTCCACACAAAAACCAGCGTGCAAAAGAGTGTTGAAGCATTGAATCAGTTACTCCGAAGATGAAATAGTGTCAGGCTTGATCCACCAATTACTAAACCCGAAATCATAAGGTGGAATAGACTCCGGAAAATCCAGTAGGTTCCAGTGAGCCACACGATGATAATTAATATACCAGTTGGGAACCATATAGTATTGCGAGAGAAGAACTCTGTCTAAAGCTTGTCCATATTTTTGTACGGATTGACGATCATCTGCAGCGAGTAGCTTTTCAATGAGATCGTCTACTGTTGGATTGTTGATCCCAGCATAATTCTGACCGCCAATGGTGTCAGCTTGGGATGAATGAAAATATTGTCGTAATTCATCACCAGGTGCTAACGCCTGTCCAAGGGCGATGGTTGTCATGTCAAAATCAAAATTATCCATACGGTTTTTGTACTGAGCACTGTCAATCAGGCGGATTTGCATGTCAATGCCGACTTTTTTCAAGCTTTGTTGGTAGGGCACAAGTATTCGACTTAACGATTGCTGTCTGACCAATATTTCAAATTGAAATGGTTGGTGAGTTTTGCTGTGCCTGAGTTTGCCTTGTTTGAGTTCCCACCCGGACTCCTTAAGTAGATGTAGGGCTTGTCGGATTTGAGTGCGTTGATTACCGTTACCCTGGGTTATTGGCAGTGCCATTTTTTCCTTAATAACGCGCTCACCGAGACTGTCGTATCCAGCAAGAATTTCCTGTACAGATTTACCCGGAATTTCACTGCTCGCAAGGCCACTATTGGCGAAATAGGAGTTACTGCGCAGATAGGCATTATGGAATAAAGAGCGATTGGCCCATTCAAAATCAAATAAAAGAGTGAGGGCTTCCCTGGTCTGGATGGATGCGAAAAGCTCTTTACGGGTATTAAAGAAAAAACCCTGTAATACCGCCGGTATTTGATGGGGTATTTCGTGTTTAATTACCTGCTTGTTGTGCAGTGCATTGAAGTCGTAACCAGTAGCCCAGTTTTTTGCTATGTACTCTAGATGCAGGTCGTATTGATGGGCTTTAAAGGCCTCGAAGGCTACCGTCAAATCCCGATAGAAATCGAATCTGACTCGATCAAAGTTAAAGCGACCCTTATTAACGGCCAGGTTTGCTCCCCAATAGTCCCTGACTCGTTCAAAGTTAATTGAACGACCGGGATCGAGAGATTCTATTCGGTATGGGCCGCTACCAAGAGGGGGAGTTAATGTAGTGGATGAAAATTCACGATTCTTCCAATAGTGTTTGGGGAGGACGGGAAGCTCCCCCAAAGTAATTGCAAGGCGCTTCCTGCTATCTCCCTGAAGAGTGAAGCGAATACTTTGGGGGCCGATTACCTCAGCTGAACTAACGTCGCGATAGGTTAGACGGTAACGGGGGTGTCCCTCTTTAATAAGCGTTTCGTAAGAGAAGAGTACATCTTCGGCCTGGATCGGATGGTGATCATGGAAGCGGGCTTCAGGCCGTAAATGGAACGTGACCCACGAGAAGTTTTCTGGATACTCGATGCTTTCGGCAATTAGTCCATAGCCGGTCAGGGGTTCATCACCCGAGCGATTAAGGCTATCGGTGCCCATCATCAGGGTTTCATTGCTTTCAGAAATTGCGAACAGGTAAAAGCCTGGAGTGTTAACCGGGCTAATGCCTTTCAAGGTGTAGGGGTTCAGGGTGTCGAAGGTACCGGTTGCCATCAACCGTACCGTACCGCCTTTCGGGGCAGAAGGATTTACATAATCGAAATGGGAAAACTCAGCCTCATATTTTGCTGAGCCATACAAAGAAAGTGCGTGACTTCGTTGAACATCAGCCTGGCCAATCGAGCTGATCAGCCAGCATGAAGCGATGAACAGTGCTTTTTGGACTCTAGAAAGGGGCGTGGCGAGTGCCAAAGTGGTGAATCCTGTTGATGGGCGAAGTTGCAATAAAGGTATCAGGAACGACTGCCGCCATAAAGCACTTCCTATGCGATATTCCACTCTGAAAATCATCGTTCGTTCTCTGTGAAAATAACCACAAAGCTTATTGAGTTAATCAGTGAAGTATGAAAATAAAACAGGGTGGTTTAAAGATGTTTTTACCGGCTTCATAAACGATAATTTTTAAAAAAAAGCCTATGCAAATAGACGCGAGGTGTTGAAATTAAGAATAGTCGAGGGTTGCTGGGCGGTGAAAAAATCAACAGGTTATATCCGCTGTGTACATTTTCAGCGGATATAACTGTTCAGGGATTACCGTGTTCCTTTGGTGACGTCCACAAACAGAGTCAACGTTTGGCCTGGCTGCAGGTATTTCGCGTCGAGAGTATTCCAACTCTTGATCTGACTGACACCTACATTAAAACGATTGGCAATTCTCGAAAGAGAATCTCCGTTGCGTACGCGATAGGTTACTTTGCGAATGACGCCGGGTGAGGAACCTGTTGCTGACCTGGAGCCTCCCGAGGTCCAGATAACCAGGCGTTTGCCTACTACCAGTGGGTCTCCAGGAGCCATGTTATTCCAGCTAGCCAGCTGTCTCACAGTTACCTTGTGTTTGCGGGAGATAGTCCAAAAACTATCACCTGATTTAACCGTATGGGCAATGCGGTATTTTCCGCTGGCACCGCGTTGCTGGCGGGCAAGGGTGCGTTGCTCAGCGCTGAGGCTGTAGTTAGCCAGATTTTGGGATGGGCGAGGGATCAATAGAACCTGTCCCAGGCGTATCATGTTACCGCGGAGATGATTGATCTCTTTTAACAGCTCAACCGTTGAGTTGTGCTTTTTGGCGATACGATTCAGGCTATCACCGCTGCTTACTTTATAACGCTGCCACTGGATACGTTGTTGTGGATCCAGTTGAGCGAGTTGTACGGAAAACGCATCGGCCTTATCGACAGGTATTAAAAGATGGTGTGGACCATCAGGATCTGTAGCCCATTGATTGAATCCGGGGTTTAGCTGATAAAGGTCGTCAATATCCATTCCTGACATTTTGGACGCTTGCGCAATATCGAGTTGACCTTCAATTTCAACAATCTGGAAATGAGGTTTATTGGGAATCGTTTTCAGCGTAGCGTTATGTTTTGCCGGATCGAGCACCAATTTACTCAAAGCAATAAGTTTCGGTACGTAAGCTCGAGTTTCTTTGGGCAAGTTAAGTGACCAAAAATCTTCTGGCTTGCCTGCATTTCGATTGCGACGCATGGCCTTGGAAACCGTGCCGCCACCGGAATTATACGCAGCTAATGCCAGTTCCCAGTCGTCAAAACGTTTGTGGAGTTGTTGAAGGTAGGTGAGGGCGGCATCGGTGGAGGCGACAATGTCACGTCGGCCGTCGTACCACCAATTTTGCTTTAGATTAAAATGCCGGCCAGTCGAAGGGATAAACTGCCATATCCCTGAAGCCCTGCCGTGAGAATACGCGAAAGGATCGAATGCACTTTCAACGATAGGGAGCAAGGCAAGCTCGGTTGGCATATCGCGCTTTTCCAGCTCGCTTACGATATAAAACAGATAGCGATTAGCTCGATCAGCAACACGATCCAGATATTTCTGATGAGTCGCGTAATACCTCAGTTGAGCATTGATTCGGGAGTTGCTACGCGAAAGATCAAGCTGAAAGCCATCCCGTGTGCGTTGCCATAAATCGATTTCAACTGGCGTAGGCTCGGCTTGTGATTGTTGAATTTCTGCCTGTGGCTCGACGGCATTCTGAGCAATAGTAGCGGATGCTTCAGCGTTCAGGTTTTTGTCGTTGGTGCTGGTCTGTTCTGGAAGTTCGGTTGTTGGCTCTGAAATAGTACTGTTGGATAAAGGCTGGCAGGCGGCAAGGGACAAAGTCAGTGCAGCCAATATCAGCTTCGAAGCGTGCTCTACGGAATTTAGGTTAGCGAATCTCAATATCATACCAAAGAAGTAAATGTTGAAGATGGCCCTTGGGCCCAGAATTAAAGCGGAGAAGTGTACCACTATTGCAAGGGGGCCCCTAGAAGCAGTCTTTCCAACTGCGAATTGCCGCAAAGATATCAGCTTCAGTTGCTGGGATTGCAGTATTTTTCAAACGATTAGAAACGGCTTCGATGACTGAATGGCATTTTATGCGCATGAAAGGGTTGCTTGAGAGTTCTTCTCTTATGGTTGAGGGAACGGTGGGGCGGTGGTTCTTGCGCTGCAGTTGCGCCTGCTTTGTGCGGGCAATAAGTTCAGGGTTTTCAGGTTCAACTGCCAGAGCAAAATCCAGGTTGGCCAGGGTGTATTCGTGCGCGCAATAGACTCGCGTAGTAATGGGTAGCTCGGCTAGTTTCTGTAGAGATTGGTGCATCTGCGCGGCACTGCCTTCAAACAGGCGTCCGCAGCCACCGGCAAAAAGGGTGTCCCCACTAAAAATCACGGGGTGGTCGGCCTCGGATAGTTCGCTGAAGTAACAGATGTGGTCCAGAGTATGTCCCGGTGTTTCAATGACTCTAAACCTGTGGCCTAGTACGTCTATCTGTTTGTTTTCTTTCAGACGGTCTGTGAGTCTTTGTATATTGGGGTTATGCGGGCCGTAAACTGTAATGTTGGGATAGCTTTGAATTAGGGAGGCGAGGCCGCCAATGTGATCCGGGTGATGATGGGTTATCAGAATGCCTTCCAGCACCAGTTGGTGTTCCTTAAGGTAGCTTTCAACAGGTGCTGCATCCCCCGGATCCACTACCCATGCTTTTTTTTGATCGAAAAGTATCCAGATATAATTGTCGTTAAATGCTTGAATTGGCTGGATGGATAGCATGATTTCGTTCTCTTTTGGTGATTGTCGATGTATTGGCCGTTACCGCAAGGGTGTTACTATAGAGCGTACAGTATTCAGGAAGAGTGCAACATGGGGTTATGGTTTAAAAGAAGACAGCGTCAGGATTTTGATGCGTTGCTGCCATCCTTGAAACAGTGGTTTTCCAGCCCGTCGGGGCTTGAGCTGGGAAAGCAGCAGCGTGCTCTTCTTGAGGAAAGGCTGGCGTTCGTTTTTGGATACCATTGCGCGCATATAGGCATAGGCACTGATGGCGAGTTGTTGCAAGATTGTCGTATAGACCATCGAGTTACCATTAACCCAACTCCTGTAGCGACCATCGATAAAGCTCAGGTTCGTTGTTCGTATTCTCAGTGGCCGATTGCAGATCGTAGCCTGGATGCGGTCTTTATGCACCATGCTCTCGATTTTTGCCATGAGCCCCAGCAGTTGCTAAGAGAAGCTTCCCGCACTGTAATTTCTGGTGGGAAAATAATTATTATCGGGTTTAACCCTTACAGCTTATTTAATCTGCTTAATCGAATTGCCCCGGAGCGAAGAGAGCCACTTTCAGACGGTCGGTACATCTCTGCGCATCGTATTCAGGATTGGTTAAAGTTGTTAGGGTATTCTGTAGATGAGGTATGCTACGGTCCGTTTTTTTCATCGAAGATATCAAATTTTTTACACCGCACAGGAAATAAAATTCAGGCGCTGGCTCGTTATTTGAAACTTCCCCTGGGGGAGTTTTATATAATCACCGCGACCCGAGAAGATATGGTGGTCACCCCAATTTCACCTCGCTGGAAAGTTAAGGGTAAGCGATTGGCTGGTAATGCTGCCGTGGAACGAAATATCAGGAGGCATTAGTTGTCGAAAAAGTTGTCGAAAACCCAAGTAGAAATTTATACAGAGGGTGCTTGTAAGGGAAATCCGGGTCCCGGAGGTTGGGGTGCCGTTTTACGTTATGGTAGCGCAGAACGCACACTGTGCGGTGGCGAGGAAAACACCACGAATAATCGCATGGAGTTGATGGCGGCTATCAAAGCGTTAACAGTGCTTAAGCGTCCCTGTAACGTTCGACTGACCACTGATTCTCAGTATGTGCGTAAAGGAATCACTGAGTGGATGGCGGGTTGGAAAAAACGCGGATGGCAAACGTCGGCAAAGCAACCGGTAAAAAAATGCGGATCTTTGGCAAGCTCTTGATGAGGCTGTAGTTGAACATCAAATCGAGTGGTTGTGGGTTAAGGGGCACAGTGGGCACCCTGGGAACGAATTAGCTGATGAGCTTGCCAATGAAGGCGCTCAGCAAGCGACTAAAGGATAGGAATATGCGTCAGGTTGTACTGGATACAGAAACAACAGGCCTGGAGCCCAGTCAGGGGCATCGAATTATCGAAATCGGGTGTGTTGAGTTGGTAGGGCGAAAACACACCGGGCGTCACTTTCATGCCTATGTGAATCCCGATCGAGAAGTTGATCAGGGGGCAATGGCGGTGCACGGTATTACCAATGAATACCTCGCGGACAAGCCAGGGTTCGCCGAGGTCTGCACTGATTTCATTGAATTTATTCGCGGCGCTGAACTGATTATTCATAACGCTCCGTTTGATGTGGGTTTTATTGATCACGAGTTCCGTTTACTGGATTCTACGCTTCCCGAAGTTGGGACCTTTTGCCAAATTACCGATACTCTGGTTATGGCCAGGGGGCGTCATCCAGGGCAGCGCAACAATCTGGATGCATTGTGTAAGCGTTATGGAGTAGATAATTCGTCCCGGGAGTTGCACGGCGCGTTGCTGGATGCCGAGATTCTTGCAGATCTCTATTTGGTAATGACTGGCGGGCAAACCAGTTTATCGTTGGGTGGTGATGGTGATTCGGCCAATGCGGATGCAGCGCTTATTCGTCGTTTGGCAGCAGGTAGATTACCTCTCGGCGTAATTCGTGCTA
The DNA here is from genome assembly GCA_030622755.1 of Aestuariirhabdus sp. Classification (GTDB taxonomy): domain Bacteria; phylum Pseudomonadota; class Gammaproteobacteria; order Pseudomonadales; family Aestuariirhabdaceae; genus Aestuariirhabdus. The sequence goes on along the minus strand of JAUXFT010000011.1, from coordinate 23,845 downwards.
GCGATGCAGAGCTTGAAGCGCATGAAAAAAAGCTCGATGAAATCGCGGGTAAGGGCAGCTGCGTATGGCGCGACCTTTAAATTTGTGACTTCAGGTAATAACCCGGCAATACTTATGGATTTTGCAAACTTATAGAAATAAGCTCGTTTAAGCTGGAAGCATAGAGAAAACAAAAAAGGCGACCTGGAAGGGGTACCTTTTTTGTTGCACATAATAATCATATTAATAATGTGCGATTAGAATACAGGAGGTTGGTGAACCGCTATCGATGTGCGGATAGCGGCTCAATAATCCCTAAAGCGTATAATTTACCGCAATCACACCAACAGTGCTCATGACCACGGTATAGGGCAAAGCCATGATTACCATACGGCCGTATGAAAGACGCAGCAGCGGAGCAACAGCAGATGTCAGCAAAAACAAAAACGCTGCCTGACCGTTAGGTGTGGCAACGCTTGGCAGGTTGGTACCGGTGTTAATGGCAATAGCAAGGGTTTCAAAATGTTCGCGACTAATGGATCCAGCGTCATAAGCGGCTTTAACTTCGTTGATGTAGACAGTGGCAACAAAAACGTTGTCACTGATCATTGAGAGTACGCCGTTGGCGATAAAGAACATGGTGGGCTGTACGTCCATGTCCATTGCCAGAACCGCGGTAATAATCGGGGTAAACAGATGCTGGTCATGAATGACGGCAACAATGCCAAAAAACACAACCAGAAGTGCCGTAAAGGGTAAGGCTTCCTCGAATGCCTTACCGATTTGATGTTCCTCAATAATGCCGTTAAATGCGGTGATTAAGACGATTACCAACAGACCTACAAGCCCCACTTCAGCGATGTGAAAAGCGAGCCCCAGTACCAGCACAACAGCAACAATCGCTTGTACAACCAAAGCCGCCTTATCACTACTGGTGCGTTTTCCGGTTTCGATCTTATCGTATTCTTCCAGGACGACACGTACTTTATCGGGCAATAGAGCGCCGTAACCAAACCAGCCAGTTTTCTCTAACAGGACAACAGTCAGTAATCCGCAAGCGAGAACGGGCATGGTAATGGGGGCCATTCGAACGAAGAATTCGAGGAAATCCCACCCCAGTTTTTCAGCGATTAGCAGGTTTTGTGGTTCGCCAACCAAGGTACATACCCCGCCTAATGCAGTGCCGACCGCGGCGTGCATCATCAGGCTTCTTAGAAATGCGCGAAACTGCTGTAGATCGCTACGATGGAACTCTACGACCAGGTCATCATGTAAGTGATTATGATCGGGGTTTTGGAGCTTTTTGCCCGATGCCACTTTGTGGTAGACCGAATAAAAGCCTATGCCGACACTGATGACGACGGCAGTTACTGTTAACGCATCCAGAAAAGCTGAGAGGAATGCAGCAGCAATAGAAAACAGGAGAGAAAGCATCACTTTCGAACGGACACCAATCAGCATTTTGGTGAATAGTAAAAGTAGCAAATCTTGCATGAAGTAGATGCCCGCTACCATGAACATCAGCAGCAATATTACAGGGAAATTCTGGAATACTTCATGCTTGAGAGTCTCGGGGCTGCTTAAACCGATAATCATCGCTTCTGCGACAAGGAGGCCGCCAGGTTGCAACGGGTAGCATTTTAACGCCATCGCAAGAGTGAAAATAAATTCCAATACCAGGGCCCATCCGGCAACCGTTGGACCCGCAACATACATAATGATGGGATTTAAAATCAGGAAGGCGATGATTGTGTTTTTGTACCAACCTGAGGTGTTGCCCAGAAAGTTGTTCGCAAAAGCGCCTCTTAGCGAGCTCATCTGCTATTTCCCCTTAAATTCATGATTGCCGATTGAATAAGTCGAGAAATAATCGACGTTATTGTATCTGGAAAGTTGCACCCGATCCTCGGTGCGTACGCAAAGCGGGCGCATTATAACTGCTCCGTTGAAAAATATTCTATGAGCCGTTTAAAAAAAAGAGAAATTCAGAGCTTTTGGCTAAATTATCCTCTGATTTATTGAATGTTAATGAAATTCACAGAAATTGATCGCCAATGTCACAGGCTTTGAGTTAGAGAAGCGTGAAGTCACTCTTGTTTTCGTTACAGCAGCTTGCATTAACTACTTAGCATTTTGCTTTAGGGTTGATATAGTAATGTGCTAAATATGCATGATTTGTAATATGGGGTGACAGGATGTTGGGGTTGAAAACGGTCGCAGTGGAGCAGAAGGGGAAAGTTGCTCATATTATGCTCAACAGGGCCGCTAAGGCTAATGCGATCGATCGGGAGTTATGGCAAGAACTTCAGAATGCTTTTGAGTGGGCATCCAGTGAAGTCAGTGTTCGTGCCGTGGTACTGAGTGGTAATGGTAAGCACTTCTGTTCCGGAATTGATCTTGGCATGTTAATGGAAATTGCTGGCAAATTGGGTAAAGAAGTGGGACGTAATGCGTTTAAGCTGAAGAGCGTCGTGAGGGAAACTCAGCGTCTGATGGATGTAGTCGATGCTTGTCCCAAGCCAGTGCTGGCAGCTATAGATGGATGTTGTTACGGCGGTGGTATCGATCTGATCGCTTGCTGTGATATGCGTTACAGTACTGAAACTGCAGGTTTTTGCATTAAAGAAGTTGATATGGGGCTTGCTGCGGATTGGGGTACTCTGCAGCGCTTACCTCATATAATTGCGGATGGAGTTATGCGTGAACTGGCCTATACAGGGCGAGTGGTGCCAGGGGGCGAGGCACAAAAAATTGGATTGGTAAATGAAGTATTTGAGTCATCCGATGAGATGCTGAGCAGGGTTATGGGTCTGGCAGAACAGATTGCCGAAAAATCCCCAATAGCCGTGCAAGGTACAAAAGAGATGATTCGTTACAGCCGGGATCATTCTGTTGAAGATGGCCTTAACTATGTGGCGACCTGGAATGCTGCCATGTTGCAATCTACAGATCTGAAAGTTGCTGTAATGGCGGGTATGAATAAGACACAGGCAGTGTTTGAGGATTGAATGTGTTGACGCGAGCTATTAAAAGATTTGAAAGGGGGCTGAATGGCCGGTGCTAGTTCATTAAGTCTGGTTCGTGAAGAGCTGGAAACAACCATCCAACATGCAGAAAGCAGCCTTGAGCAATTTATTGAAGCTCGAAATCAGGGGTCTCATCTTCAGGAATGTGTTGATTACATTAAACAGATTCGAGGGACGCTGAGCCTCATTGAGATGAGTGCTGGTGAGCTGTTGGCTGAAGAGATGTTTGAGCTGGCCACTGATATCCCTGAAGGAGCGGGTATTGATCACGATGAGGCTCTTGGGGCATTAAGCAATTCGCTATTTGTTCTCAATAGATATATTGAATACCTGCAACAGAGTAAAGAAGAGATTCCAGAGCTGCTGTTGCCGACCATTAATGAGCTGAGGAAAGTTCGGCGTCAGCCACTGCTACCTGAATGTTTCTTTTACTCCATAAGGGCACAGTTACCTGACGGTGGCGATATTGGTCAGTTGATAACGAGTGAAGAAACTGGAAAGCGACTGCGTTTGATGTATCAGGTTGGTCTACTCGATTTTTTTCGTGAAAAAAATACAGTTGCAGCGGTCCAACTGATGGGGCAAGCAGTTCAGCGATTATACGGTTTGATGGAACCAGGAAAGGGTGCCCAATTATTCAAGGTGGCCGGTGCTGCGTTGGAAACCATTCTGGATATTGGGATGTCTACTTATATCCAGCGTAAGTCATTGCTGGGAAGTATTGATCGGCTGATTCGTAAACTGATCGCTAATGATAGCTCCGCTGAGGTTAGCCAACAGCAGTTTAAGGATCTGTTGTATCTCGTGGTCTTGGGGGGCTCGTCAGGGGCGCAGGCTAGCGAAATTAAGCAGGAATTTGGCTTGTTGCCGTTGCCGTTTAATGATCAGAGCCTTGCTGAAGAGCGTTCGATTATGACAGGCCCAGGAAACGAGGTGTTCCGTTCTCTTTCTGAGGCCCTGAAAGATGAGTTGTCCGCATTAAAGGATATGTTGGATCTGGCGGAGCGTGGCAGTCATGTTGATTACAGCGCGATGTTGGAAATTTTGACTCGCCTGCCAAAAACACTAGGCATGGTAGGTCTTCATTCTGCCGGAAAATTTTTACAGGCAAATCAATCATCGATTGAGGAGTGGGTTCGCCAGGATCGTGTTGAAAACAATGAACAATTGTTGAAACTAGCTGATGCCATCCTCTATGTTGAGTCGATAGTTGCCAGTCTGGAGCAACCCAGAGCATCAAAAGACCTGAGAACGGTTGAGCAGGATGAGGCCGCTATCATGGCGTCTAACCAGCTGTTTGAAGCGCGCATTGTTGTGATAGGTGAATCACAAAATGGTCTTGCGCTACTTAAGCGGTCGATTACTGCTTATACCGAATCTGATTGGGATCAAATGCACCTTGCTAACGTCGACGTCACGCTTGATGGTATTCGAGGAGGTTTACTGTTTATTGACGAGGCTCGAGCATCGTGCGCGATAGGTGCTTGCCAGCGTTATTTAAATGAAAAAATATTAAATAATCAGGAACCACCAGCACAAGGATCGTTGGAAACCCTGGCGGACGCTTTAACGGGCCTGGACTTCTATATGCAAGGCCTCAGCGGTGGAAAATACGAAGGTGCAGACGTGCTTGAAATGACTGAGTCGGCTATGGCTGAACTGGGTTATCCCTGTAGCTGATGGGCATCAGGGGAAATAGCTGTGGTTAGTTAACGCCAGGTGCTCCCCTGATAATATGTATAAATTTATTCGTTGGTCGTTGATCCACATTGTTTTTACATAAATGGCTCAATCCAGTGTTGCCACATAAGGCGCAAAGCAATTACAACAACGACGGTCGTGAATACCGGTCGAATGAAGCGGCTACCCAGGCTAATGGCTGAACGTGCACCAACATAGGCACCGGCCATCAGTGCTATACCCAGTGCGACCCCAAGAGCCAGGTTTACATGACCAAGCGCAGCGAACGTTAACAGGCTGACAAAATTACTGATAAAGTTCATGACTCGCGCAAGTCCCGAAGAAAACAGCATATTCATTTTGTACAGTTTCATGCTGCTGAGGGTCCAGAAGGAACCTGTTCCCGGGCCAGCGACTCCATCGTAAAACCCCATCCCCAGGCCTTGTAGCCACTGGATTATCGGTCTATGCGGCTCAGGTTTTGTACCTTGATCATCATGAGTATTTGGTTTGGTAATGAGTGCATAAATGGCTGTCAGTAATATGATCAAGGGTAAGAGGCGGTTTAACCATTCAGCGCTGATAAAATCTGCTGCAAGTGTCCCCAGAGCAGCTCCAATAGCTGTTGCAATAGCGGCAGCTACCCAGAAGGACGGAGTGAAAATCCCACGTCGATAAAAGGTCAGGGAAGCGGTAAGAGATCCAAAGCTTGCGCATAGCTTGTTGGTTCCAAGGGCAAGGTGGGGAGGGAGTCCCGCAGTCAGCAGGGCTGGAATCGTCAACGATCCGCCTCCGCCGGCAATTGCGTCTATAAATCCGGCAGCGAATGCCACGAAAATCAGAAACATAACAACAGAAGGCGAAAGCCCTATCAAAGCTTCAATCATGGGAAAGCTTGGTTCTGTGATGAAAGCCCCAGAGCATAGCTGGCCAATTCTTCAATCACAACGCATAATCGAGTAAGACTTAAAACCAAGAAGGATGTAAGTGGATGATTTATGGGGGGATTGCCGTCGGCGTCGGCTTGTTAGCTTGTGCTTTGTTTTACGTTGCTTTCAAGTTACTCAAGGGGAGTTGGCTGCTGGGCTGGTTACGAGGAAGCCTGGGTTTATCTGTGCTTGCCGCTTCTCTGGTTATGGCTGTGTTGGCATGGGATATATCGACTTACGCACCGTTTAATAATGTCGGTGGCGTTGCCACCGTTAGTTTTAGTAAGCAGGGAGAGCAGAAGTACCGAGCTTCTGTTGTTGCCGTTAATGGTGCTGAATCACTGGTTGAACTGCAAGGTGAGCTATGGCGCATTGACCTTCGCGGTTTGCACTGGAGCGAGGCGTTAGAAGGCGTTGGCCTGGAATCTGGTTATCGATTGTCGGCCATAGTAGGGCGATACCTTTCACTGGAGCAAGAACAGCAGTCGGACAGAGTGGTTCATCCTTTGCTTGTAAGTCGTTACGGTATTGATGGCTGGCGCCTTTTTGAGAGTACCGGAAGCAGTTCCCTGGTAGCTGCAGAATTGGAAGAGTCTGCCTATTTCCCCATGGTCGATAACGGAATTTATAAAGTTGGGATTAATTCAGGTAAATTGGATGTGATAGCGGTTAATGAACCAGCTAAAAACGCCATGGCCTTATGGGAATAAGCGGGTTATCAGAGTTGAATTTTTGCGATTGATTGTTGAACTTTTATTATGAACAGCCTGATTTCAAATTTGATTGGAATTCAGGTTTTTTCGCGGGTAGTTTGAGTTGGTGACGAGCATGGCTCGTCACCAGTCTTCTTCTAATCAGTTAAAGTGAAACAATTCGGTTAGCTTGGTTGCTAACATGATATTTCCCTCTGCACGTAATTGACCGCTCATAAACGCTTGCATGCCATCGGTTTCCCCAGTCATTATGTTCGTCAATGTTTCACCACTCATGGTAAGGGTTACGGATGGGTCTTCGTGTGCTCCCTCGGTAATTTCACAAGTGCCTTCCTTAATGGTTACGTTGTAAGTGTCTCCATCTTCAATATCAAACTGGAAAACGACATCTAGGCCGTCGGCAGCGCTGGCGTGAAACTTGTTTTTCATTTTGTCGAAGATTTCAGATACTGTAGGCATTCTGTAGTCCTTTGTGTTTGAGTTCTTGCTTCCTGACGAACCGGTTGCAATGGGTGCGCCTGAGGAAGTCGCTGACTATGGTTCAGTGTGTGTTTTAACCTGTGGTTTCCCGACAGTAAAACCTGTATCCGAGTGTAGCCAAATCAGGATACCCAAGCAGACTAGGGTGATTGAGTTTTACTGTCAATAAAAACATACGCTTGTTTGAATTTGTTGTGTTTGGTATTGGGGCCAGGGTTTCTGGCTATAAAAGGACTCTCTTTAATTAAGCAAGGCTCGCTTTAGGCGTGTTTTAGGCCAACGCTTTGATCTGCTAGTGATTTGAATGTGCTTCCTGCCGTTGAAGGCTTCAGAAGGTTTGTCATTGGTAGGTCATTTCACATAAGATGCGCAGAGAAGAGCGTTATACGCTGTTGATTCATTCAGGTTGTTTGGGAGAGATAGATTTTGGAATTTATTGCCGACTATGGCTTGTTTTTCGTTAAAACTTTTACGCTGATCATAGCTGTTCTCATTCTTGTGGTGGGGCTGGTGGCCATTGGTACCCGAAACAAACGCTCTGGACCGGGAGGGCATCTTGAAGTTATTAAACTCAACGATGAATTTCGCGATATGACAGATGAGCTTAAATCGCAGGTGTTCAGCGAGGCTCAACTTAAAGCGGAACACAAAGCAGAAAAGAAACAGCTCAAGAGTGAAAAGAAGCGGTCAAAGCAACAAGTAAAACAGGCTGTATTCGAAGGTAAAGACGTCTCTGAAGAAGATGAAGACGCTAAGCCATGTCTTTATGTCCTTGATTTTGATGGCGATATTCGCGCTTCAGCCGTGGATTCGATGCGCGAAGAAATTACCGCCGTATTAAGTCTTGCTCGCCCTAAAGATGAAGTCCTTGTGCGTCTTGAGAGTGGTGGCGGAATGGTCCATAGCTATGGTCTTGCTGCATCGCAATTACAGCGTATTCGTAACAAGCAAATTCCTTTGACGATCTCTGTAGATAAGGTGGCCGCGAGTGGCGGTTACATGATGGCTTGCATTGCTGATCGTATACTGGCCGCACCATTCGCAATCCTTGGTTCTATCGGAGTGGTTGCTCAACTACCAAATTTTCACCGTTTGCTTAAAAAGAGTCACGTTGATTTTGAAATGCTGACTGCTGGTGAATACAAGCGCACGTTAACCATGTTTGGTGAAAATACAGAAAAAGGCAGGCAAAAGTTTATCGAAGAGCTGGAAGATACTCATGGCCTGTTCAAGGAGTTTGTCAGTGAACATCGCCCACAGCTTGATATAGAGGCAATAGCCACCGGGGAAGTCTGGTTTGGAAAACGTGCCCTGGGGCAGAAGTTGATTGATGAGTTAAAAACCAGTGATGAATACCTTTTTGACCTGAAAGATGATCATGATATTTTTCAGATCAGGTATGTTCATAAGCGTACCTTGCCAGAAAAGCTTGGTCTTGCTGCCGAGAGCTCGGCAGATCGTTTAATGGTTAAGTGGTGGGGACGTTTGCAGCAGGCGCGTTTTTTCTCCTGATACCTGGTTGGGGATGTTCAAGTGACTTCATTTAAAGCATTACAAGTAGACCGCAAAGAGGGTGAGAGTCTTTATAGCCATCAGGTTGTAGAGCGGCGGATTGAAGACCTTCCTCCGGGGGATCTATTGATTCGAGTTAAGTATTCTTCTCTTAACTTTAAAGATTCGTTGTCTGCCAAGGGTAATAAGGGTGTTACACGTCAATATCCCCACACGCCGGGTATTGATGCTGCCGGCGTTATAGAAAGTAGTAATAGTGAACTGTTTGATGTTGGTGATGAAGTCGTTATCACTGGTTATGATCTCGGTATGAATACTTCCGGTGGGTTTTCTGAGTACATCAGAATCCCTGCCGATTGGGCAATTCCTCTACCCAAGGGCTTGGATCTTCGGCAGTCAATGGTCCTGGGGACTGCAGGTATAACTGCAGCACTCTGTGTTGAGAAGCTGTTGCTAGCTGGAGTAAAGCCTGATCAGGGTGAGATTTTTGTTAGTGGTGCGACTGGTGGTGTGGGCAGTATTAGTGTCGCGCTGTTGGCCAAGCTGGGATTTGATGTTGCTGCCAGCACCGGAAAGCTGGAGATGGTTGATCAACTCATTCGGTTAGGTGCAAGGAAAGTTGTTGAGCGAGACGCTATTAACGAAGGTTTCGATCGTCCTTTGCTAAAGGAGACCTGGGCTGGTGCGGTCGATACTGTAGGCGGCGATATCTTGTTCAACATTGTTAAATCGCTTAAATATAACGGCAGCGTTGCGTGCTGTGGAATGGTGGCCTCACCAAATTTCGAAGCTAATGTTTTCCCGTTTATTTTACGCGGCGTAAATTTGTTGGGGGTTGATTCTGTAGAGCAACCCATCGAGATAAAGCAAAAAATGTGGCAACGTTTGGCTGGGGAATGGCGTTTGGATTGTCTCGAACCAATCGTGAAAGAGGTCTCACTGCATGAGTTGCCTGAACAAATAGAGCTTATTTTTAAAGGTAAGGCGGTAGGTCGTATTATCGTCAAAATCGGATAGCGACTAATTTTTCCTCGATGCTTCATGATATGAATTAATCACAAATTTTTGTTCGAAAGGAACCCATAAAAAATCCCGACCAGAATCGGGATTTTTTATGGCTGAAAATTAATCTCTTCGCAGTTTGTCCGATACCGCAATAGGCGATTTGAAGTTGAACACAACAATATAAGAAGAAAGTAAAAAGGTCATAATAGCTGTAGCCTGAATGACATGAGACGCTTCTGTGCCAATGAGCGCTACATTAGCGGCTATATAGGCGATAAGGATTGAAAACTCACTGGTTTGTCCTAAACGAAAACCCACTTCCCAGCTTGTATCTTTATCTTCCCCGCTTTTTTGTAAACAAAGCTTGAATATTAAAGGTTTAATCGAGAGAGCCAGCAGGGCAAGGATCAGTGCGGTGACGAATACCTCATCGAGCAATGAGAGATTGAAGCTGGCGCCGACGGAAAAGAAAAAAAGGATTAAAAAGAAATCCCTAAGCGGTTTCAGGCTGACGGCAATGTACTGTGCTATGGGGCTGGTGGCGATGCTGACGCCTGCGATAAAGGCCCCTATTTCGGCAGATAGACCCACAGCATGAGCGAGTTCAGCAAGCCCTAAACACCAACCAATCGCGACCAGAAACAGGTATTCGTGGAACCGATCGAATTTTTGCATTAAAGGCAACAAAAGATATTTTACAAAAGCGAATGCAAATAATAAAAGTAATGGTAAAGCGATGAGTGCTAACAGGAGTGACAGGGTAGGATTTTCTCCCTCGTTTGAATAGAGAAACAACAACACCATAATGGCCATGAGGTCTTGTAAGAGCAAAATGCTGACAACAAGTTCACCGGTATGTTTGTGATGCAAAACGGTAGTGGGGAGAAGTTTTATGCCAATAATCGTACTGGAAAACATCATCGCAGCGCCGATAATGACTGCCTCCATGACAGTAAAACCAAACAGGAGACCTATGGCGTAGCCAAGGGCAGCAAAAACTACCGAGCTGACGATTCCTATCCAGGAGGTTTTTTTCAGCATGTGGGCGAGATGCGCCGGTTGCATATCCAATCCCAATAGGAACAGGAGGAAAATAATTCCCACATGAGAGATGTCGCTAAGGAGCTTGGTGTCGTTAATCCATCCCATTCCAGAGGGACCAATCAAGGCACCTAAAACGATATAGGCAATTAGCAGAGGCTGACGCGTGTATAAGGCTATGGATGCAAGAACTGCAGCGCCGGCAAATATCAGGAAGAAGGAAAAAATAATGGATCCGCTTTCCATGTGGATATGTTGTTCCGTGTCGTCGGGTGGTAAGGCTAGATTATCATGAGCTGGAGGTTGGCGCTAAGTGTCATGGCCAAAGGGATTTTATGGCGATTGGTGTGAGAAGAGGGTGAGACATGGATGAAAAAAGGGTGTCTCACCCTCATGAGATGGCTTAGCGTCTTCTGAACAGAGGTTTGGGTTGCTCGGTAGAGGTTTGGTAAACTTCGCTGAAATCACTCAATCCCTCGAGTGCATCATTAATATCACGATCTTCGCGAACAGAAAATGTATCAAATCCGCAGCGGCTCATGTAAAAGAGTTGATCGCGTAAAACATCACCAATTGCTCTCAATTCTCCAGTGTAGCCATAGCGTTCACGTAACAGGCGTGCGATCGAATAACCTCGCCCATCGGCAAACGTCGGGAAGTTAATAGCGATGACTTGCAGCGATTGGATGTCATCGACCAGCTCCTCAGGCTCCTCGTCGCTATTGAGCCACACGCCCACTTGTTGAGGCTGTTGGCTTAACTCGTTTTTATGGCTTTTCCACTCTTGCAGACTGACCAGAACATTACTTGAGGGGAATGGACATTCAGGTGTTTGCTTGATGGAAAAAGCATCGTCAACGATGCTGAGATTTTTAATCAGCTTTGGCATATGCCCGCTCCTTGAAAGGTGCAATTCCGATACGATTGAACGTATCGATAAAGCGTTCATCCTGGTGACGGTTGGTGAGATACACATCAACCAGTTTTTCAATAACATCAGGGACATCGTCACGACCAAAGGCGCGGCCGATGATTTTGCCCAATGCGGTGTTTTGGCTGGCATCTCCCCCGAGTTGGATCTGGTAAAACTCCGCACCTTTTTTATCCACACCCAGCAAGCCAATGTGACCTACATGGTGGTGGCCGCACGCATTCATACAGCCGGAAAAATTAAGGCTTATTTCACCGATGTCATACAATTTGTCGAGGTCGGAAAAGCGACGCTGTATCGCTTCTGCGACCGGAATGGATTTGGCGTTTGCCAGAGAACAGAAGTCTCCGCCCGGGCAGCAGATGATGTCATTTAGTGTGCCGATATTTGGGCTGGCGAGATCGAGGGCGTTCAGTTTTTGCCAGACTTCAAATAATTGATCCTGGCGAATATCGGCAAGCACCATATTTTGCAGGTGTGTCGTACGCAATTCGCCAAAGCTATAGTTGTCTGCAAGGTCGGCTATAGCATCCATCTGTTCTGCGCTGATATCGCCAGGTGCCTGTGCAGTAGCTTTTAGCGAGACAGTAACAATCGAGTATCCGGCAATTTTGTGCTCGGTTACATTGTGCTGATGCCATTGAGCAAAGGCTTCGTGTTTAGCAAATTGTTGTTCTAACACGCCACTATTAATGTTTTGATCATATTCAGGTGGGGTGAAAAATGTTGAGATACGCTCGAACTCTTCATGGGTCAGAGTCGCCTGACCATCTTTGACGTGTTGCCACTCATCTTCAATTTTTTGGGCAAACGTTTCGGCCGACAGGGCTTTCACCAGAATCTTGATTCGGGCCTTGTATTTGTTATCGCGACGACCATAACGGTTATAAACACGTAATATGGCTTCAAGATACGTCAGTAGATGTTGTCTTGGCAGAAACTCACGAATGACGCTGCCAATGATAGGGGTGCGACCCAGGCCGCCACCTACTTGTACGCGAAAGCCTTTATCGCCCTCGGTATTGGTGACCAGGGTGAGCCCGATGTCATGAACGCCAACGGCAGCGCGATCCTCGGTTGCGCCGTTAACCGCTATTTTAAACTTTCGCGGCAGGTATGCGAACTCAGGGTGCAGGGTAGACCACTGTCGAATGATTTCACACCAGGGACGTGGATCCTCCAGTTCGTCTGCTGCAACTCCGGCAAAATGATCCGAAGTGACGCTACGAATACAGTTACCACTGGTCTGGATTGCATGCATCTGTACGCTGGCCAGGGCATCGAGTATGTCAGGAACAGACTCAAGGGCTGGCCAGTTGAACTGAATATTTTGTCGGGTACTAATATGCGCATAGCCCTTGTCAAAACGACGTGATATCTCTGAAATCTTTCGTAATTGCACGCTGGAAATCATGCCGTAGGGAACGGCAATTCGAAGCATTGGGGCGAATCGCTGGACATAGAGACCATTTTGTAAGCGTAAAGGCAGGAACTCGTTGTCGCTTAGTTCTCCTTCAATATATCGCTCGGTCTGCCCACGATATTGGCGGGCGCGATCAGCAACGATTTGTTTATCGTAGGTATCGTATTTGTACATGGGATCTCTATAAAGTCATGCGAGTGGCGGGCTTCACTCGCGTCAGATTAATGCCCTTGGGATTCTACCCGTATTGCGGCGTAATTTATCAGCTTTTACTTATTCTAGAAATGAATGTTTTTTTATATAACATAACTAAATGGTTATAAAAATAGATTACAACTTTTCCAGCGCCTGAAGCCGTTGATCGGGTTTCAGATCTGCCAGTTGCTCCAACTTCTGGTAAAAGACCGGCAAGTTGTAATTGGCATGCTGTAGCATGCTATTCAAGGGCTCTACCCAACGGTAATAGCTGGCCACTGTGTTTAGTTTTGCATTGTTGAGTGTACCTGCTATCCATTGATCAAACAGGTCGAAATTGAGCCATTCGCCACGGCGTTTCTCCGCGTATTCTAACCGCAGGTTGTCGAGTATTCGCCCCTTTTTAAGACGCATTTCAGCAGGGTCTTCTTTAGTTTTATAAAGACCCGCGAGTTTATTTCGGTAGCGATTCACCAGCGATGCAAACTCAGAACGCCGTTGTAGCTGTCGCCTGGTATGTGCTGGATCATAAGAGATTGAGTGCTGCTCAGCCCATAGTTGCGTGCCATGGTGCGCGATCACGGTGGCCAGGCTTTCGTTGAAATCGGTATCACCTTCTGCAAAAACAAGCTGATGCGATAATTCGTGAAATATCAGCTCTGCCAGTTGCAGTTCCGAATCGTTGATAAAGGTATTGAGTAAAGGATCCTTGAACCAGCCAAGAGTGGAATAGGCCCGCACACCACCGATCCATGTATCGAACCCCTTTTGTTGATAACTTTTCCGGACGGTTTCAGCGTTTTCACGATCAAAGTAGCCTCGATAGTTCAGGCAGCCAACGATCGGGTAGCACCATTGATAGGCTTGCGTGGAAAATTCATCTGCTACGAACAGATTCCAGACCACATAGGGACGGCCGGTATCGACATAGGTTTGGTAACTTTCGCCGTTGGGTAGATGTAGTTCGTTGTAAGCAAACGCTAGAATTTCTTGGGCCCTGGACAATTGCTGTTTAAGAGCGGGATCGGTTTCAGGATCCTCAATAAGCGTACTCACTTCCTGCTGATCGCGTTTGAGCTCAAGCTGACCGTTTGCCGCCTGCCAATAGTAGGACAGGGTTTCACACCCCCCGAGGGAAAATGTGCTGAGCAACACCAGAGCACAAAGCCCTCGCTTTATATTCGGATGTTGATCCATTGTTTTTTTCGCCAGATTGATGAAAAAAGTAAGGAAGACAGGCAGCGATGCAACAGCTGTAACCCCCATATGGCGGCTAATCCATAGCCTAATACTGGACCGAGCAGCCAGGCTGCCGGTAAAAACAGAAGCCATTGTAGCGAAACCGTAATGCGCATCACCATTCGGTTAGCTCCCGCGCCCAAAAGAGCCTGGGTTAGAACAATAGCGGTAGCATCAATAACCATGCTCGCTGCGGTGAGCTGCAAAGGCAGAATTCCAAGTTCTCGGGCTGATTCGTTGTACAGGAAAATGCTCAAAATCGCATCGGGGAATAACCAGAAAGGTGATCCCATTACTAGCAGTGCCACAACTGCAAATTTTACAACATCCCAGCCCCAGCGATATGCTTCTTCGGGTTTATCGCTGCCCAGTGATTTGCTGACCAGCGTGGTCGCAGCCATCCCCAAACCTACGGCAGGCAGTATCAGGAAAAGTGCCAGGTTGATCAGTACGTGGGCAACCGCCAGCTCTTCGGTGCCTATTTGGCCGATGATCGAGAACAGCACGGTGATGCCTAGTGCAAATAGTAATTGTTGGAGGGAGTTTGGTATTGCTAAATTACTGACTGATCGAAAAGTGTTGCGATCGGGCAAAGCGCTTAAGAAACCGTTTGGGCGTGCATCGCGCCAGGAAATTTTGAAATACAATAATGAGCCTAACACCATCGCAATACTGGTTCCCCAGCCTGCACCGACCGCTCCCATTCGGGGAAGACCAAAGGCACCGAAAATAAGCCCATAACTGATTACAACATTAGCTGCGTGCATCAGGAGCACGACTTTCAGGTAAGTCCCTGGACGGTGGATACCATTCCAGTATCCGCGGAAGGAAAAGTTCATGGCCACGGCAAACAGTGCTGTGATTCGTGCATCAAAATAACTGATAGCCACTTTTGTTACTTCAGGATCACTGCTGATTAGCTCGACTAGCCAGGGGGATAGGAGGTAGAACAGGCCGCTAAGCGGCAAGGCGAATAGCAGGGCAGCGAGAAGGCCTACATTGAGTGGTTGGGCGCACATTGACTGTCGACCTTGTCCAATCCGGCGCGCAACCACCGACTGTACGCCTGAAGAAAGCCCTATAATCATCGAGACTGCGACAAAGTTCAGGTACGCACCAACACCAACACCCGCAAGCGCGGTTGCTCCAAGGCTGCCTACCATGGCGGCATCGACCAGATTCAGAAGGCTCTGTGACAGCATCCCCCCCATAATTGGCAGGGCCAGAGATGCTATGAGCTTCCAACGCCCTGATTGCAAGGCAGTTCTCACCCTAGGCGTCGTAGGAGAGGTTAGGGCGAAGCCATCGCTCCATGGTGCTCAGATTCATTTCTTTGCGAGCAGCATAAGTTTCAACCTGGTCCTTGTTGATTTTTCCAACCGGGAAGTAGCGAGATTCAGGGTGGGCGAAATACCAGCCTGACACAGACGCTGCCGGGTGCATTGCGAAACTCTCCGTTAGTTCCATTTGACACTGGTTTTCGGCATCCAGCAGCTTAAATAGCTGGCCTTTTTCGGTATGGTCAGGGCATGCAGGGTAACCCGGAGCCGGGCGAATCCCCTGGTATTTTTCTTTGATCAAGGACTCATTATCCAGGGGTGCGTGTTGCTCATAGCCCCAGATTTCGCGCCGAACTCTCTCATGCATGTGTTCGGCCAGGGCTTCGGCAAGGCGGTCGGCGAGTGACTTGACAAGTATTGCGCTGTAATCGTCGTGCTGTTGTTCAAACTGTTTAGCCAGTTCGTCTGCGCCGAGTCCGGTGGTTAGCGCAAATCCACCTATGTAATCCGTTATGCCGCTCTCTTTGGGAGCGACAAAATCAGCCAATGAAGTGAGCGGCTTTTTATTGCCCGGTTTGCGGTGTTGCTGGCGCAGGTGATGAAGTGTTGCTAATGGGGTGTTTCGAGACTCTTCGCTCTCATCACTATAAATCTCGAGGTCATCGTGATTTACCTGATTGGCTGGCCATATACCGATAACTGCGTTAGCCCGAATCAGTTTTTCATCGATCATGCGTTGTAGCATTTCACGCGCGTTGGCATAGAGGTCAGAGGCAGCTTCGCCGACGACTTTGTCGGTAAGGATAGCGGGGAATTTTCCCGCAAGATCCCAGCTGATAAAAAACGGGGTCCAGTCGATGTAATCAACCAACTCTTGCAGAGGATAATCCGTGAAGGTTTGCAGGCCTAATTGACGAGGTCTGGTTGGCGTGAAGTTGTCCCAATCCAGGTTTGGACCCTGTGTGACAGCTTCATTGTATGGGTGAACGGTACCACGCACGGTACGGTTTGCCGCTCGCTCACGAACTGCTTCATATTCGACTCTAAGATTGGCAAAAAAATCAGGTCTCAGGCGATCCGATACCAGGGTGCTGGCAACACCAACGGCTCTGGATGCATCGGCCACGTAGACTACCTGGTTGCAGTTGAGTTGAGGGTCGATTTTTACCGCGGTATGCGCTTTGGATGTGGTGGCGCCACCGATCATCAATGGCAGGTTGATCTGTAGGCGTTCCATTTCGGCAGCAACCGTAACCATCTCATCGAGGGAGGGGGTAATCAGGCCGGAAAGACCAATGATGTCACACTTTTGTTCTATGGCTGTCTGCAGAATTTTTTCGCAAGGCACCATCACCCCGAGATCAATTACCTCGAAGTTATTGCACTGCAGTACTACACCGACAATGTTCTTACCGATGTCGTGCACGTCACCTTTGACCGTGGCCATCAGGATGCGACCATTTGATGTCTGACCTTCAGATTTTTCAGCCTCGATATAGGGCTGCAAAATGGCTACGGATTGCTTCATTACGCGGGCAGACTTTACCACCTGGGGCAGGAACATTTTTCCGGCAGCAAACAGATCACCCACCACGTTCATGCCATCCATCAGCGGGCCTTCGATGACCTCAATAGGGCGGTCGGCTTCCAGGCGGGCGATTTCGGTGTCTTCATCGATAAAGGTTGTTATGCCTTTGACCAATGCGTGCTCCAGTCGCTTGGCAACAGGTAGCGAACGCCACTCCAGATCTTCTTTACGGGAGGCAGCTGAGCTGCCATCACCGCGATACTGCTCAGCTATGTCGAGCAGGGCTTCGGTGGTTTCATCGTTGCGGTTGAGAATAACGTCTTCGACCTTGTCTTTAAGGTCTGCTGGCAGGTCATCGTATACTGCCAATTGTCCAGCATTGACGATACCCATGTTGAGCCCGGCGCGGATTGCATAGTAGAGGAAGACGGAGTGGATCGCCTCTCGAACCGGGTTGTTGCCTCTGAATGAGAACGAGACGTTGCTGACGCCGCCAGAGATGCTGGCGTAAGGTAGATTTTCTCGTATCCAGCGTGCGGCTTCGATGAAATCGACCGCGTAATTGTTGTGCTCTTCAATGCCTGTCGCGACGGCAAAAATATTGGGGTCGAAGATAATGTCCTGGGGAATAAAGCCGAGTTGATCGACCAGTATTCGATAGGAGCGCTCACAAATTTGGGTTTTTCGGGTGAAGGTGTCCGCTTGTCCATCTTCATCAAACGCCATCACAACCACCGCAGCACCATAACGCATGCAGGCTCGGGCTTTCTCAATAAACTCCTGTTCGCCTTCTTTGAGGCTGATGGAGTTAACGATAGGTTTACCCTGAATGCATTTAAGACCTGCTTCGATAACGTCCCATTTTGAGGAGTCCACCATAATTGGCCGTTTGGCGATATCCGGCTCACAGGCAATCAGATTGAGGAAACGGGTCATGGCGGCATGGGCATCCAGCATGCCTTCATCCATGTTGATATCGATGACCTGGGCGCCATCTGCAACTTGTTCTGCTGCGACTTCGAGGGCGGTATCGTAGTCCTCTTCGAGAATCAGGCGCTTGAACTTGGCTGATCCGGTAACGTTACAGCGTTCACCAACGTTAACGAACAGGGAATCGGCATCGATATTAAATGGTTCAAGACCTGCCAATCGCAGAGCCGGCTTTATTTCCGGAATAGGGCGTGGTTGATATTTGGCCATCGCTTCGGCAATCATGAGGATGTGGTCCGGTGTAGTACCGCAGCAGCCACCAATGATATTGAGGAAACCACTGGCCGCGAACTCCTCCACTACGGCGACCATCTCTTCTGGTGTTTCGTCATATTCGCCAAACTCGTTAGGCAGACCCGCGTTAGGGTGAGCTGATACGTTGACGTCGGCGATGCGAGAAAGTTCCTGGACGTAGGGGCGAAGTTCCTTGGCTCCTAACGCACAGTTCAAGCCGATAGAGATCGGTTTCGCGTGCGCCAAAGAGTTCCAGAATGCTTCAGTGGTCTGGCCAGACAGAGTGCGACCGGAGGCATCGGTAATGGTGCCAGAAATCATGATCGGTAACGTTTTACCCGACTGCTCGAAATATTCCTGAACCGCGTATACAGCAGCCTTGGCGTTCAGCGTATCGAATATGGTTTCAATCAGCAGGATATCAACGCCGCCTTCAACCAGAGCTTCAGTTGAGAGCAGATAATCCTCTACAAGCTCGTCAAAGGTGACGTTACGCACGCTGGGATCATTGACGTCAGGTGAGATGGAACAGGTACGGCTAGTTGGACCAAGAACACCAGCCACAAAGCGTGGTTTATCTGGTGTAAGGGCGCTGAATTCATCGGCTGCTTCACGGGCTAAACGAGCGGATTCACGGTTGATTTCGCTCGCCAGAGACTGCATTTCATAATCAGCCTGTGATATTTGGGTCGAGTTGAAGGTGTTGGTCTCGACAATATCTGCGCCGGCTTCCAGGTAGGCGCTGTGAATGTTTTTGATTATCTCTGGCTGGGTTAAAGACAGCAGGTCATTGTTGCCTTTGATATCCATATGGTAATCGGCAAACCGCCTTCCCCGATAATCTTGCTCGGTGAAATTATGACGCTGGATCATGGTGCCCATGGCGCCATCCAGAATCAAAATACGGGATGCAAGCGCTTGTTGAAGAAGGGCGGAACGCGGATTGTGCGAATTCATGGTGTCTGCCTGGGGAGTCGTCGTTGTTGACTAAGTTGATTGAACTGATGGCGGGGGATTTTATCAGAGAAAGGGCACAGGTAATATTGAGAGCGATTCATTAGTCTATGGGAAGTTACTCAATAACCTAGTAGAATCATTGGTTAATTGGCCCCGAACGCTTACGCCTTGGGCGAGTATGGAATTTGATGTGGATTATTAGCGATGTCGATCACAATTACCGAGTCAGCACAGGATTATCTAGCGGACCTGCTGTCAAAGCAGGAAGTGGAAGGTATTGGTATACGGGTGTTTGTCACCCAGCCTGGTACGCCATACGCGGAAACCTGCATCGCTTACTGTAAGCCTGGCGAGAGTAAGCCGGGAGATCAGGTTAAGGAATTAAAAGGATTCAACGCGTTTATTGAAGTCGACAGTGAAACTTACCTGGAAGATGCGTTTGTTGACTATGCGTCAGATCGAATGGGCGGCCAGCTGACAATCAAGGCACCTAATGCCAAGATTCCAAATATTGGTGAAGATAGTTCGGTCAGTGAACGTATTAACTATTATCTGGTGACTGAAATTAACCCGGGACTGGCATCGCATGGTGGTCAGGTTGATCTTGTTGAGGTTGCCGATGATTATGCGGTATTAAAGTTTGGCGGCGGTTGCCAGGGCTGTGGCATGGCCGACGTTACCTTGAAAGAGGGTATCGAAAAAACCTTGTTGGAGCGTATTCCCGAGCTTAAAGGCGTTCGTGACGTCACTGATCATACCGAACGGACGAATGCTTACTATAAGTAAGGTTTTATGCCCGTTTGTATAACACCAGGTTTATAACACCGGTTTTATATCGCACTGATAGGGGAAATGATTATTGGTGGATTAATTAATAATTATTTCCCTTTTGTACTGCTTCTAATTACGTTTAATCTGTTGTGTCTTGCATCGAAATTCTGAATGCTTTTTTTCAAGATGTTCTTACCTGTCAATTTTTACCAAGCAATCCCTACAAAGCAATCCCTACCAAGTAATCCTCACCAAACGATTTCTGCCAAGCTATCCTTGGCAAATAATCCCTGCGCAATTTGAATTTTTCGGCATAACGATTAAAAAACTCACGTTAAAGCCAGGTATTGTAATTGGCGATCGGTGGCAATGTGATTGTATCGAAGCGCATCCTACTTCAAAGATTACTCTCTGGAGCGACGCTTTCTTTCCGAATCGAGAAGCGCGCGTTTACGCTCTAATCCCCAGCGATACCCCCCCAGACTGCCGTCTCCGCGAAGTACTCTATGGCAGGGAATCAGGATCCCGATACGGTTAGCGGCGCAGGCAGATGCCACGGCACGTATTGCTTTGGGCTTTTTGATATTTGCAGCAAGCTCACCATAGCTGAGCACGTCGCCTTCGGGGATACTGAGAAGAAATTGCCAGACCGTCATTTGAAAAGCGGTGCCTCGCATATCGATAGGCAGGTCAGGTGTTGGAGACCCTTTGCTCAGGTGTCGATCAAGCGCGGATATCCAGTCATCAAGTAAGGGGGAAATTTGCGGATTTGAAGTACGCAGATCCGCGTTGGGAAACTCCGCGCTCAATTGTGTTATCAGGGACGACTCATTATCCCCAAATTGTACAAAACAGACGCCTTTGTCTGTAGCGGCCATTGCCATCAGGCCGAAGGTGGTATTACGGCATGCGTAGGAGATTATTTCTCCAGCGCCCCCTGCTCGATAGGTTTTCGGGTTCATTCCGATGTTACGAGAAGCTTCACCATACACGCGGCTAATTGATCCAAACCCGGATGAGAAAATAGCATCGGTAACACCATCTCCATCCTTTAGAGATTGTTTGAAACGACGCATTCGTACGGCGTCCTGATACTGTCGGGGAGAAACGGCAAAAGTTTCTTTGAAAACTCTATGAAATCTTGAGGGAGAAAGGTCTGCCATATTGGCCAGGGTGTTCAGCGTCAGTTTCTTTTCGGCATTCTCTTCAATGTAACGTGCAATTTTGGTTAGTGTGCCGCTGTGCGCATAATCAGTGCCAGGCTTGCAACGTTTACAGGGCCTGAATCCCGACGTTATCGCATCTTCAACGCAAGCAAAAAAACGCAGATTTTCAGCCTTGGCCGGGCGTGATGTGCATGAAGGCTGACAAAACACGCCCGTGGTAATAACGCCATAGTAGAAATGCCCGTCCAGGGATTTATCCCGTGATGTAATGGCTGACCGCATTTTCTGTTCAGATGGCATTGTCATAGTTAACCCTTTTATTTAATGCTTAATGTAAATCATTTTGCATGCTTCTTCTGGAAATAATCCTTTAATAGCGGCTGCAGGCAACGTATTGGAATCTATTTGACGCTATTGAGGTAATCGTTTCCATCTGAATATTGCTATGGAATTTTTATTGAAAAAAAAGTGCGCGATCTGAGTCGAGATGTTCTGCGACGTTCTGTAATGTAGTGCTGCTAACTGGCATCAGCTGCAGATGCAATAGTTGGTTGGAAAGAAAATATAAAAACAGGAATCGGATGGTTGCCACATTTTTAAAGCGGTACGGTATATCGAACGAAAGCAAATAGCGGACTGCTCAGTTTTAGGCAGGAACATTCTCCATAATAAATCACCCATAAAAAAATCACCCATAGAAAATTGCCAATAAAAGGTATAAATCATGGCTGTATCAAAAAACTCTCCAGCTAATTCCGCAATTAATGCCTCGATGGGGGCTCGCGAGTGGATAATGCTGATTGTTTTGTCGGTGTTATGGGGTGGCTCGTTTTTTTTGATTGGTGTAGCCGTTGCCGAATTGTCGCCATTAACGATAGTGACTTTACGGGTAGCTTTGGCGGCTATTGTTTTGTGGTGCATCGCGTTGATGATGGGGTTGGTGCCACCGAAAAGAATAAGGGTATGGCTGGCATTTTTAGGAATGGGGCTATTGAATAACGTCATTCCTTTCGTGCTTATTGTGTGGGGGCAAACGCATATTGCCTCGGGACTGGCTGCAATCCTTAACGCGGCAACGCCAATGTTTACGGTTATTGTTGCAGGCTTGCTGTTACCAGATGAGCGCTTCTCACTAGCAAAAATATTGGGTGTTTTGATTGGATTTGCCGGGGTGATTGTGATGATAGGTATTCCCGACTTATCCAATGGCGGAAGCTTAAGTACGTTAGCGCAACTGGCCGTGTTAGCGGCGGCATTATCCTATGCGTTTGCCGGAGTTTATGGGCGGAGGTTTAAAGCGATGGAGGTCAATTCAATTGTTACTGCGGCGGGGCAGGTTACCGCGTCGGCGCTGGTTATGCTTCCCATTGCGTTTATCTTTGATTCATCGTTCAGATTAATGTTTGATGGCTCCTTTGCTATGACAGAGATCAGTTTATCTGTTTGGCTGGCTATTGTCGGACTTGCGATTTTTTCAACCTCCGCCGCGTATGTACTCTATTTCAAATTACTGGAATCGTCTGGAGCGACGAATCTGCTACTGGTAACCTTGCTGATTCCGGTATCGGCGATTATCCTCGGCGCCTTGTACCTCGATGAATCTCTGGAAACGGTGCATTACTTGGGAATGCTTTTGATCGCATTGGGCCTGTCTGCTATTGATGGCAGAGTGTGGCGGCGCAAAGTCTAATCAGCGTTTAGCGCTGTCTGCTAAGATGCAGATCATAGGCGTATGCCAGATTTTTGGTATTACGGCCGATAAGTCGATGCGTATTGCTTATCGGATGGAGCTTGATATTTGATGGGTGATTTATGGATGAAAAAACCATAGTGAAAGGGATGCGGGTATTGAGCAATATCGATCAGGATGTTGCCATTGCGTATGAAAGATTGGGTCCACCTCCACCCAGACTGCGTCCTAAGGGATTTGAAACGTTTCTGTCGATAATCGTCAGCCAGCAGATTTCAACTGAAGTTGCCAGCCTCATTATGCAAAGAGTATTTAATCTATTGCCTGAAATGTCCGCAGCTGCCTTGATGAGCCTTGATGATCAGGAACTGCGCGATACAGGCTTCTCATGGCGCAAAGTGGAGTACGCTAAAGGTTTAGCGAATGCTATCCAGACGGGAGCGTTTGATGTAGATGGTTTGCAACAGATGAGTGACCAACAGGCGATTGAGAAGATTACTACTCTCAAGGGTTTTGGTCGCTGGAGCGCTGAAATATATTTAATGTTTTCGCTTGGTCGTCAGGATATTTTCCCAGCGGATGATTTGGCACTCCTGATAGCGCTTGGAAAACTTAAGGGTCTTTGCGGGAAACCATCTCCCAAACATGCTCGGGAATTACTTGAACCCTGGTCTCCATGGAGAAGTGTTGGGTCGCTCTTCTTGTGGCACTATTATCGAGGCGCACCTGCCTGAATAGCAAAAGTTTTTTTGATCCTTTTTGAAGGCAGTCCTCATTTGTGTGCACAGATTCCTATGGGAAATTTTCCGATAGATGCACTCGAATAATTCCCAATAAAGTCCATTAATCTCCAGGTGTTGTCACAGATACTCGCGTGCTAAGTGTATAGAAAAGCACTCATATAGCAGACCAATCGAAACCTCGCAGATACGTCTTAATCGGATCCATGAATCAGAAGCAGTACTTTGCATCAACTTAGAGTAATGTTGAGAGGGCAGACTGGAAAGAGGAACTAATAGAGGAACTAATTTAGGGACAAATAGTGCATGAGATTCGAGGCATAAAGTTACGTCTGT